>JANODF010000755.1:0-15305 GCA_031412555.1 Archangium sp. | reverse complement strand
TCATCTTCCTGGTGCCGATACTCGTGAAGAAACGAGCGCCCCTGAAGGTTCAGGTGCCGGCAGTGCTCGCGCGGCGCGACGATGAAGGCCGCATTGTTGGCGAGCCCCCATTCGGGCCGAACCTGCGCCCAATCGTTGGTGCGCGCTCGAATCGAGCGATGGAGCTTCGAGGTCTCGCCGACCTCGAGGCCCAGCGCCGCTGCACGCTCGGCACGGGTTCGGGCGCCCGCCTCGAGGAGCGAGGCGCGGAGGGTCTGGAGGTCATCCCGATGAGAGGGTGGAAGTGCATCGAGTTCGAACAGCTCGACTTCGTCGGTCGTCGTGTTGTGGAGCGCCGAGACGAACCAGGTGCTTTCAGGCACGGTGACTCCTCTTTGCGCCAGACCGATACGAACCTCGCGGTCATTGAGCAGGGCCGCGGCGACCCGCGCGTTCACCTCGCCGGTTTGTCCGCAGCACGCTCCGCAATCGAGCCCCGCGGCGTGCGGGTTGTTGTGAGTCTGGCTCCCGTGCCCCGCGAGCAAGACGAGCCTCGCGAAGTCACGGGTCAAGCTCATGCCTCGAAGCATCCCCGTGGCGAGGTCGCAGCGGGCCTGGAGCTCGAGGGCGCTCCCGGTGGCGCCCACCAGACTCAACCTGCGCGCTTGGTGTTCCTCGACGCCGAGACCTGCGCTGTCGGCGCTGCGAGGCGTGTTGAGGCCCAGGCTGTCTGTGAGGAGCGCGCCTGCGTACGTCGGCCCGAGCGCTTCGACGAAAGTGAAGGTCGACAGCGCATCGGTCTTGAAGGACCGCCACGACGCAGCCTGGCCGAGCGCCCGCTCTCTTCGCTCGACCACCTCACCGCTCAGACCGGTGTCGACGGCACGCATTCGGGGGGCGAGCAGGCCAGGGAGCTGCGGTCGCGCCGTGGGGGACGCGAGCGGCTGGTATTCCATGGGAATGCCGAAGAAGCCTGCGAACCCGAGGGTCTGAATCGAAGCGGCGGAGGCTTCGAGGGAGCGCCGAAAGACCTCCGAGCGCACGTCGATGCAGAAGACCGCCTGCACCGCGGGCGTCACGCCTCGGGGGGTGCGCAGGCCCGCGGGCAAGGCGCGCAGCACCGGCTCCCGCCAGGCGATTTCCATCGCCGTCTGGAACAGCCAATCGTTCGACCTGAAGGCCAAAGCGGTCGCGTCGACCTGACTCCAGCTCGCCATCGCCCCCTTCCACCGGCGGGAGACCTCGTCTCCTCCGGCCGCATGGAGCATCCACTCCCAGGCCAGGCGAATGGCGATCAGATCGGAGAGGGCGTCGTCGTCACGCCCTTCCAGGCGCGCTGTCCACCGCCGGTAGGCGCACCACGACGCCCACCCGTTCTGGTCCAGCAGCAGACTCCACAGGTAGCTCTCGTGGTGTTGCGGCGAAACGTGGAGCGCGGCGAGCGCCGTCTGGGTCAGTTCGCGTGCGGTCGCGGGCAGGTCGGCGGGGCAGAGCCGGTCGGCTGGCGCACCCATCAGGAGCGCTGCGCTTCGGTCGGCCACGGCGTGCCGGCGCCAGCTGAGATAGAGCCCTCCTTGCCGATCGGGGCCCAGCTGCGCCTGCCCCTCATCGAAGTAGGAGGCGCAGAACTGGCTCACGTGGTGTGTGACGAAGGATCGCCACGACACCTCGTGAACGAGATCTCGTTGGCCATCGATGACGTCGACGACCCGCACACGCGTCGAAGGCGCAGGTTCGTCTCGTTGAAGCAGCGCCTTCAGTTCGCCCAGTGAAAGACCTGAATCGCTCGACTCGAGCGCAGCCTCGAGGTGCTCATCACGCAACAAGCCGTCGCGATGCGCCTGCCTGAACCAGGCGCGTGGCATGAGCAGCTCGGCACCTGACAGGGCCTTCAACTTTCCAGCCACCTCGGGGAGCGACTCCTCGACGGATCCCCAGAAGGGATTGACCGCGATGAAACGATCGAGCGGCCAGGTCGGGGCAATGCGCGAGCAGGCACCCTGAACGGCCTGCTCGAGGTTCAGCTTCGCGGCCTCCTCGGTGCCGTGGGAGAGGTGACGAAAAGCGGCGATGGAGACGTTCGCGGTGTTCACGTGTGTCCTTCCAGGGTCTCGGGGGTGTGGATGAGTTGAGGCAGGGCCAGGGGGCGCGTGAGCCGAGGCGGCCAGACCAGAAACGTGACGCGGGTGAAGCGCTCGTCGAGGTAGAGCCCGGCGAAGAGCCAGGGGTAGAGGGCGCGGGTGAGCCGACCCTCGGGAAACAGCTGCATCGAGGCTTTCGTGACGAAGAGCCCGACGAAGCCGACGCAGACGAGCCCCCAGGCGAGCCCGTTCACAGCACCGGCCGGAACCGGAATCAGGTGCGCGGCCGCGGCATGCCAGGCCAGAGACAGCACCATCACACCGGCGATTCGGAGCCCCCCCGCCCCGTTGACCAGCAGCGGCACGAGCGCCAGGGCCAACAGGAGGGTCGACAAGCCGTTCACCTCAGCTCCGGCGAAGGTGGGAAGGCGAAGAACGGCGCTGCCCGCCGCCGCCATCCCCAGCGTCAGGAGGCAGACCTGGGCCAGACGAGTCAGGGAGGGCAACGCGCGGCGCCTGGTCGAAGACTGCAGGAGCCAGCTGTGCACGACGGTGCCCGAGCTCAGAAACGCATGGGCCTTGTAGAGCGAGTGCGCCACGAGATGGAGCAGGGCCAGGTGCCACAAGCCCAGGCCACACTGCACGAGCATGAAGCCCATCTGCGCGCAGGTGGACCACGCCAACGCGACCTTCACGCTGACCCGCGTCGTCATCACCAGCGCGGCGACCACGGCAGAGGTCAGGCCGATGACGACGAGGAGCATCTGCGCGGGCCCCGCGTGAACCATCAAGGGAGCCAGCCGGATCAGCACGAAGCCGCCGATGTTCACGATGCCCGCGTGCAGCAGCGCGGAAACCGGGGTCGGCGCCTCCATGACCTGAATCAGCCAGCCATGAAACGGGAGTTGCGCAGACTTGAGCGCCACGGCGACGACGAGGAGCGCAGCGGCGACGTGCATCGAGGGCGTGAGCTCGGGGTGCGCGTGGGCCCACTGGGCGATGAGGTCGAGCTCCAGGCTGCCGACGTTGCGGTAGATGAAGCCCAGGCAGACCAGGAGAAAGACGTCAGCGAGCCGGCTCACGAGAAACTTCTTGTGGGCTGCGACGAGCGCCGGAGTGCGGTCACCGAAGAAGGTCAGCAGCTGGTGCAGCGCAAGGCTGGTCGCCATCCACCCCAGAGACACGACCAGCAGATTGTTCGCGATGACCAGCGCCGTCACCGCGCTGAGCGTCAGCAGCAGCCAGCGCAGGTACCTCGGCAGCCCTGGTTCGCCCTGAAGATACGTTCGCGAGAATCGAACGACGACAGCCCCCAGCCCGGTGACGAGGAGCAGCATCACGCACGTGATCGCGTCGACGCGCACCCCCAGGCTGGTGCTGAGCGCAGCCTCTCGGGTCAGACCGGCGGCGAGCGTGAACAGCAGCGCACACCCCAGCGCAACGCCAGTGGCGAGGCCCGCCCTCCGCGGCGCGGCCACCCCGGCGAGCGCGAGCATCGAAGGAATCCCCCATGCGATGACGGGGACGACTGGGAACCATTCCGCGAGCGTGTTCATGCACCAGCGTGTACCGGGCAGGCGTCGTTCTTGAAAAACACATTAAAACGCTCATATCGTTCTGTTTTGGAGAACCAACTTGAACGTCGAGCAGATCAACTTTCACCACCTTCGGTATTTCTGGGCCGTGGCGAATGAGGGCAACCTGACGCGAACGGCTGCGCGCCTGCGCGTCGCGCAATCGGCGTTGTCCGCCCAGATTCAGCAACTCGAGGCGCAGCTGGGCAATGCCTTGTTCCTCAGAGCGGGGCGACGGCTCGAGCTGACCGAAGCGGGGAAGCTCGTGCTCGCCTACGCGGAGGAGATATTCGCGGCAGGCAGTCAGCTGGTTTCGACGCTCGAGCGGGGCCGGCAGCAAGAGCAACTGCTGCGAATCGGCGCCGTCGCGACGCTGTCACGAAACTTTCAGGAGTCCTTCGTCAGACCGCTCCTCGCGCAATCCGACGTGCGGCTCTACCTCGAGTCGGGCGTCTTCGATGAGCTGCTCCTTCGGCTCGAAAGCCACGCCGTCGATCTCGTGTTGGCCAACCGGCCTCCCGGGCGCGAACGGGGCGAGAAGCTCCGATGTCGGCGCATTGCCCGACAGCCGGTCAGCATCGTCGGGGCGACAGAGAAGAAGGGCTTCCGGTTTCCCAGGGGCATCGGCGAGACCCCGATGATCGTTCCTGGGCGCGAGAGCGAGATCAGGTCGGAGTTCGACGCGTTGTGCGAGCAACTGGGCGTTCGAGTCAGGATCCTCGCAGAGGTCGATGACATGGCCACGATGCGGCTCTTGGCGCGCGACTCCAAAGCCCTGGCGTTGGTGCCGTCGATCGTGGTGCGCGACGAGCTCCGTGAGGGCGTGTTGAGCGAACACTGCGTGGTGCCGGGGCTCTTCGAGACCTTCTATGCGATCACCGCCAAACGAAAGTTCCAGCATCCATTGCTCAAGGCGGTGCTCGCGCAAGACGAACACGATCTTCTCGATGCTGACCCACGGGAGTACACCCCGAAGAGTGAGCTGAGGTAACAGCAGGGAAATGGAGCTGTCCGAGCGACTTCTGTTTGATGCCGCCTTCGTCTCGATCATGGAGTCGATGCCTCAGACGCAGCGCCCTCAGCTCGCCGATCGCTGGAAGGCGGTGGGGGGCGCAGCCCGATGACCTTTCGCCAGACGAACAACTCCATGCAGGCGAGGGTCGAGCTGGTCGAGCCGCACCACGTGAAGATCCGCGTCAACGAGGTGAGCCCGATCCCTGATCTGCTGGCGGGCTCCATCGAGGCGATGGTGCTGTTCACCGGTGGCTTCGAGCCCCGGGTGCAGTTCGAACAGGGCGCCGTCGACACGCTGTACGAGGTGCGCTGGGCGGATGCTGCGAGCTGACGTTCAGGACTTCTTGACGAACTCCGACTTGAGCTGCATCGCGCCGAAGCCGTCGATCTTGCAGTCGATGTTGTGGTCGCCTTCCACCAGGTGAATGTTCTTCACCCTGGTGCCGACCTTGAGGGCCGAGGTGGCGCCCTTCACTTTGAGATCCTTGATGATGGTGACCGAGTCACCTTCGGCGAGCCGGGTGCCGTGCGCGTCTTTCACCACCAGGCCTTCTTCGGCGGCCTCCGCTTTCGGCGCGGCGTTCGGCGACCACTCGTGCGCGCACTCGGGGCAGACCAGGAGCGCCCCGTCTTCATAGGTGAAGGCCGAGCTGCACTTGGGACAGGCGGGGAGGTCACTCACACGCAGTGCAGTTATCAGCTCGCAGAGCGCGTATGAAAGAACGATGACCGACGCGTTCTTCGTTCCCGACGGTGATGGCTTCTTTCCCCAGGCGCACTCGACCGGTCCCTGGAGCGCGGAGTACCTGCATGGCGGCCCGCCGTCGGCGTTGGTGACCCGCGGCTTCGAGCGCGCGCTGCCCGATGATTTTCAGCTGGTGCGGGTGACCTTCGAATTGCTGCGGCCGGTGCCCTTCGCGAAGCTCACCCTGAAGACCGAGGTGGCCACCGAGGGCGCGAATGCCCGGCGCGGCACCGCGGTGCTGGAGGCGGATGGCAAGCCGCTCATCCGCGCGCATGCGCTGGCGTTCAAGAAGGTGCCCATCGAGCTCGATCTTCCGGTGGAGAAGGGCCCCACCCCGCCCGCTTCGCTCGAGCCGTTCGAGTTCGGCTTCTTCCCCACCGAGGTCGGGTACCAGACGTCGATGGAGATGCGGTTCGCGCGCGGCAAGCTGGGCCAGTCGCCCGTCGCGGTGTGGATGCGCATGAAGGTGCCGCTGCTGCCCGAGGAGAAGCCGTCTCCGTTCGTTCGCACGGTGTGCGCGGCGGACTCGGGCAATGGTGTGGCGCAGGTGATGGACTTCTCGAAGTTCACCTTCGTGAACGCCGACTTGAACGTGTCGCTGCTGCGGCGCCCCAAAGGCGAGTGGATCTGTCTCGAGGCGCACACCACCACCACGAAGGATGGCGTGGGCCTGTCGGATACGCGCTTGTGGGACGAGAAGGGCCCCTTCGGCCGCGGGTGTCAGAGCTTGCTGGTGCGGCCTCGCGTGGCGCCGGCCGCTGAGTAGCGCCACGGAGACCGGCTTCGCCGGCGGTTTCCTCCGAAGGAACAGACGCACACCTTCGAATCGAACGCAGTCGAGGGAGCACTTCTGCCTCGCGAACCGTCACTCCACCGGACAGGGGTACTCGACCTCGACCTCGGCATCGGCCTTCACCGCGATGGTCTGCACCGGGCCCGCGACCGTGTTGCCGGCCGCGTCGTAACAATCGAAGCGCACCTTGTGATTGCCCACCTTCGCCTTGATGCCCATCAGCGGTGAGCCGCCCAGCTTCTTTCCGTCGAGGTACACGTCGGCGGTGTCGGTCGCGCGCAGGTTGAGCACGCCTTCCGCCGGAGGGGCCTTGGGCGCCGCGACCACCGGCTCGGGCTTCGGAGCGACGGGCTCAGGCTTCGCAGCCACCGGCTCCGGCTTGGGGGCGACCGGTTCGGGCTTCGCCACCACGGGCTCGGGCCTGGGAGCGACCGGCGCCGGCTTCGCAACCACCGGCTCGGGCCTGGCGGCCACGGGCTCCGGCTTCGCAGCGACCGGCTCGGGCGCCTTCTCGGCCACGGGCTCAGGCGCCTTCTCCGCCACCGGCTCAGCGATGGGCGTCTTCACCACATCGGGCGTCTTCGGCAGACCCGCGCTCGCCACCATCTCGGGGAACTGACGAAGCGCAATCGGGGGCGCGGTGCGGGAAGTGGCCGCGTACGGCTCGCCCCCGCTGACCACAGCCATGGCGAGCGCACCTGCGCTGCCGAGCCCGAACACCACCACGAAGATCCATTTCACTGCGGCCACGTCGTCCTCACGTTTCTGTGGATTGGCCCTTGTTCCGTCCTATAGGGCAACCGCTTCAACCACTTTGGAGACTACACATGTTTCTGTCGCTCGCCCTCTCCGCCGTTCTCGCGCAGTCAGATGCTGCCGCCGCCACGACCGTTCCCGTCGAGCTGAGCGCAGCCGACCGCTCGGCCGCCGCCGCTGAGAAGGCCGCCGCTGCCGCGCAGCTGGCCGCCGAAGCCGCGATGCGCATCGCCGACGCCGTGGCTGGGCCCCTGCCGGGTACCGCCGCCGCCGCCGTCGCCGACAAGAAGAAGGACGTGTGGATCGGCAACGTGGGTGTGGGCCTCACCTTCATCACCGGCAACAGCCAGACCCTCACGGTGACCGGCAGCGCCGCCGCCGACCGCAAGTGGGAGAAGTGGGCGCTCGGCATTCGCGCCAACGGCGCCTACGGCCTGGCCAACCCCGACACCAACGCGTCGGCCAACTCCTCCATCACCGCGCGCCGCGCCCTGGGCACCGTGCGCCTCGACCGCACCCTGGGCGACAGCTTCGCCGCGCTGTTTGGCCTGGTGGGCACCGAGTTCGATCACATGAAGAACATCGAGTCGCGCTCGATCGGTGAGCTCGGCGCCGGCCTGACCTTCTTCAACAAGAAAGAAGGCGACCTGGAGAAGTTCTACCTGCGCCTCGACCTCGCGATGCGCGCTGGTTACGAGACCCGCTTCCAGTACTTCCCCGTGCCCGCCACCGTGACCGACTACGGCATCGTGATCCTCGCGCCGCGCGCCGCCATCACCCTGCGCTGGAGCTTCTCCAAGGACGTGCGCCTCACCGAAGAGCTCGAGTTCGTGCCCTTCTTGCTCGCGCCCACCCTGGGCCGCCTGCTGATCAACAACAACACCAAGCTCAGCGCGCGCCTCACCGAGAACCTCTCGCTGAACACCGCGGTGCTGGTGAACTTCGACTCGATGCCCCCCCAGGGCTCCGACGGCCTGACCCGCAAGGAGACCGACGTGGCGTTGACCGTCGGCCTCGAAGCGAACTTCTAAGAAACCGCTCGCAACTTCACCGGCGTGGCGGCAGGCATCACGGGGGCTTTGCGGCCCTCCTTCAGGCCCGCCCACATGCGCGAGAGCAGCCCGCCTTTCGCGCCTTCCGGCAACGCGCCGCTCGGATCTTCCGAGTAGGGCTTGCGGGTCTTCATCACGTAATCGAACCACGGGTGCGTCACGCACCAGTTGGCGTTCTGGTCTTTGCCCATGTGGTGATCCACGTGCCACGGCATGTTCTTGCGCGCCCACGCGGGGTCGAGGTGGCTCTTCTTGTGAATCCGGTAGTAGCGGAGCATCGAGAACCACACGGTGCCCGCGAAGAACGGCGCCACCGGGAAGAGCGGAATGGTGGCCACCGCACCGAGCGCGAGCGCCAGCGCTTCTTTGCCCTGAGGTGACCAGGTGAAGAGGCTGCGCGTGTACTGCGGATCCTTCATGTCGTTCTTGAAGGCCTCGCGGTGGTGCTCGTGCCAGTGAAAAGCCCAGAAGCTTTTCCGGCTTTTGCCCAGGCCGTGAAGCATGTGCTTGTGAAGGAACCACTCCCCAGCGTTCGACGCGGCCAGACCCAGCGGGATACCCAACATGATGTGCCTCCTCGAGATGACGAGGCAGTTATGACCGACTGGTCACTTCATTTCAAGCCCACTTCACCTCATAGAAGGTGCCCAGGTCTTTGGTCTCCAGCACGGTGACGCTCAGCGCCTTCGCCCCGGCGTGGGCGCAGCCCGACTCGATGAGCCCCAGGTAGAACCCCGGCCGGGCGGTCCAGTTGATGTGAACCTTGTGGTGGTTGGGGGAGAGCGACTCGAAGGTGCCCACGGTGAAGTTGTTGGCGCTGCGGAAGTTGCGGGTCAGGCGATCGAGGGTGCGACGGGGGCCGATCACCTTGAGCAGCCCCAACACCGCCGAGCCCATCAGGGTCTTGCCGAAGCCCAGAAAGAAGACGCGGCCGACCTCGGTGTAGCGCTCCAACTCGGGCAGATGCGCGAAGCGGCTGGCGGCGGAGGCGTCGAGAATGTCGAGCCAGGCCTGAATGGGATAGGCGGCATCGAAGTGGTCGCCGGTCTTCACGCCGGCCTTCAAGAACGCCGCGCGCTCCTGTGGGGTGTGTGGCGTGAGCGCCCGGTAGATGCCTTCCATCGACTGCGCAAACACCACCTTCTCGGAGCTCATGGCGACATTCTCTACAGAGGTGTCCCACAAAGGTGCACTTCGATCGAGGCTCGGGGGTCTGGCGGTCGTGATGCGCCTCCTCCTGCTCCTGTCGATGCTCGGTTGTGGTGCGGCGTGTTCTTCCCCTGCGCCCGCGAAATGCAGTCCCAGCACCTGCACCGGGTGTTGTGACCCGGCCACCGACGCATGCCTCGTGGGTACGGGTGAGCTCGGCTGCGGCACGGGCGGTCAGGTCTGCGCCCAGTGCGGCACCGATACCTCGTGCAACCTGGGCTTCTGCCTGCCGAGGGGGAACACGGGCGGCGGCACCGGTTCGGGCGGCGGCAGCGGCGGTGGCACCGGAGGCGGATCGATCGGTGGAGGCGGCGGCACCAGCAGCTGCGGCCCGGCGAGCTGCGGAGGCTGCTGCGCCAATGGGGTCTGCCAGCCGGGCAACGCGACTTCGGCGTGTGGAAGCGGCGGCCAGGCGTGCAGCGCGTGCAGCAACGGAACGTGCTCCGACAACCAGTGCACCGGGAGCACCTGCAACCCGGGCAACTGCCAGGGCTGCTGCAACGGAAACCGCTGCGAGACCGGGTTGACCACCTCGACCTGCGGCTCGGGCGGGGCGGTCTGCAACGCCTGTGGCAGCGGCGAGAGCTGCACCAGCGGACGCTGCAGCGGCGGCACCACCTGCAACGCCGAGAACTGCCCTGACGGCTGCTGCCAGGGGACCGTCTGCATGGCCGGCACCAACACCTCAGCGTGTGGCCAGAGCGGGCAGACCTGCGGCGTGTGCGCGAGCGGTCAGACGTGCAACGCGGGCGTGTGCAGTGGCGGCTCGACTTGCAACGCGGCCACCTGCCCCGGCGGGTGCTGCTCCGGCAGCGTGTGTCTGAGCGGAAATTCCCCCAGCGCGTGTGGCAGCAGCGGCAGCAGCTGCAGCACCTGCTCGGGCGCCGAGTCTTGCGTGGCGGGCGCCTGCCGCTTCGTCTGCAATGCCAGCACGTGCCCGAGTGGCTGCTGCGCCAACAACGTCTGCCAGCCCGGAACCGCGAGCGGCGCGTGTGGCACCGGCGGCGGCGAGTGCGCCAGCTGCGGCGCGGGCGAGAGCTGCAACGGCACGCAGTGCATCTCCAGCTGCGGCCCCACCACCTGCCCCGGCGGCTGCTGCCAGGGCAACGTGTGCCAGCCGGGCACCATGCAGGCCGCGTGTGGAACGGGCGGCGCGACGTGCGGCTCCTGCGGGAGCAACCAGGTGTGCAACGGCACCTCGTGCGTGGCCACCTGCAACGCGAACACGTGCCCCAGCGGGTGTTGCCAGGGTGATGTCTGCCAGAGCGGCACCTCGAGCGCTTCGTGTGGAGCGGGCGGCGCTTCGTGCAGCACCTGTTCGGGCGCGCAGACCTGCAGCGGCGGCAGCTGCTCCGGCGGCGGGTTGACGGGCGATCGGTGTGACACCGCGCCGCTGCTCTCGTTGCCGATCTCGATGAGCCAATCGCTGTCGGGCTTCGCGAACGACTTCATCTCGGGCAGCGCCAACGGCTGCACCGGCACCCAGGGCATCGACCGGGTGGTGCGGGTGTCGGTGCCGGCAGGTCAGCGGTTGACGGTGACGGTGACGCCCACGGTGAGCACGTTCGATCCCACGGTGAGCCTGGTGACGGGCAGCTCCACCGCGTGTGTGGGGGCGAGCGCGGCATGCGTCGCCTCGATCGACACCGGCAACGCGAACCAAGCCGAGACGGTGACGTGGACGAACACCGGGCTGAGCGCCGCGACGATCTTCATCATCGTGGATGACTACAGCGCGACCGGCACCAACGGCTCGTACACCCTCTCGGCCAGCTCGGCGGTACCGGCGGCGGGAGAGAACTGCAGCTCGCCCGTGAACGCGGTGAGTGGCACCTCGGTCTCGCGCACGCCGTCGACCTACTCCGACGACTACCAGGGCGTCGGCACCGGCTGCGTCACGCCGTCGGTAGGGCCTGACTTCGTGTTGGCGTACACGGTGCCGAACAACCGCAGCCTGACGGTGACGGCGACCCCGGCGACCGGGCTCGATGTGACGGTGAACTTCGCCACCAGCCTGACCGCGTGCGGTTCACGGACCTGCGTGGCGGGCGCGAACGCGGGCGCCGCGGGCGTGACGGAGACGGCCGCGTGGAACAACACCACCGGCTCGACGGTGACGCTGTTCGTGATCATCGACACCCCGGCCACTCCGGCGGGGGCGGTGAGCGTGTTGGGCACCGAAGGGGCGATCCTCTCCTGCGGCGCGGCGACCTGCCCGGGCGGCTGCTGCTCAGGCGGCACCTGCGTGGCGGGTACGGTCGACTCGGCGTGCGGCACCGGGGGCGCGGCGTGTTCGACCTGCAGCGCCCCGGCGCAATGCAACGCGTGCCAGGTCTGCAGCGCGACCGAGTTGGGAACGGGCTCTCCCTGCACCGCGACTTCGCAGTGCTACCAGCCGATCCTGGGCTCGGCCGAGTGCCGCACGTCCTGGCCGGGTGGCGGGTACTGCACCGGCACGTGTTTCCTCACCGAGCAGCTGTGTGGCGGCTTCTTCGCGGGCGCGACGGGCTGGTGCACTCCGGGCGGTCAATGCCTGCAGGACTGCACGTCTCCGGGGACGGGGCAGTCGACCTGCAGGACCGGGTATGTCTGCGACTTCAGCAACGGGGCCGGCAGCCACGGCGTGTGTCTGCCGAGGTGTCAGCAGGTCGCCTGCGCCTCAGGCACCTGCAATGCGTCGGGCTACTGCCGCTGACCTGTCTCCCTGTCCCTTTGGGAGAGGGCCGGGCCGAGGGCTTCGAACAGGATCGTACGCAGCGAGCGAAAATGCGCGTAAGGGAGTCCCAAGACATGGAAATCCCGGCCTCCCTGCGCGCCCTGCTGCTCTCCAACCACCAGCCCCTCGGCCTCGCGCTGGGCACCCCGCGCGATCAGCTCAAGAAGCCGACGTGGTTCCGCCCCAGCTCCGTCGAAAAGTGGAGCTTCGCTCAGGGCAAGCAGGACGGCATCGAGGCCGTCTGGACCCTCGACCCGAGCTCAGGCCTGCTCTCTGAAGCGCGCGTCATGATCGAGCGCAAGAAGGGCGCGGATGCGCTGGTCGTGGCCATCCACGAGCTCTTCACGGCGGAGTTCGGCAAGCCGCGTCTGCTCAAGCGCAACGAGGAGCGCGCCTGGAACATCGACGCAGGCCTCAAGAGCACGCTCTCGGTCAGCGTGCGAATGAGCCCCAACTTCGGCGGCACCATCGTCGTCAACCTCGCGCTCGCCAAGGGCACGCGGATCGCCGCCGTCGAGGTGCCCCGGCAGACCACGATGAAGGTGCCCAACTCGCTCGACACGCTCCTCGCGAAACACTTCGACGTGACGCTGGGTTCGAAGGCCGAAGAGCAGAGCGACACCGAGATCGACTTCAAAGACGCGAAAGGCGCCTTCCCCAAGAAGGCCACCCTGCAGCGTGAGGTCGACGGCGGAAAGTTGCAGGCCGTGCGTCTGGAGCTGCCCGACTTCGCAGACGAAGCCGAGACGCACGCCGATGCCTACGCCACCCTGCTGGCCACGCTGACGGCGCGCCTGGGCAAGCCGAAGACCACCAAGAAGCACACCGACTCGTTGAGCCGCCTCGATGCGACGTGGACGCTCGATGACGGCCACACCATGGAGCTCTCGAGCATCGACTCCTGCACGGCCTCGCAGGATGTGCCGAACCGCCTGGTCGCCGTGGAATACCGCGCAGCGGAGTAGCTCACCGCAGACGTCGCGGTGCAACGCGGAGCTCCGTGTGAAGCACAACTACACCCCGAGCAGATTCAGGGGTGCACGATCACTTTGAGGGGCTGGCCGCCCGGTTGCGGGACCTGAATCGACGGGCTCGCAACTCAGGCTCTTCGTGCACCCGGCTCTGAGCTCTCCTTCTCGGGTCAGGTCGCCGACTTCGCCTGCAGGCTTTCCCACAGCCCGGCGTTGGTCAGCAGGATGTCCTTGATGCCCGCGCGGACCGCCTCCGAATTGAGCGCCTGGGTGCTCATGGCCGTGTGCGCATCGAGCGCCGCGATGATGGCGCTCATGATCTCTGACTGAAGGTCGGGCGAGTTGGCGAACTGCTCCTTCGTGTTGTTACCCGCCTGCTGGATGAGCGTCATCGACTCCAACAGCTTCCCCTTCAAGACGTCGTTCACGTACGTCAGCTTGTCCTGGTCCGTGAGGTCGCCTTCAAAAAGGCTGTTCACCTTCTCGATGATCGCCCGCAGCTGTGCCTTCTCGCGTTCGCGCACGTTCCCGCTGCCGGCCTCCGTGATCGGCTCGATCTTTGTCGCCTGCCCATGCGGGAGAATCAGCAGGAGCGTGCCCTGTCCCTTGAGCGTGTAGTGCGAGAGCTTCACCTTCGAGAGGTCGATCTCTTCGCGTTCGCGACCGAACTCCAGGTGCGGAAGCAGCAGCTTGAAGAAGATCGCCCGCTTCTCGATGTCCGTCGTGCCGTAGTCGAAGATCTGAGACAGGAACGTGTACAGCCGCACGTACGCGCCCATGTCCGACTTGAACAACGACAGGGCGTCCAGCTCTGCCTGGCCTTCTTTGGCCGCTGCATCGTCACTCTTCGCGCGCGCCACGTTGAGCGCCTCGCGGACCGCCTTGTACCGCTTCATCACCCGATCCCGGACCGGGTCGATGGCAGCGCTCAGCTCTCCATGCGCCGCGTCGGGCTTGGAATGCACGCCCACCACACGATTGATCTCGAACTCATCGTAGTGCCCCGCCGCGTCCAACTTCGCGCGCAGGTCGAACACCAGGTTCGGGTCCGTCGTCGTCGAGAGCTCGGCCGTCGAGTAGTAGGTCTTGAAAGCCTCCAGCACCTCAGTCGGCTCGTTGACGAAGTCGACGACGTACGTGGTGTCCTTCCCCGGGTGGGCGCGGTTGAGCCGCGACAGGGTCTGCACCGCCTGGATGCCCGCGAGCCGTTTGTCGACGTACATGCCGCACAGCAACGGTTGGTCGAAGCCGGTCTGGAACTTGTTCGCGACGAGCAGCACCCGGTAGTCGTTGGTGTCGAACGCCTTGCGAATGTCGCGGCCCTTCAGGCCCGGGTTGAGCGTGTGGCCGGTCTCGGTGAAGGGCTCGGGGCCCGACTCCGGGTCATTCACTTCGCCCGAGAACGCCACCAGGGTGCCGATCTTGTACCCCTGCTCCTTGATGTACTTCTCGATCGCCAGCTTCCACCGCACGGCCTCCTTGCGGCTGCCGACGACCACCATCGCCTTCGCTTTACCGTCGAGGAGCCGCGCCACGTACGTGCGGTAGTGCTCGACCACCACCTGCACCTTCTGCGCGATGTTGTGCGGGTGGAGCTTCACCCAGCCCATGATCTTCTTGAGCGCGGCGCTGCGTTCGACCTCCTTCTCGTCGACCTCCTTGCCCTCGTGGGCGAGCTTGAAGGCCATCGAGTACGGCGTGTAGTTCTTGAGTACATCGAGAATGAACTTCTCTTCGATGGCCTGACGCATCGAGTACACGTGAAACGGGAACGGCACGTTGTCCGGAGCCGGTTTGCGGCTCGGGTCTGGCCTCGTTCCGAACAGCTCCATCGTCTTGTTCTTCGGCGTGGCGGTGAAGGCGACGAAGGTGATGCCTTTACTCTCGGCACGAGACGTCATCTCTGCCGCCATGACGTCTTCGCCGCTGACCTCTCCGCCATCTTCCAACTCGGCGAGCTCTGCAGGCGTGAGTACGGCCTTCAGCTTCGTGACTGCCGTGCCCGCCTGCGAACTGTGCGCCTCGTCGGCGATGACAGCGAAGCGCTTTCCCTGCGTGGCAGACAGCTCATGCACCGCCTTGAGCGCATGGGGGAACGTCTGCATCGTGCACACCACGATCTTCTTGGTGCCCGAGAGCGCCTCGGCCAATTCGCCGCTCTTGCTCGCCTTCTCACCGGTAATGGTCTTCACCACCCCGAGCGTTCGCTCGAAGTCGAAGATCGCGTCCTGCAATTGGTCATCGATGACCGTGCGGTCGGACACCACGATGACGGTGTCGAAGACCTTCTTGGCCTGCGCATCGTGAAGCTCAGCGAAGAAGTGCGCCGTCCACGCAATGGAGTTTGTCTTGCCCGAGCCAGCGGAGTGCTGAATCAGGTAGCGACCACCGGCTCCGTCGGTGAGCACGGCGGCC
>JANODF010000754.1:0-3507 GCA_031412555.1 Archangium sp. | reverse complement strand
GACTCGGGCCGGCCGCCGCGGTGATCGCGACGAGTCGGCCCGAAGCGTTTCCCCTTCGAGCTGTGACAAGCGTGACGGCGAAAGGCTCCCAGCAACTCGCCAATGTTCTCCGAGGGGCCGCGCCTGTTCCCGCGGGTGCGAGCGGAAAGCTCCCAGCACGCCGTGAATCTTCGGCGGCATGTACCCGAACCCCGAAACCGTCCCCGAAGCTGACACTCAACCAGAGCTGAAAGAGCGACGCCCGCGCCCGCGGCCCCCGCGTCCGGCGCAGCCGATGCCGAGGCCGCCGCGCCCGTATCTGTTGCTCAAGTCGTAAGGAGCCCACGGCCGGGGTAGCGCCGTGGGCTCCGAGCCG
This sequence comes from Archangium sp., assembly GCA_031412555.1. GTDB lineage: Bacteria > Myxococcota > Myxococcia > Myxococcales > Myxococcaceae > Archangium_A. The sequence continues at coordinate 3,152 of JANODF010000754.1, read as the reverse complement.
ATCTGACGTCAGTGGTCTTCTGCGAGCTACTTGCGCGCCGGAAGCTCTCGGGCTGGCCCGAGTTCCAGCTCGATCTGTGGGGAACGAAGGCGGAAGTTGTAGCCGTCCCTCGTGATGAGACCTACCGCACAGAGCAAGCAGAGGACCACGATCACGACGGTCCACGTACTGATCGGGCCAGGTGCTGAACGCTTTCGTCGAGGTGGAGCCGCAAGCTTGCGACTCCCGCCCGGGACTTGGTTTGGTTTTCGGTTCATCTTGAAATGCCGGTCTTTCGTGCCGGTAATAGGGCCTGCAGAACGGAAATAGTTCGAGTAACCCTAATAACTGCAAAACGCCGAGAGCCCCTTGATGGCTGCTGCTCGGGAACCAACTAGGCGCTTGAACTAACCATCGCATTTCGTCGCCGCAACCCGCGCCGCTAGAAATCCGGGCAGGTGGTGGGCGTCGACGCTTCACCGGCGCACGGCGGGCGACTACACGCCGCGTCCAAAGGCGCGCCCTTCGAGTCGAGCGCGACGCGCCTTCACAAGGGGAACTTGCGTGACGAACTCCTTCGTAAGCTGCTTGGCCACCGAATCGAATCCAGAAACGAGCGTGCGCACGTTCTCGTCGAACAAGGGCTCGCGGTTGATCCGCTCGCGGGTCGCCCCAACCAAGTTCTCGAACTGCTGAAGGTCGTTGCGCGTTCCGCAGTTCGAGCAGTAGCCGTATCGCCCGAGGATGTCGTTCCACGCGTGACACGCCGAGCACGTGAACCGGGTCTGTTGTGCTTCCTCCGAGTAGTAGAAATCTGGCGGCTTGCCCCCTTGCAGCACCTGATCTACCGCCGAGTCGAGATCGATCTCCTTCATGCCCACGACCTCGTCGCTGATGGCCCGTTCGTAGACGTCGCAGCAGGCCTGCAGGTAGCGCCTCTGCCCTTGCGTGACCCAGTTGTGCGCGGCGCCCCGCGCGCCGCAGTAGGCGCACGTGATCTGCCAATTCAGCGGGAGGCCGTCTGACCGCCAGTACCCGCCGCACCCCGGGCACTCGTGCCCGAAGTGGCCTTCGCTATCCGAACCCAGGAACAAGGTGATGCCCCCGGGCACCGGTGCCGAGTTCCCGGAAGGGCCAATCCCGCGAAAATCGATCATCCCGATCGGGATTCCAGGCGGAAGAACGTAGAGCCCCACCACCTTCATGGCGTTCGGCCGAGAGCCAGTGATCCCGAGTTGGACCTGGCGGTGCCCCTCCGCGCTGATTCGCGTAGTCACCTTGAAGCGGAAGCCGCAGTGGGCGACCTCTCGGAAATCTTCTGAGATCATCTTGGAGGCCTGTTCTGTACGCTTGACCTGCGAATGCTGCTGTTCCTGACGCCACACAGTGAATCATGACGACGATGAGCCTCGAACTGCGAAGCGCCCACGTGCCCGGCGACGGCGACGAGCGGTGCCCGCTGACCTCTCTCGACGAAGACAGTACCCACGTTCACGGCGAACTGGTGTGGACCATCGGCGACCGGCTCGTGCCTCACATGGGATTCTGGGGACCGCACGACGTGTGCCTTGGCGAATGGTGGGACGAATTCACGCGGGCGATAGCGGCTCTCACTGCCGCGCAGTCATACGTTCACGACTCGTGCGAACAAGGCGATCCCGCTTTTCGGTTCGAACGCAGCGAATCGTCGGTCTCTCTCTCGCTTGTTGCAGGCGTCGGCGGCGATGCGGATCCCGAGTGGCAGCGGATCGAGTTTGCATGGGCTGACCTGATCGCGTCCGTCCAGCGGTTCAAGGACGAGTTGAGGCGACTCTTAGAGGAGCAAGGCCCGTCCGACCTGCCGCACGAGTGGAACGAGCGACTTACGACGTCTGAGAAGTGAACCGGCGCCCGGCCACTCGAGTTCCTGCAGACCCAGTCGCGAGAAGTGTTCGGAAGAGACGGCATCCCGAGCGAGGGGACGTGCCCGCCCTGGCGGACGGCAAGTAGGCGCATCGCCACGCCAGAGGGTCGGCGAGAGTGCGCCACGCGGGACGCTGGGACGGGACAGCCCCCGGTTTCCCTATAGAGCTACTTTCGCGCGCGCGATGAGGGCTCATAGGGGGAAGTGTCCTTTCGCGTCCCGCGCGTCCCGCCGCTGTCCCTGCCGCAACACCGTCGGAAGTCGCCCCCATTGCAAAGGGGGAAATGAGAACGAACCCAATCGAAGCCGCCCCCGTTGAGCCGATCGGCTTCTGCATGCTGGCAATCGAAGAGCACCTGCCGTGAGTCTGTCACCGTGATGGTCAAGGTACTCTTGAGGGCGATTCCGATCTGGCGCCAGCGAGCCTCAGGCATCGCTCCCGGGCGAGTGGTCGCTGCGAAGTCCCCGTCTGACGTCGTCCGTTCGCTGCGGCTGAGCCAGCGAGTCTCGCGATGCTGACTACAGGTCGAGCCGGCTCTCCAGGACGGTTTGCACGTTCGCGGGGACGTCCGAGAGGAAGTCGAGGCCCGTTCGCTGCTCGATCGTGTCGATGGTCACCTGCCACTGACGCCAGTTGCCGCTGGCGGTCGTCACGTTGGGGATGATGGTTGCGTACACCTTCGTGGTGGACGCGTTGAGTGTTCCGGCCGCAGCGGGCTCAGACGTAATCACCACGACCTTGAACATCGAGACGGGTACGGCGACGCCGGTGCCGATGTTCTGCTGGGTTGCGCCGTAGAGAGGCCCCGCGATGATCAGCAGGTGCTTGCCGGCGTTCGCGAGAGTACGGGCTTCGTCTTCGAGCGTGAGCCAAGGGCCCGCGTTGCTCGCGTGCGTCTGCGGGACCACGTTGGTGAGGAAGAAGGTGGCGTCGTTGTCGGGGTCGGTGAGCGTGCGGTCGGCGCTCGGGCAGAGGTGGCCGCGGTCGAAGCCGCTGTTCGTGTAGTCCGAGTCGCGCGCCTGCGAGGTGCCCGTGGGCAGGAGCGGGTCAATGCGGAACGACGTCGCGCGCGTCGCAGGGCCGAACCACGACGTGTCGAGCTTCCACGCAGACCAGTTCCGCACCTTGTGCGTCGTGTCGTAGGAGACGACGAATTGCGGCCGCACGATCAGCCAGCGCGTCGGGTTGCCGACCGAGGCGCTGTCGGGAATGCCAAGCGCGAGATGCGGGCTGATCTCCAGGCCCGTAGGTCCGCTGCGCGCGCCTGCG
>JANODF010000753.1:0-1768 GCA_031412555.1 Archangium sp. | reverse complement strand
GTCGGAGGGCTCATTTCGCCAAAGCTCGTGAACGTTCAGCTCCTGGGGAGCGCGGCGACCTGCTCGAGGAACGCTCCGCCTCGCTTCGGGTCTGACATGAAGATCCACGCGGCCATGCCTTGCAGGCTCGCGTGCGACTCGCCTTCCCGGTACGGCTTGCCCTTCTTCCGGTTGTGAATCGCCGCGCGCAGCCGCCGCACCACGTCGCGATCGACGCGCGCGGCCGGCACCTGGGGACCTGCGCCATTGACCGTCAGGCCCGTCACCCGCTGCGCAGCGCCCCGGCGGAGCACCTGGGTCTTCTTCGCGTTGAGCGCGAAACCTTCGCTCTTGAGGATGTCCTTGGTCTTCTCCACCAGGACTCCCAACGCGGGCCGCTTCTTCTCTTCGGTCTTGCGGAAGGAGAAGGTGAGGTCGTCGGCGTAGCGGGTGTACTTGAAGCCCAGCTCGGTGGCCAAAGCCGAGAGCCGCACGTCGAGCTTGAGGCACAAGGCGTTGGTGATGGCGGGTGACGTCGGCGCACCTTGCGGCAATGCGCGAGGGCCGGTGGCCACGTGCAGCGTCTTGCCGCGGAACTCGACCAGCTGGCGGGGCGACTCGGTGGAGATGAGCGCCAACAAGGTGGCCACCTGCTCCGTCACGCCCGCCTTGCGCAAGAGGCCCTTCACCCGCTTCCAGTGAATGGTGGGGAAGAAGTCCTTCACGTCGAGCTTCACCAACACGTCGGCGTTCGCGTGCACCAGCGCGTTGGTGAGCACGCTGCGCGAAGGCAGGAAACCGTGCGCTGCGCCGTGCACCGGCAGCTTCTCGAAGTAGTTGCGCAGGGCCCAGCGCTGCAGCTCCTTGAGCTGCGGCAGCGGCGAGGTGATGGTGCGTTGCCCCCCGCTGCGTTTGGGCACCTGCCACGAGTGGTAGTGGGTGCCGCTGTCGACCTCGCGGTGAAAGGTCATCCACCTCAACGTGCTGATGGAGATGTCCATCGCGGCGGCGAGCTCGGCGGCCGTCTCCCACGCGGGCAGACCGTTCTTCTCGGCCCTGGTCTCGCGATCGGTGACGTCGAACTCGTCGGGGTCCGTGCGCTCGTCCCAGTGCACGGTGTTGCCGAGGAACCCGATGGTGCCGAAACGGCGGGCTTCGTTGGCCAGCGCCTTCAGTCTTTTCCGCTCAGCGCGTTCAGCGACCTTCTTTTCCTTGAAGGCCTTCTTCTCGTCGTCCGACATCGACTCGGGCGCGGCGGCCTCGGCGTGACCGGCCTCCAGCATCTTCGCGCGCAGCCAACCGTCGACGCCGCCCTTCTCTTCGATCTCCAACCACCGCGCGCCGGCGATGGTGCGCGCCTTGTCGAGCTCGTCCTTCTGCGCGTCGGTCAGCTTCGTGCGCGGAGGCACACGCGTGGTGATCACCGGCGCGGCGGCGGGCACTTCGAGATCGATTCGGTTCGTCATGGACTGCCCTCTTGCAGCGACTGCCTTCGACCTGTCGTCCCGCCATCGAGTGAGGCGCCGAAAAGCGCCACCTTCTCTCCTGGGGCTCGGTAGCCTCACCGGCTCTCCCGTACCGAAGGCCTCGGTCGAGTGGGAGAAACTGCGTTTGCGCAGTTGTCTCAGCTCTCCCACTCGACCGAGGCCTTCGGTACGAGGAGAGCCAAGAACAGGCTACCTAGCGGAGTGTGTTGGACCATTCTCCAGAGCGGCGCAACGCCGCTCCTGCGCACTGAAGCGCGAAGGCTGATGTTCCTCGACACCTCGCTCTATGGCGGGAAGTTCGT
>JANODF010000752.1:0-1588 GCA_031412555.1 Archangium sp. | reverse complement strand
CTGGGCGAACGTGGTGATCACACCCTTGTGGGAACCCGACGGCACCCTGGCGGGGTACGCCAAGGTCACCCGCGATCTCAGTGAACGCCGCCGCCACGAAGACGAGCTCCGCGCGAGCGAGGAGCGCTTCCGTCTCTTGATCGAAGGCGTGCGCGACTACGCGATCTTCATGCTCGACCCGGCCGGCGTGATTCAGAGCTGGAACGAGGGTGCTCAGTTGATCAAGGGCTACCGCGCCGAAGAAGTGATCGGCCGGCACTTCAGCCTCTTCTACACACCCGACGATCTGAAGGCAGGCAAGCCCGCAGCCGAACTCGCGCTCGCGCAGAAGATGGGCCGGGCCGAAGAAGAAGGCTGGCGGGTTCGCAAAGACGGCTCGCTCTTCTGGGCCAACGTGGTGATCACCCCGCTGCTCGACCCCAAAGGGCGCTTGCGCGGTTTCGCCAAGGTCACCCGAGACATGAGTGACCGCCGCCGCCTCGTCGACCTGGAGAGCTCGAGCCAACGCATGACCGAGTTCCTGGCGATGATGGCGCACGAGCTGAGAAACCCGCTGGCGCCGATCCGCAACGCGGTCACCATCATGCAGCTCGAGCCGGTGGAGAGCCCTACGTTGCGCGCGGGCCGTGACGTGATCGATCGGCAGCTCACCCACCTCACCCGGCTGGTCGACGATCTGCTCGACGTCGGCCGCATGACCACCGGAAAAGTCAACCTGCGGAGGGAGCGGGTGTTCTTCAATCAACTGGTGACGCGCGCGCTCGAAGCGGTGCGCCCGCTGATGGACTCGCGACGCCACACCCTCACCATCGACCTGCCCCCGGGCGACGTGTCGATCGACGCCGACGGCATGCGCATCGTCCAGGTGCTGCAGAACCTGCTCATCAACGCCGGCAAGTTCACCCCCGAGCACGGGTCGATCTCGGTCACCGCGAAGCCGGAAGGCACCTGGCTGGTGTGCACGGTGCGCGACAGCGGCCCCGGTCTCACGCAGGAATCGATCGAGACCATCTTCACCTTGTTCGCCCAGGGCGACGCGGCGGCTCGCGAGAGTGGCCTGGGCATCGGGCTGACGCTGGCCCGTTCACTCATCGAGATGCACGGCGGCACCCTCTCGGCTCGAAGCGAGGGCCTGGGCCACGGGAGCAGCTTCACCTTCTCGCTCCCCAACGCGCAGCTGCAGACCTCGGAGGATGAAGCGGCCGAGGCCCATGCGCTGCGCTGCCTGGTGGTCGACGACAACCGCGACGCCGCCGACAGCATGGCGCAGATCGCGCGGCTGCTCGGGTGTTCGGTGCGGGTCGCCTACGACGGGCTCAGCGCGATCGAGATCGCCGAGACCTTCGCCCCCGAGGTGGCGCTGCTCGACCTGGGCATGCCGGGCATGTCGGGTTACGAGCTGGTCACCCACTTGCGCGAGCTACCGGCGGGTAAGCAGGCGGTGATCGCGGCGCTCACCGGCTACGGCAACGCAGAAGACCGCAAACGCACCAGCGCGGCGGGCTTCGATGCACACCTCACCAAGCCGGTGGAGATCACCCTGGTGGAGCGTTTCCTGGCGAAGGCGCGCAGCAGGTTGCGGCCGCGC
>JANODF010000751.1:0-23468 GCA_031412555.1 Archangium sp. | reverse complement strand
CGGGTGACACCCACCTGACACCTTCGTCCACGCCGGCTGCACCGCGTCCTGCATGCGGCCGGAGAAGCCTTCGCTGCGCACGTGTTCGATCATTCGCAGCTGTCCGTCATCCCCGAGCACCCGCTTCACCTCCGCCAGCCCCACCTCCGGCCGAGGCACGCTGCAGAACACCAGACCTGAGACGACCGTGTCGAACACGCCCTCGCGAAATGGCAACGCCTCCGCGCTCCCTCGCACGAACATCACGTTGGGCGCACGCGACAGAGCGACCTTCAACGTCTGCGCGTCAGGCTCGAGCGCGAACACCTGCGCGGCCGCACCGTACCGGCCCAGGTTGCGCCCGGTGCCACAGCCCACCTCGAGGGTCCTGCCTTTCGCTCCGCCGGCGAGCCAGTCACGCCAGCGCGCCAAGCCGGTGCGCTCCAGCACGAAGCACATCGCGTCATACAGCCAGGGAATCTGCTCCACGCCACGCATGGCTGTTCCTCTCCCACCTCAGCGGGTGGAGATCTCCGCGAGGGAAACGATCGGCACCAGGTCGCCTTCGGCGTCTTCGAACGCGATGCGCAGCAGCACCGGCTTGATGAAGCTCATCGCCCCGATGCGCAAGAACGCGCCTGGCTCATTGCAGCGCTCCGCCGAGAGTTCCTGCAGCCGTGAGTCGATCGGGCTCGAGCCGAAGCGGTTCCAGTTGTCGAAATCCAACACGAAGTTGAACTCCAGCCGCACCCTCGAGGCGGCGCGCGCCAGCACCAGGCCGTGAAACGAGAGCGGGCTGACGCTCACCTCACGCTTGAAGTTGAGCACGATGGTGCGGGTGTCTTCGGCGAACTCGAACGGCACGTAGCGCCCGTCGGTGAGCGGGCACGGCGTCACGTCGATGAACGGACACTCGGCCCCCCGGCTCGCGGGCGGACTGACCGGGCCGGACAGCTGGGGAAACCAGGGCCCTTCGAAACGCCACTCCACCGGCACCACGTCGACCCGGCCCAACGAGTCGATCGGCACCGTGCGCCACTCGCGGGCGCTGCTCGCGCTGCGCTCGTCGAACGGGCGATCAGGCTGGTAGCCGGGGTCATTGAACTCGGAGCGCCACGCCAGCCGGTCGTCCACGCGCGCTTCGGAGACGTGCCAGGCCCCCGCCTGCCCCGCGGCCGAGAGCAGGCCCAGCTCGAAATCGGCATCGGGAAACCAGAAGCTCTGACTGACCGTCGCGCCGCTGAAGTCGGTCTCCACGCGAAAGAACCGCCGGGCGTTCACCCCGCGGGTGATCTGCTGCCGAATCAAGGTGAAGCGGTAGTGGCCTTCGTCATCGGTGCGCGTGGTCTCGAGCAACTCGAGCGCATCGCAGCGCAGCTCGGAGGGCGCCTGGTTGCGCAGCAGCCTCACCTCCACGTCGACCAGCGGTCTGCCCTGCTGGTCGACTGCCTGACCGGAGAGCACGAATTGGTCCTCCGGGAGCGGGCAGCCGCAGAGCAGCAGCACGAGGATCAGGCGCACCTTCGCACGGGAACACACCTGCGCACCGGGCTCAACCCGGCTGGGAGGCCCCCGATGGGGTACATTCCCGGCTCCCTCTGAAGGAGCACCCGTGAAGAAGCTGGCCCCCGCCCTGCTTGCAGCCGCTCTGGTTTCCTCAACGGCGTGGGCGCAGCTCCCGCCCATCATCGCCTCGACGCAGCCCTACCAGCCGCTCACCACGGGCACGGTGGTCTCGGCGCTCAATGGTGACGACCAAGGTGTGCTGGTGCCGCTGGGCTTCAGCTTTCCGTACTTCGGGCAGAGCTACACCCACGTGATGCTCAACTCGAACGGCGTGCTGGTGCTGGGCACCGCGGCCACCACCCTCTGCGCGAGCGGCTGCCTCAGCAACGCCGATTTTCCCTCCACCGCCACGCCCAACCCCGCGCTGGCCGCCTTCTGGGATGATCTCGATCTGCGCAGCTCGGGCTCCGTACGCACGCTGCAGTCGCCCGGGCAGTTCGCCGTCGAGTACGTGGCCGTGCCCCGCTACTCCACGCCCACCAGCAGCGTCACCTTTCAGATCAAGCTGAACGCGGCGGGGTCGATCACCTTCCACTACGGCTCCATCGTGGGCGGGGCGACGACCTTCTCGGCCTCAGCGGGCTTCGAGAACCCCACCGGCACGCTGGGCGCGAACCTGCTCGCCGGCTGCACCACCTCGTGCGCCATCGCGAACTTCCCGCCGAACGCCGTATTCACCATCGGTGAGCCCAACGAAGCCGACCTCGCGGTGAGCACGGTCACCATCGCCAGCTTCACCACGCAGATGGATGGCAACTTGAGCTTCACGGTCAACTCCACGCTGCGCAACTTCGGGCGCACGCCGGCGAACAACTTCATGTGGCGCGCGTACATCTCGCGCGACCAGCAGCTCGATCTCACCGCGACCGACGGTGGGGCCGATCAACAGGTGGCCGAAGGGGGCCCGCACTCGCTCGAGGCGGTCGACGGCGGGTTCCTGCCCGATGGTGGGCTCTCGGTCATCGCGGTCACCGCGAGCGCGGCCACCACCACGCCCCCGGCCACCGGCGAATACACGTGCTGGTGCGGGTCGACGCCACCGACACCGTGATGGAGGCCAGCGAAGCCAACAACCTCGGCTCCACCACCACCGCCTTCGTGCAGGGCACCGACCTGGTGGCCACCTCGATTTCAGGGCCGCTCACCACGGGCGGCGGCAACCCCGAGAACTTCGCCATCAGCTTCTTCAATCGCGGCACCACGCCCGCGGGCACCGTGGGCTTTCGCATTCTGCTGAGCGCCGATGCGGTGCTCGATGCGAGCGACTTTCCCCTGTTCACCGGCACCCGGCCAGTCAGCGGCGGAGAGACCATCACCGAGACCGTACCGGTGACCATCCCCGCGAACGCACCCAGCGGTCAGTTCCACTTCTTGTTGCAGATCGACCCCGCCAGCACCGTGCTCGAAGCGAACGAGACCAACAACGTGGCGGCCTCGGCGGCGAAGGTCGAGGTGCGCCGGGCCGACCTGGTCAACGAGCAGGTGCAGTTCGTCGACTCCGTCACGGGCCTGAGCACGAACTCGGCGCGGTTCGGAGACCCGGTGGTGCTCAAGGTGCGCTTCCGCAACACCGGCGGCGCGAACGCGAACAACTTCCGGGTGGCGTTGGTGCTCTCCACCGACTCTTCGCTCTCGCTGCTCTCCGATACCTACGTCTGTGATCAGGTGGTGCCGCAGACTGTACCGGGCACCGTCTCCACCGAGGTCACGCTCAACTGCACCTTGCCGGTGAGCAACACCGCGAGCGTGCCCTTCCGCACCGGGCCGTACTTCGTCTTCGGCGTGGTCGACTCTTCGGGCGCGGTGTTCGAGACCAACAAGGCGAACAACAGCCTGATGCTGGGCCCGATTCGCATCACCGAGCCGGGCGCGGATCTCGCGGTCACCTCCATCACCGCGCCGGCCTCTGCGGGTGTGGGTGAAATCGTGCCTGTGGTGCGCACGCTGCGAAACATCGGCAACCTCGACGCGCCCCAGGTCAACTACCGCTTCTTCGCCTCGGCCAACGACATCATCACCAGCGACGACGTGCCGCTGCGCATCGTGGACAACGGCGGCATGCCGCGCGACTTCGGCTCGGTCACCCTGGCGCGCGGGGGCAGTGACACCGCTACCGAGTTGGTTCAGCTGCCCGGCACCATGGCGGCGGGCACCTACTACGTGGGCTGTTTCATCGACCCCGAAGGCACCGCCGAGACCGAGCTCGACGTGACCAACAACGCGCTCGCGTCCCGCAGCATGGTGGTGGCGCCGTCTTCCTTGCGCGTGGTCAACACCTCGCTGCCCGACGCAGTGGTGGGCCGGCCGTACACCTTCCGGCTCTCCGCGGTGGGCGAGCAGGGGCCTTCGACCTGGCGCATCGATCCCTTGCTCGGTCCCGCGCCCGCTTGGCTGAGCATCGGCGCCCAGGATGGCCTGCTCACCGGCACGCCCAGCGGCTCGAATGGGTCCGAGGTGGTGGGCGTCACGGTGATTCTGGAGAACGCCGGCCGGCAGTCGGCGGTGCGGCTGGCGTTGCGCGTGTTGCCCACCACCAGCAGCCTGGAGATCACCTCGACCAGCCTGCCCGCGGTGGTCAACAGCAGCGCCTCGCAGTACCAGTTCTCGCTGGGTGCCGCGGGCGGCGTGCGGCCGTACAACTGGCGGCTCGCGGGTGGCACCTTGCCGACGGGCATGACCTTGAGCCCCGAGGGCGTGTTGTCAGGCGCGCCGCGCAACGCGACCAATGGCTCGTTGGCCTTGACCCTCGAGGTGCGCGACGCGGTCGGTGGGCGCGCCACGCGGGCGATGGCGCTGCGGTTGATTGCCCCGGGGTCGATCACCTTCCGCACGTTGTTCATCACCGACGCGTTGGTCGGTCAGGAGTACCTGCAGGACATCGCGGTGGCGAACCAGGATGGCTCGATGCTGGCCAGGCCGCTCACCTGGCGCGTGACCGGGGCGGTGCCCAATGGGCTCGCGGTCACCCCGCAGGCGGAGTTGATCACCGTGGCCGGCCGGCCCACGCAGGCAGGCACCTTCAGCTTCACCATCAGCGTGGAGGACAACAACGGACGGACGGACAGCCTCACGTTCACCTTGACGGTGCACCCGCCGCGCTATCGCGTGGTGACCGTGCTGCCCGAGGTGCTGCGGCCGGGTGAGGTGGTCTCGGTGTCACTCAACGTCTCGCCGAGCGGCGAGGTGAAGTACCAGGTGGTCAATGGGCTCTTGCCGCCCGGCCTCTCGTTGGATGAGCGTGGGCTCATCTCGGGCACGGTGGCCGAGGAGGGTGCTGAAGGCACGTGGTCCTTCGTCGCGGAGGTGCGCGACGCTTCGGGCATGAGCGGGCTCACCCCGTTGGCGCTGCGCGTGGAGCGGTTGCCGCGCGCGGTGGGATGCAGTGCGGTGGGCACGGGCGCGCCAGCGTGGATGCTGCTCGGCGTGATGGCGCTCGTGTTGCGACGCAGAAACCTCTCCCTGCGACGCGGGGAGAGGTCGGTCCGCAGGACCGGGTGAGGGGCTCACTGGGTTGCACTGGCCCATCACCCCGACCCTCTCCCCGCTTCGCAGGGAGAGGGAGTTTCAGCGGCGCAGGTTCTTCCAGCTCGACTTGAACGAGTCGCTCAGGCTCGGCGTGGGTCGCAGCGCGGCGTGCAGCGCCGCACCCAACAAGGCACCGACCCCGACCAGCACGCCTGCGGTAGCCAACGGGTTCGCCCGGGCGGTCTTCTCCACCTGGGTGGCCACGCGCGACATGGTGCGGCTGGCCTTGCCGAACTCCTTGCTCATCGTCTTGCTCGCCTCGAGGGCGGCGTCTTCGATCTTGTTCTTCACTTCGCCGAGGTCAATCGCGGCGTTGGAGATGGCCTTCTTCGCTTCGGTCTGAATTCCGTTCGTGTTCATGGTGACTCCAGTTGAGGGGTTACTTGCGCAGCCACGGTGTGCACCGCCGATGCCGCCCCGAACTCCCGCGCTTTCGTTGGGCTAGAGCCCTCACGGGAGATCGCAGCGCAATCAGACTGATGGCACGCCGCCATCACATTGGTGCCGCTCAGCGCATCGAGCGGCGCAGACTGTTCCAGCCCGACTTGAAGGTGCTGCCCGTGCGATCTGCACCCTGGCCCAGCGCCTTCCACACCACTTCGCTGGCGGTCGGGGCCGGGCGCAGCACCGAGTGCAACAAGGCGCCGAACAACGCACCGACGCCGAGCAGCACACCGGCGGCCGCGCGCGGATTCTCCCGGGCCGAAACCTCCACGTGCTTGGCCAGGCGCGAGACCGCGTGACTGGCGCGGCCCAGCTCTTTCTCGATGGTCTCCTTCACTTCATCGAGGTGCACGTCGGCCAGAGGTGACTTCTTGATCGCGTCGACCGCGTGCTGCATTCCGTTGCTGCTCGCCATGGTGACTCCCGAGCTTCGAGGGTGAACTCTGCTCAGGTAGTCGCCGGTCTGGCGCGGGGCCACTCCGGAGTCAGGAGGGGGCCCAACGGTGACATGGGGTCGCGCTGGCACGGTCGATGCCTTCTTCTCTTCCATGAGAGCCCTGCCCCTGGTGCTGCTGCTGTCCGCGTGCACATCGTGCGTCGACACGCGGCTTTCGTCGTATCGGATCACCTCGAAGGTGCCCGCGGATCCCGATGGGTTCTCCAACGCGCTCTATCAATCGACCGCCGTCTCGCTGACTGCGGGCCACGAAGTCGAGCTGGTGAACAACGGCGCCATCTTCGATCGTCTCGAAGAAGAGTTCGGCCGCGCGCAGCACAGCATCCACATCGTGCTGTTCATCTGGCGGCCCAGCATGCCTTCCATGCGCCTGGTGAAGGTGCTGAGTGAACGCGCGCGCGCGGGCGTGGCGTGCCGAATCATCATCGATCCCCTGACCAGCACCGACTTCGAGCGGATCACCCAACCCGAGCTGGTCGCCGCCGGCTGTGACGTGCGGGTCTTCAGGCCGCTCTCCAAGGGCGCGACGGATCAACGCAATCACCGAAAAATCGTGGTGGTCGACGGCAAGGTCGGTTTCACCGGCGGCTTCGGCATCGCTGACGACTGGGTGGGGGATGGGGCCAAGAAGGGCCAATGGCGCGAGTCGAACGTGCGCGTGCAGGGGCCGGTGGTGAACCAGATGCAGCAGGCCTTCGCCGAGAACTGGCAGGAGCTCGATGGGCCCCTGCTGCCTGCCAGCGATTTCCCGGACGGGCCAACCACCGGGCAGACGCGCGCGGGTTTCGTCTCCAGCACCGGCTCGGGGCACCTCACCAAGGCCGAGCGGCTGACGCAGCTGATCATCGCCTCGGCCACTCGACGGGTGTGGATCGCCAACGCCTACTTCGTGCCTTCGCCCGGGCTGATCAGCCTGCTGATCGACAAGAAGCGGCAAGGCGTCGACGTGCGCATCATGGCCGCGGGTGAAGAGACGGATCACCCCGAGGTGCTGCGGGAACAACGCGCCACCTACGAAAAGCTGCTCGAGGCCGGCGTGCGCATCTGGGAGTACGAGCCCTCGCTGCTGCACAGCAAGACGATGCTGGTCGATGATCACCTGAGTGTGATCGGGTCGATCAACCTCGATCGGCTCTCCCTGGCGGCGATGGAAGAAGGCTCGCTGGTGATGTCAGACCCGCGGGTGGTCGCTGAGCTGGTGAAACACTGGGAGGGCGATCTCACCCGCAGCAAAGAGGTGACCGCGCAGAAGTGAAGCCTGAAGCGCGAGGCGAGGCGGCCGGGCGCGGGCCACCGACCGACTCACAGACGCAGCGTGTTGATCTTCAGCGTCGAGCCCTTGAGCTCGAACTCCGCGGTGCGCGTGGTGCCGTTCGTGGTCGAGAGCTCGACGTTCACGCCGACGCCCGTGCCATCGATCCGCGCCTTGAGCGTGCCGAGGGCAGTCGACGAAGAAGACACGAACTGAATCGAAGGCGGCGCGTTCGAGGTGACCTGCACCACGATCATCACGTCGCTCGGCAGTCCGCCGCTCACCGCGGGCGCGAGGCTCGTCCGGCTCATGAAGTCGCCGCCGTCCATCGCCGCCGCCGGAATGCCGGTCTCGGTGGAGATCGCCGACCGATCGTTCGCGGTCAGCGCGCGCTGCTCGAAGCGATACTCGATCGCGTACAGCGAACCCGAGGCGTGGATGGCGGCCTGTGCGGACGTCGTCACGTCGACGAAGGCCATCGAGTTCCACACCCAGTTGTAGCCAGAGCCCGTCGAGCAGTTCGAGCCGGCGCTCAGCGCGACGCCGCGGCTGCTGAAGTGCGGCAAGGTCACCTTGAGCGCGGCGCTCGGAACCGCACAGGCGTTGCTGCCACCACCCCCTCCGGCACCACCACCGCTGCCGCCACCGGTACCTCCGCCGGTGTTCGAGTTGGTGCAGGCCGAGGGATTGTCAGCACAGGTCTGCGCTTCGATGCAGGTGAGCTGCGCTTCGGTGACGCTCGCGCAGATGTTCATGCAGCCGGCAGTGGGGTTCGGAACGCCGCACGGCGAGAAGTGAGACTCACAGCGTGACTGGCAGGTGCGCGTGTTTCCGCCGCCGCCACCACCGGCATTGTTGCCGCCTCCGCTGCCCCCACCGAACGCTCCTCCGCCGGTGCCACCATCCGCGCCGGGCATCGAGCCGCAGGCCGAGAGAACCATCGCAACCAGAACGCCGAACGAAACACGCTGAGTCATGCCCCTGAGACAGGCCCGCGGCCCCTGGCGCGCACAGCATCATTCAGCGAGCGAAGAACCCCACAGAACGATTGATGAAACGGCGTGAGTTCACGACTGATGCGTCGCGGCCATATTACTCGCGACGAGGGCTGCGAGTTCTGCGTCCATACCCCATGGCTCCAAAGGCGAGCTCTTCGGATTCCTGGCGCGTCACCCACGCCATGAGCCCCTGCAGCAGCGGGTGAAGCACGTGAACCATCGTGCGGTGACTTTCTGAGGTCACCCGCTCTTGAAAGTCTGAGACCAAAGTCTCGCAAACGCCTGAAACAGGGTCAGTTGGACTGGCTTCCGTCTTGCTCAAGGGCGAAGCCATGATCAACTCAATCGTATCCTTGCGGTGGTGTCTTGGTGCAGCAGCTCTCGCAGCGATGGTCGGCTGCGGTCAGGAGCCCTCAGGGTCAGCAGCCTCGCGGCGCGCCGGCGAGCTGAACGGCCCTGCAGTCTGCATTGAAATTGCGATTGAGTGCCCCTCGGGCCAGGAAGTCGCCGACACCGATGGAGACGGCTGCGCCCTCGAGTGCCGGCCGAGCGAAATGGATGCCGGCGTGGTGTGCCCTGCCATTGCCGTTGAGTGCAGCGCGGGCGAGGAAGTCGCCGACACCGACGGAGATGGCTGCGCGCTCGAGTGCCGGCCGGTCGAGCTGGATGCTGGCGTTGGCTGCATCGAGCCCGCAATCCTCGAGTGCCCCGCCGGTGAAGAGGTCGCCGACACTGACGGAGACGGCTGCGCGTTCGAGTGCCGGCCGGTGCCGGTTGACGCCGGGGTTGGCTGCATTGAGATCGCGATCCTCGAGTGCCCGGCGGGCGAAGAGGTCGCCGACACCGACGGAGACGGCTGCGCTTTTGAATGCCGGCCCGTGCCGGTCGATGCCGGGGTCGTGTGCCCTGCCGTGCTCGTCGAGTGTCCTTCGGGCCAGGAACCGGTTGACGCCGACGGCGATGGCTGCGCGCTCGAGTGCCGGGTTCCGTGACCTCATGAAGAATCTTGAAGACCCGCCGCGGGTCGAGCATCGGCGCTGAGTAACGCAGACTTCGCGCGCATTGAGCAGAACGTCACTCCGGGTCGACGATGGCCTCGAGGTCGCGCAGCAATTCGCTGATGGCGACCGGTGAGCGCGTGTCGACGGGCGCCCGCGACGCGAGCTCGGGGTGAAAGTTGAGTTCATCGACGAGGTCATCGACGAACTCGATGTCGCCCAGTTCGACGCGTTCCTTGCCGCTGTCGCCTTGAACCGCGAGGCCGTCGAGGTGCAACCCTGCGACGACGAAGTTGCCGAGGCGCCTGGTGAGCCACTCGATGGAGCCCGCGTCTGCCGGGTCGCCCAGCCGCCACCCGCGCTCGCGCAGGCTGCGCAGCCGACCGCTCGTCGTGGTGCGGCCCTCGTACCGGGTGATGGAAGGGGCTTCCCATTCCTTCGGGGTGAGCGTGAACACGCTGCGCGTGAGCTGCTCGAAGGGCAGCGCGAACTCGCTCTCGAAGGTGTCGCCCAGCACGGCGGCCTGCTCTTCGGTGAGCCGCAGCGGGTGAACGAGGCCCACCAACGCGTCGCCCTTGAGGGTCAGCGCGCGCGGCTTGCCCATCACGGTCTCGAGCTTCCCCGCCGTGGTGACTCGGAACGGCTGCTCGAGCTTGCCCTCGTTCGAGAACGAGCCCCACAGCAGGCTGCGCACGAGGGGCTTGAGCAGCGGGTGCGAGACGAAGAGTTCCTGGAACTCGGCCATCGACCAGCGGCGCTCTTCGGCCATCGCCAACTCAAAGCGCAGCACGACGGTGGGCGCCTCGGTCTTCATGATGCGCTTCAGTTCCTTCCACGCCTCGACGCTGCGCACGGCGATGGGTGCGTCTTTCGCGCTGGGCTTCGGCAGGTCGGCGAGGCGCTTGCCTTCGTCTGTGGTGACGAAGGGCTTCAAGTTCGGGTCGAAGCCCAGGCGAAACGAGCGCGCGCCGAACGAGAACGTCTTCGAGCCAGCAGCGTCGAGCCCGAGGTCAGGCACGAGGCGGTCGCTCAGCGCTTCCGGCGTCAACCCGCGCCGCTGCGCGATGGCCCCCATCAAGTCGCGGGCGTCGTCTTGAATCGCGCGGTGCCGCACCCGCTGCGCGACGCTGTCGAGCATCAACAGCGCGGTGTCGGTGCCGATGGCGGCCAGCACGTCGAGGCCCCACCGCGCGCGCTGGTGCGCCTTCTCGCCCGGCCACTCGCGAATGAGCGGCGTGAGGCGGCGCGCGGTGTCGTCGCCGAAGTCACCGAGCGCCTGCAGCGCCCAGCGCCCTTTGGCCGAGGCGCCCGCGGCGAGCCACGCCGAGAAGAGGTCCCACGAGAAGGCGGCGAGCGAGCGCGGCGTGCATCGCGCCTTCACCTCGGCGAGGTGTTCTGCGTTGCGACGTCGCAGCGCGACGCCCAGCGCCTCGACCTCCTGGGCAGACAGCGGCGTGCCCGTTCGCTGCAGCGGCTGCGCGAAGGCCGAGGGAAGCCAGAAGGCGCCCGCATCGACAGGTGGGCTGGCCGTGGCGGGGCCGCCTTCCGCCATGCGTTCCAACTGCGGGGCGAGCGCGACGGCCCACGCGGTCTTCTTCGCCGCGGCGCGCTGCACGGGCTCGACGGCGAGCCGGGGTGACGCGCGCAAGAGGGCGATGAGCGCCGGGCGCGGGTCTTCGTCTTTGTGAAACTGCTCGTCTTGCAGCTTCGTCAACGCAGCCACGACGCTGGTCACGGCGGCGCTCGAGTCGAGGCAGTGCTTCGTGGTCTCGATGAGGGCGCGCATCAACTCGAACGGACGGGGGTACACCTCGCGGCGACGCACTTCGTCGACGGTGCGCTCGAAGAGGGCGGCCAGCGGCACCCCATCGGGGAAGCGCGCGAGCAGCGCGTGGGACAGCGGCTGGCTCGAGATGAACTGAAGCTCTTCTTTGTGCATCACCGAGAGGAACTGCGCGACGCGCGCACCGTCACCCGCACGCAACAGCGCGAGCGCCGTGAAGAAGGCCGGCTGCTTCGTCGCGACGCGCGCGGCGAGGTCTGCGTTCAACCACTCGGGGTCGAGGAAGACGCACGAGAAGAGAGAGCGCGTCGCGAGGGCGCCGGTCTGCCGCAGCGCCTCGACTTCGGCGCGCGCGGTGGCCTGCTCTTCTGGCGTCGCGCGAGACAGGAAGCCGCGCAGGTGCGCCTCGAAGGCCGAGTGCGGAGGCACCCGCAGGCGCGCCTCGCTCGGCACCAGCAGCACGCGGCGGTCGACCCCGAGCGTCTCGGACACGATGAAGGCGTCGAAGGCCTTCGCCACGGCCTGCAGCGCGAAGGGCCACCCGCCGCGCGCGAGCCAGGAAGCCATCAGCGTCGGCACCACGGTCTGCGCTTCGTCGAAGGGCGCCAGCAGCAACAGCGCCGCGCCTTCGAGTTCCGCATTCAGCTTCGTGGGCAGCCGCGGGTTGCTGTACGCCCAGATGACGTCGTTCTGCAGCGGCTTGAACTGCTTCGCGAGCGGCAGGCTGAGCTCGAGCGTCGTCTTCACCTGCTTCATGAAGAAGTCGTGCACAGTTCGATAGAGCACCGCGAGCTCACCCACAGGGGCCGGCGGCGGGAGCACCTCGAGCGCAGCCCGCTCGTGCTCGGCGACTTCGATGAGAGCCATGCCCGGGAAGCTAGAGACAAGCTCAGCGACAGTCATCGACGGCAGCGCGCAACTCGGCGTCGCAGCCGGTGCCCACGAGGTACGCCGCGCACGGCGGGGCCGCCTGACAGGGCTGCAGCGCGAGGTTGGCGTCGCCACACAGAGCAATGCGTCATCCCCTGACGCGAAAGAGTGGGAATCTCGGCGGCCGCCGGTAGAGATGCGCATGCTGGCGTGGTTCCGCTCCTTCGTTCTGCTCATCGTCGCCGCTGCGGCGTCTGCTCAGGGCCAGCCCGCGGCGGCCCCGGCGAGCTGTGTCGTCCCCCCGAAGCAGACCGAGGTCGTCATGCCATCGACGCAGCGCGCACCTGAGAAGAACGTGTTGGGAGAGCCGCTGGGCAGTTGTTCCCAGTCACCGAAGACCGGCTTCTACCGCACGGGCACGTGCTCGACTGGACCCGAAGACCGGGGGACGCACGTGGTGTGCGCGACGATGACGAAGGCGTTCCTCGACTTCACCGTCTCGCGCGGCAACGACCTCGTCACCCCACGGCCCGACTTCGACTTTCCCGGCCTCAAGCCCGGCGACCGCTGGTGCCTGTGTGCGACGCGCTGGCGGGAGGCATTGCGCGCCGGGGTCGCGCCGCCGGTGCAGTTGGCGAACACCCACGAGAAGGCGCTCGAGTTCGTGACGCTCGAAGAGCTCAGGCAGCACGCCAGGGGCACCGCGAGTCCGTAGTTCTGCGCAAACGGCTCGATTGAAGGGCGCGGCCTTCACCGTCACGGCGGCGGCGCTGGTGAAGCGCCTGGTGGCCTTGCTGCCTCCGCCCAACAGACACCTCACCAGCTTCCACGGAGTGTACGACCCCAACGCCCGTCTTCGCCCCATCATCATGACCCGCCCACCGCCCACGGCCCCGACTCCAGCGCCGGCGCGAGCTGGTGGCGCCATTCTACCGAAAGGGTGAACTGAGCCACGCCGCCAAAGAATGATCTGCACTCGAAAACCGGTCGATGGGTCTGGCCGACACCATGAGCGCAGACGCGATGATCGATGCGATGAACAAGAAGGACCTCAAGAAGCTCGAGGCCCTGGTGGTTTCGTCGCCGGCCCTGATCAACACGCCGAGCGAGACTCACGACGGCTCCCCCTTTCATCACGCGCTGCGCTTCGGCCGGCGCGACTTCGCGCTTCTCCTCTTGTCCAGAGGCGCCGACCCCCTCAAGCCCGCCTCTGATGGGCTCACCCCGCTGCAGTTGGTCGTCGAGGGCGCGCCGAACCTCACCCAGGCACAGGTTGACGAGCGCACGTCGATGGCCGAGGCGCTGCTCGCGAAGAAGAGTCCGCTCACCCCCGACCTCGTGCTCAACGCGTGCGTGATGGGCGCGGGCAAGGCGCGTAAGTTGGCCAAGCTCCTCCTCGATCACCAGGCGCCACTGACCGGTGCCGATGGGTACACGGTGCTGCACGCCGCCACCGAGTACGACCACCCCGAGGTCTTCACCGCCGCGCTGCGGGCGAAGGTGAAGGTCGACGCGCTCACCACCTCGTTTCCGAAGGGCACCACTGCGCTGCACCTCGCGGTGAAGAAGCGTGCGACGAAGTACATCGAGCAGCTCGTCGCAGCGGGCGCGCGCAGCGACCTGGCGAATCAGAAGAACGAGACGGCGCGGTCCCTCGCACCCAAGGCGTTGCTTCCGCTCCTCGATGGCAAGGTGGCTCCGCCTCCGAAGGCGCCCCTCAAGTCCTCTGCGCCTCCCAGGGACGCCGCGGCCCAGCTCTGGAAGTCACCGGCGGATCCAGTGGCGCTGACCGTGTTCGCTGACTGGTTGCTCGAGCACGGGCAGCAGACTCGCGCCGAGTTCATTCAGCTTTCGTTGTTGAAGAAGCCGACGGCCGCGCAGGCGCAGAAGCGGGAAACGCTGCTCGCGAAGCACCGCGGGGAATGGCTCGGCGCCGCCCGCCCGCTCGTCTCGGCGTGGGAAGACAGCTCGGTCACGCCCGGCTTCGTCGCGCGCGCGACGGTGGCCCCGGAGAAGTTGCTCGCGACTTTCGAACTCATCCGCGGCCTCGGCCCCCAGGCAGTCATTCGCCTGACCCGAGTCAAGACCCGCCTGCTCACGAAGAAGCTGGCCGCGCTGCCTCTGGGCAGCCTGTTCGGCCTGGCGCTGGAGAACCCGAACGAGCCGAACACCGACTGGCTCGACGACACCTTCTGCGAGCTCATCGCGCCCGCGTTGGGAGGCCTCAAGTGGCTCTCGCTCGCGCCGAAGTGGAAGGTGCCCGAGTCCTTCACGGCGAAGTCGTTCGAGCTGCTCGCGCCGGCGCTCGGGGCCACGCTCGAGACGCTCGAGTTCACCCCGACCCAGAACGGGGAGCCCGAGCTCATCACGCCGCTCACGCCCGCGGCCTTCCCTGCGTTGACGTCACTGCGGGTGCACGAGGCCACCCCCGAGCTCCGCAAGCAGCTCACGGCGCAGTGGAAGAAACACCGCAAGGCGAAGCTCGAGTTCTCAAACCAGTCGCCACAGGAGAGATGATCGATTGGCCGCGTTCACACCGGTCCTCCCGACCGAGCGAAGTCGAGGGGAGCACTTCCGCATCGCGCAGCCAAAAAAGGATGCAGTGCCATGTGACTGCGAACCCGTCGCTCACTACGAAGGGGGCCATGGTTCGTACTCGTCATCTGTTTCTGAGTCTGGCGCTGCTGGCGCCGTTGACCGCGCTCGGCACGGTCGTCTTGTCGCTGTCGTTCGAAGAGCTGACTGCGCGTGCGCCGCTCGTGGTGCAGGCCCGGGTCAATGCCTCGAGCGTGGCGTGGGATGACGAGCACGCGAAGATCTGGACGTGGACTGAGCTGGTCGTCAACGAGACCCTCAAGGGGACCCCGTTCGCGACCGTGGTGGTCAAGCAACCTGGCGGCGTGGTGGGCGAGATGGGCATGGAGGTCTCCGGCGTCGCGAGCTTCGTGCCCGGAGAAGAAGTGCTGCTCTTCCTCGAGCCTGCGCCCGATGAGAAGGGGGCGTGGGTGCCCGTGTCGATGAGCGCGTCGAAGGTCTCGTTCGAAGATCGGTTCGGGGTGAAGATCGCGCGGCGCGATCTCTCGGGGCTCGCGTTCTCCAAGCCCGGCCAACAGCGCCTGGTTCAGCCCGTCGACGAGCGTGAAGTGCTCGGCCCGGTCGACGCGTTCCTCGCGAGAATTCGCGCGGCCGTGAAGCGGGGTGGCCGATGAAGCGTCTGGCCCTGCTGATTCCCCTGCTGTCCCTGACCGTGGTCGCGTTGCCGAGCGGTCGAAAGTGGGCGCTGAGCCCCTGCACCACCACCTGCACCGGCTCCGGCATGAACAACGTCGCCTGCACGATGGGCCGCTGTCTGCCCGAGGTGCGCTTCGCGTCTTCCGTCGGCAACAGCGGCGGCATGGTCATCAACGGGCCGTCGGCGGTGAGCTACGCCACGGCGCTCACCGCGATGCGCGCGGGCTTCGAGACCTGGACGACCCCCAACGTCGCGAACTGCAGCACCTCGTTGCTCTTCGCGTTTCAGCCCGCCTTCTCGACGCCCGTCGGCACCGCGGCGGTCACCGGCAGCGACGGCAACAACAGCGTCATCTGGCTCGGGGGCACCTCGTGGCGCTACGGCAGCGGCACCTTCGGGGTGACCACCACCACGTTCTCTTCAGGCCGAATTCTCGATGCCGACATGGAGATGAACAACAACTCACGGTGGGGCACCACGGGGGCCGCGAACGACACCGATCTCCAGAGCGTCATCACGCACGAAGCGGGGCACTTCATCGGGTTCGCGCACACCACCACCTCGAACGCCGTGATGAACCCGTCGATTGGGTCGGGCCTGCTCAAGCGCACGCTGCTCGCCGCCGACCTCTCGGACGTGTGCGGCGTGTACCCGGGCACGCAAGGCGGCCAGGGCTCTGCGTGCACGACGGGCTCGATGTGCACGAGCGGGCTGGTGTGTGAAGGCGAACCCGCCTCGAGCGCGCTGCTCTGTACGCAGAACTGCACGGCCGCAGGTCAGAGCTGCCCTTCTGGGTATTCGTGTCAGGCCTCGACCGTCGGCTTCGCGTGTCTGCCCGAGATCGGCGTCATCGACCAGTGCCGCTTCTGCATCTCTGGCGCTGACTGCTCGACGGGCATCTGTCTCTCCACGACCACCGGGTTCGCCTACTGCAGTCAGTCGTGCACCGTCGGAGGGGTTGATCAGTGCGGCGTGGGCTCGACCTGCACCGACACCGGCTCGGGCTTGTTCTGCCTGCCCGATACGACGTGCACCAATCAGTGCACCGCGTCGACCGTCGCGACCGATTGCGCGCCCGGGTACATCTGCCAGGGCGGTCGGTGCACGCCCACCGGCGCGACGGGCGATCGGTGCGAGGTCTCGAACTGGTGTCACGGTTGCCGGGTCTGCGATGCAGACAGCACGAACCCGAACATCGCGCTGTGTCGCGCGTGCTGTAACAACGCGGGGCAGTGCGCGAGCTGTGCGGTGACGACGTGCGCCCCCATCGGCGGGGAGCCCACGGCGTGCTTCGGGCTGACCTCAGGCACCGAGCGGCTCTGCTTCCCGGTTCCTGCCGCGGCGCTGTGCCAGGCGTGTGATGCCTCGACGCCGTGCTCGGGCGGCAACGTCTGTGTCGGCGGGCTGTGCCACACGGGGTGCAACCCGGCGAGCCCGGGCACGTGTGGGGCGTGTCTCGCGCGGGCGGCGGGCGCCATCTGCGCGTGCCCCACTGAGGTCGCCGAGGTCGGCGGTGCGTGTTCGGCGACGAGCACCCCGCTTGGGGTCTGCCGCACCGGAGCGCTGTGCATGAGCGGCGTGTGCCGAAGCGCGTGTTCGATCGGCGCTCCGGGGGCGTGCCCTGCGGGCGCGACGTGTACGGACCTCGCAGGTCAGACGGTCTGCATTCCCGGCGCTCCGACCGGGGGTGGCGGTGGGACGGCGACCGGCGGTGGGACCGCGACGGGCGGTGGCAGCGGTGGTGGCGACAGCACTCCCGCGTGCGGCCCCGCGACGTGCACAGGGTGTTGCGCCAATGGGCAGTGCGCGCAGCCCAGCGATCAGACCTGCGGGACGTTCGGTGGGCAGTGCGTGGCGTGCGGTGAGGGTCAGGCGTGCGAGTTCGGTGCGTGCGTCGCGAAGCCGAAGCAGGGGTGCGGCTGCAGCAGCGTCGAGGGTTCGGCGGTGGTGCTGCTGGCGCTCGCGCGGCTGATTCGGCGCAAGCGTCGCTGATCAGGTGGCCGCGTATTTCGATGGCGGCACGCCCACGAGGGCTTTGAAGTCTCGGGCGAAGTGCGCCTGATCGGCGTAGCCGATCTGCGCCTCGGCGACCCAACGGGTGTGGGTCGCCAACGCCTCCTTCGTGCCTTCGCCCGGGCTGATCAGCCTGCTGATCGAGAAGAAGCTGCAAGGCGTCGACGTGCGCATCATGGCCGCGGGTGAAGAGACGGATCACCCCGAGGTGCTGCGCGAACAACGCGCGACGTACGGCAAGCGGCTCGAGGCCGGCGTGCGCATCTGGGAGTGCGAGCCCTCGCTGCTGCACAGCAAGACGATGCGGGTCGATGATCACCTGAGCGTGGTCGGGTCGATCAACCTCGATCGGCTCTCGTTGGCCGCGATGGAAGAAGGCGCGTTGGTGATGTCAGACCCGCGGGTGGTCGCCGAGCTGGTCAAACACTGGGAAGGCGATCTCACCCGCGGCAAAGAGGTGACCGCGAAGAAGTGAAGCCTGAAGCGCGAGGTAGTAAGGGCCACTGCGCATGGAAGACACGCTCAACAAGACGCAGCCGGTGGGCTCCCGCAACCCGCTCTCCCCCGCGGTGCGCCGTTTTCGCCTGGTGGTGCTCGAGGGTCCCGACACCGGCACCGCCTGGGAGTCGACCGACGAGCGTTGCTCCATCGGCCAGGAACGCGGCAACGAGCTGGTGCTCACCGACACCACCGTCTCGCGTTTTCACTGTGAGCTGGAGGCGACCGATCACGGCGTGCGCCTGAAAGACCTGGGCAGCCTCAACGGCGTGCTGGTCGACGGCGTGCACGTGCTCGAGGGCTATTTGAAGAGCGGCAGCACGTTGCGCCTGGGCCGCACGGTGTTGCGCTTCGACTTCGCGCACGAGCCCAACCCGCTCAAGCTCTCGGCCAACGACCGCTTCGGCCGGCTGCAGGGCACCTCGGTGGGCATGCGCGCCACCTTCCACTTGATGGAGCGCGCAGCCGCCTCCGACGTCACCGTGTTGTTCGAAGGCGAGACCGGCACGGGCAAGTCGCAGGCCGCGCGCGCGATTCACCAGGCCAGCGCGCGCAAAGACGGCCCCTTCCTCACCCTCGATTGCGGTGCCTTGCCCGCCGCCTTGATGGAGAGCGAGCTGTTCGGTCACGAACGCGGCGCCTTCACCGGCGCTGACCTGCGGCGGGTGGGCATCTTCGAAGAAGCCAAAGGCGGCACGGTCTTCCTCGATGAAATTGGAGAGCTCCCCCTCGAGCTGCAGCCCAAGCTGCTGCACGTGCTGGAGAACCGCGAAGTGCGCCGGGTGGGCGCCAACGCCTTCCTGCCCGTCGACGTGCGGTTGGTGGCGGCCACCCACCGCGACCTGCGCCTCGAGGTGAACGCCGGCCGTTTCCGCGCTGACCTCTTCTACCGGCTGGCGGTGTTGAGGGTGCCGCTGCTGCCCTTGCGCCAGCACGTGGAAGACCTGCCGGCCATCGTGAACGAGCTGCTCAACTCGATGGGCGTCTCGCCTGAGCTGCGCGCACGTTTCACTGAACCCGCGTTTCTCACCCGCCTGGGGCAGCTGGCCTGGCCCGGCAACGTGCGCGAGCTGCGCAACTACCTCGAGCGCTGCGTGGTGTTCGAAGAGGTGGTGGCGCCGACGGATCAACCGGCCGCCGCGAACACCCGCGTGCCCATCGACGTGTCTTTGCCCTGGGCCGAGGCACGCAAACGGGCCATCGACGCCTTCGAACGCGACTACACCGAAGCGCTCCTGGCGGCGCACGACGGCAACGTCACCCGCGCCTCCAGCGCCGCGGAGATGGATCGCGCCTACCTGCACCGCCTGATGCGTCGCAGCCGCAGCGAAGGCTGAGTGAGGCCTGGCAAGACACACGGCCGGCGCTTCGAGGGCTGGCAGTCCACACCTTGAAGGCACTTCCCCCCGGTCGCTCCGCGGCCTGACGTTTGCTTCTTCAGCGCCCTTCCCCGTACCGAAGGAACTCCCGATGACTGCGCTCTATGGCGATCGCTTAGGTGAGGGGGCCTTCGTCGATGGCTACGTCGTGGTGGCGCACAGCGCGCGAGGCACCTCGTCCGACGTGTACCGGGCCGAGGGTCCTTCGGGGCGCCCGGCGGCGCTCAAGGTGCTCCGGCGCGAGCTGGTGTTCGACGCCACCGCGCTGGCGCGTTTCCGCGATGAGAAAAGGTGCCTGGCCGCGGTCTCGCATCCCCACCTGGTGAAGCTGGAAGCGGGCGGCGACCTGGCCGATGGGCGGCCGTGGTTGGCGTTGGAGTGGTTGGAAGGCGAGAGCTGCGATCAACTGCTCCTGCGCGAAGGGGCTCAACCCGTCGAGCGCGTGAAGCAGATTCTCCGGGCGGTCGCGGGTGCGTTGGGGGCGCTGCACGACAAGGGCTACGTGCACCGCGATGTCTCGAGTCACAACGTGATGTGCGCCGAGCGCGTGGTGCTGCTCGACTTCGGCGTGGCGCGCGATGCGCAGCGGGGAACCCATCTCACCAGCACCGGGCATCTGCTGGGCACGCCGCTCGCGTTGGCGCCCGAGGTGCTCGCGGGGGGCGCCGCGTCACCGGCTTCCGACCTGTATGCGGTGGGCGTGTTGGGGTGGACGTTGCTGCACGGAACGCCCCCGTTTCACGCGGCGAATCTGTTCGAGCTGACGCAGTTGCATGCGCGGCAGGTGTTGCCGCCGTGGCGTCGGGCCGATGCGGCCGCGGTCGAGCCGGTGATTCGGCAGTGCATGGCGGCGGCGCCTGAAGCGAGGCCCCCGAGCGCGGCGGCGCTGGAGAGGCTGCTGAGCGTCGAGCCGACGGAACAGCTCGTGGTCGAGGTGTACGTCTGTGCGCGGGGTGACGCAGACGATGGGGTGGCCTTCGACGAGTGGGATGCCGCCCTGCGTGATGCGGCGCGCGGGTGGGGGCTGGTGCCGGTGGTCGATGGTGCGGCGTTGTTGATGGAGCTGCGCGTGAACGACGACGGCCGACAGTGGGTCAGTCGATTGTCTGGCTGGCTCGAGCAAGTGAAAGCCGCCGCCCCACCAGGTCTGGAAGTGGAGACCCGTGTCTCCGTGTCTCCCTTTCCCTTCGGGAGAGGGTCGGGGTGAGGGACTAAAGAAAGAACGTCGACTGCGAAGTAAGCGCCTCGATCACCGCCCTCGCCGCAGTCACACCCGCGCGAGCCGCCAACCGCGCCGCATCCAACAACTCATCAGGCACGACGCCGTCACGAGCCACCAGCACCGTCGCCCACGAGCCTTCACCCAGCCACGCGAGCACCACATCGCGCTGCAGCGCCTCCGACGGATTGAGATCTCGCGTACCGACCGAGTTCACCAGCGCCCGCGCTTCCGCCGCGTCACCCTTCTCCACCGCCACCCGCGCGAGCAGCAACGCATCCGCCGCGGGAGCGGCCTCACCCAGCCGCAACTTCGCGAGCGCGACGGCGCGGCGAGCGAGTGCCTCTGACTCCGCGACCCGTCCCAGCCACAGCAGGTACTGCGCGAGGTTGTGACTTGCGACGCGTTCGATCTGCGCGTGCCCCCATCGGCGGCTCGATCGCGCGGCCTCGGCCAGGTCATCCAGCGCATCGTCGACCTGGCCCTTCGCCATCCACAACATCGGCCGGTTGATCAGCAGTGCGCAGCCGACGACCGGATGACCGCAGCGAGCCCACAACGCGAGGCCTGCGGCGAACAGCGTCTCTGAACGCTCGAGTGCACCCTCCACGCACGCCACCGAAGCAGCGAGCGCGAACGCACCCAACACGGTCTCCACTTCAACGGGCCGAGGCGTCACCTCACACAGCGGGGCGAGCACTTCCATGGCCTCGGCCCAACGACCGGCACGAACATGAAGCCGACCCCGCGCCAGACGCAACGCAAGGCCCAGCGGCGTCGGCGCCGCCTCGAACTCACCGCCCAGCCGCAACGCAGCCTCTGCTTCGTCATTGGCCGAAGCGAACTCGTTCATCCAATCGAGCGAGAGCGACGCCTCGAGATGCGCCGCGATGCGCGCTGCGCCTTCACCTTTCACGGCGCGGGCATCGCTCAGTGCGCCGGCGAAGTGCTCCAACTGCCGGCGCGCAATGGCCCGGGCGAGCAGCAGCCCATCTGAGTTCTCCAAGGCGAGGGCACGGGTCAGGTGGCCCTCGGCGCTCAACGCATCACCTTCACTCAGCGCGCGCAGGCCCACGACGGTCGAAGCAACCAGCGCCGCCTCCTTCCATCCCGCGGCGTGCGCGTGATGCGCGAGTGCAGCCGTTAGTCGAGGGGTCACTTCCGCACCCACCGTTCCCCCCGAGAGCAGTCGAGGGGTCACTTCCGCGCCGAGGTTCTCCGCGAGCAACCCACTCGCCTCTGCCTGCAACGACGCCAATCCGATTGAAGGGGAAGGGGCAGAAGACGCAGTGCCCTCACCCTGACCCTCTCCCAGAGGGAGAGGGGACCTGCGCTCCGCCAGCACATTCGCCAACGCCCGATGCAGTTCGACCGCGCGAGGACCAGGCTGAGCAGCCAACGCCCGTCGCACACCGCGCTGCACGAGCAGGCCCAGTGCGCCGAGGCGCGCCAACGCCGTCGCTGCATCGAACCGTCGCGCTTCGAACGAACCAGGCAACGCCGACAACGCGCGCTGGAGGTCTTCAGCCGTGAGACTCCACTCGGCCAGGGCGAGCAGGCGCGCGACGTCGTGCAGTGCTCCCGGCACTCCAGCGAGCGCCGCCTGCGCCAGCGTCGCGCTGCGCTCACCGGTCAGCTCGGACCACGAAGACTCCGAGGCGAGGCGCCACTCACCCGTGTTCGCGTCGGGCGCGAGCAAGCCGCGGCGGCGGAGCACGTCGACCAGCTCCACCAGATGCCCCGGGTGACCTTCACCTGCGCGCGCGAGGCGGTTGACGACCTCGTCGGGAATCAGCTCCGCGGGCGCGAGCAGCACGCGCACCAACTTCGCGGCTTCGGTCTCGGCCAGCAGCGCCGGAGTGACCGTCACGAACGACGCCGCACGTGAGCCGAGTCCCGGGCGGAGCAACGGCAGGCGTTCGTCGGCCACCAGCACCACGTCACGGCGCGTGGGTGCACCCGGCGCGGTCGAGGCCTCGAGCATTTCCCAGTTCGCCCAGGAGAGGTGTTCGGCGTCGTCGACCAGAAGCACGCCGTCGGGCTTTGGATCGTTCAGCCGGCTCGTGTTCTTCAGCGCTCGTTCGAGTTCGTGAAGGAGCCGCGTGCGACCGCTCCCTGAAGGCGCACGCACCCAGATGAGTTGCGGCTCGGGTCGCTGGAGTGCGGCGAGGATCGGTGGGAGCCGCGAGCCGTCGTCCAGCCAGGGGAGTTCCTGCGTTTGATGGGGCAGTGTGACGCGAGGGCGCAACGCCAGATGGCTGGCGGCTTCCGCGGTGACGGAGCGACCGGCGGTCTGCACCCAGTCTGTGTTCTGAAGGGCGGGGCCGGAGATCCTCACGCTCGTGCTGCCCACTCTCACTCTGAGGGGCGCGACGTGGAGCGTGGAGCTGGTGATTTGTGTGAGTGAGGCGAGCGCTGCTTCGAGGTTTGCGAGGCCTTGCGCCGGGCCGAGTGGATGGGGGCGCGCGAAGAGGTGTGCGCTGGTTGGTGAGCCCTCTCCCCGACCCTCTCCCCCGCGGGGGAGAGGGAGCTGGTGGAGTGTGCCGGCCCACACGGCTCCTTCTGCTTCCATCGCCTTGGCGAGGGTTGGCAGGGGGAGTTTCGTGTGTACGGCCACCAGTGCGGTGAGTTGAGGCGAGGCGCCCGCTGGCTTCGCAGGCTGCGGCGCGACAGCACCTGGATTCTCGAGTGCGGGGACCAGTGCTTCGAGCACGGCGCCGGCGTCGGGGTAACGCTGCGAGGCCGCCTTCTCGAGGCAGCGGGCGAGCACTGCGTCGAGTGCGGCGCCCAGCCCCGCGGCAGGCGCACGCAGCTGACGATGTGCCGCCTCGAGCGCCGACGCGTCGCCTTCGAAGAGCGGCCGGCCGGTGAGCAACTCGAACAGCAAGACGCCCAGTGCGTAGACATCGGCTGCTGGGCCGACCGCACCTCCTTCCCACGATTCGGGCGCCATCGTCGTCGGCGTGCCTTGCCTGCGCGCGGCGATGGTCTGGCCTTCGCTCGCCAGGCCGAAGTCGAACAAGCGTGCACGACCGCTCGGCTCGACCATCACGTTCGAGCCCTTGATGTCGCGGTGCACCAGACCGAGCCGGTGCACGTGAGCGAGGGCCTCGGTGAGCGATCGAGCCAACGCTGCCGCGCGAGGCACACCACCGTTCGCCCCGAGAGCAGTCGAGGGGCCACTTGCGGCGCGAGGCACACCCCCGTTCGCATCGAGCGCAGTCGAGATGCCACCTGTTGCGCGAGGCGGAAGTA
>JANODF010000750.1:0-5857 GCA_031412555.1 Archangium sp. | reverse complement strand
GGGGTGAGGGGCCAACCGAGCACCCAACTCACGCAAACGATTCCCACGCCTTCACCCGCCGCTGCTCACGAACGCGCCCTGCCAGCTGAAGCAGCGGGCGATCGCGATACAGCCGGTCGCGAAAGCCAGGCTCGAGCAAGGTCAGGTCAATCGAATCGATGAGCACAGTGGCGGTGCTGATCACCCCGGCGAGCGCGAGGTGCACCGCAGGTGAACTCGCCTCTTCTCGCCCCAGCGACTGGATCGAAGCCAGCAAGCCCAGGAGCTGTTCCGTCAGCGGCTGCGGGAACTGGGTTCGGCAGTTGGCGAGCAGACACGCGATCACCGCCCCGAAGACGTGCAGATCTTCGTGCGTGCGGAAGGGCTTGAGGTAGCGCTCGTAGCCGTCGCCTTCGAGTACCGCTTCGACTTGCGCGTTCTCGAAGGTCACGGCGCCGTGTGGAATCTCGGGCACGAAGTCGAGGGCGGCGCCTTCGTCGATCGTCACTCCGGGTCGGTTCGCGGCGATGCGCGCGACTTTGAGCTCCGGGCGGCCGTTCTTCTCGCCGGTCTTTGCGACGACGAGCAGGTCGGTCGCGAGGTGGCCTCCGGAGACGAAGTGTTTGGTGCCGGTCAGGCGGCCGTTCTCGAGCGTGGTGAGGATCGCTCTCGGGTGCCCGCCTCCTGATTCGGTGGCGCAGAGGGCTCCGAGGCCGGTGATGGTCGGATCGAGGACGGTGATGGCCGAGGTGTATCCGCCCAGGAAGGCGTAGCCGAGGCGATCGGCGGTGGAGCCGAGGGCGATGGCTCGATCAATGGTGACTTTGAACTGCGCCCGGGTGGATTCGGTTTGGTTCCACCAGTCGGATGCGCTCGTGGCGGCGAGGGGATCTTGCGACAGCGCGAATTGCTGCGGCTTCGACATGGTTTGGCCCCTCACCCCAACCCTCTCCCCGGAGGGGAGAGGGAGACACGGTTCACTCTTCTTCGGCCGGCGCTTCCATGTGCTCGGGCGCTGCGATTCCCAGGATTCCGAACGCGCTCGCCAGCGTGTGTTTCAAAGCAGCGACCATCGCCAACCGGCCCTGCGTCTTGTCCACGTCGTCGCTGATGATCGGATCAGAACGGAACTTCGTGAAGTAGCTGTGGAAGTCCGCGATCAGTTCCTGACAGAAGTACAGCACGTGATGCGGCTCGAGCTTCTCAGCCGAAGTGGCCACCACGTCACCCAGCTGGCTCATCTTCTTGAGCATCGCCTTCTCTTCCGGCAGCACCAGCCGCGCGAGCTGAGCGTCGGTCAGCGCCTCGGCCCCGACGAACGGCACGCCCTTCTCGATCGCCTTCTTCAAGACCGACGCGCACCGCGCGTGACCCATCTGAAAATAGAAGACCGGGTTGTCCTTCGACTGCTTCTTCACCCCGTCGAGATCGAAGTCGAACTGCGCGTTGGCCGACTTCATCAGGAAGATGAACCGGCACACGTCGGCGCCGGCTTCGTCGATCAGATCGGCGAGCTCGAACAACGTGCCCTTGCGCTTGCTGACCTTCACCTCTTCGCCGCCCTGGGTGATCCGCACGATCTGCACGAGCACGAACTGCAGCTTCTTCTGCTCGAACCCGAGCAGCGTCATGCCCGACTGGATTCTCGGCACATGCCCCGCGTGATCCGCGCCGAACACGTCGACCATCAGGTCGTAGCCGCGGTCGTATTTCTCCTTGTGGTACGCGAGGTCGGCCGTCAGGTACACGGGCGTGCCGTCATGCCGGAGGATGATTCTGTCCTCCTCGTCCTTGAGCACGTACTTCTCGTTCTCCTGGTACGTGGCGGTCATCAAGAAGGTGCCGCCGAGCTGCCGGTCGGCGTACTTCGCGGCCTTCGACTCTTCGCTGCGAACCTTGTCGCCCTTCTCTCTGCGCTTGCCCTCGGTCGCCTCGTAGGTGACGCCGCGCGCCTTGTAGACGTCGACGATGCTCGTCACCTTGCCGGCGGTGTGCAGGGTCGCTTCACTGAAGAAGGTGTCGTGGCTGATGTTGGCCATCGCCAGCGTCGAGCGGATCGCCTTGAGGTTCTCCCGAATGCCGACCTCGATCGCCCTGGGCAGCCACTCCGCCTGCGGCTTGTTCAGGTAGACGTCACCGACCTCGTTCTTCCAGGTCTTCGCGATCTCGATCACGTACTCAGCGGGGTACTCCCCCTCGGCGAGCGTCACTTCGGCGCCGAAGAGCTGCTGGTACCGCTTGAACACGGTGCGGCCGAGCGTCTCGACCTGGTTGCCCGCATCGTTGATGTAGAACTCGCGCGTGACGTCGTGCCCCGCGGCATCGAGCAGCCGGGAGATCGCATCACCCATGAACGCGCCTCGCGCGTGACCGATGTGCACCGGGCCGGTGGGGTTGGCCGAGACGAACTCCACCAGCATCTTCTTGCCGGTCGACTTCGGCTTGTTGCGCCCGAAGGTGAGCCCTGCCTTGAGCACTTCCCGCGCGACGGCCTGAAACACCGCGTCCTTCAGGCGGATGTTCAAGAACCCCGGGCCCGCCTTCTCGACGGAGACGATGATCGACTTCCGATCGACCAGGGCCTTGATGATCAGATCCGCGAGGTCGCCCGGCTTCTTCCCGGTCGCCTTCGACATCACCATCGCCACGTTGCACGACCAGTCGCCGTGCTCGAGGTTCTTGGGCACTTCGATGTTGTACGGAGGGATCACGTCGAACGTGAGCGCGCCCGATGCCTTGAGCGAATGGAGGGTCTCGTCGATGACTTCCCGAACCAGCAGCTTCATGTGATTGCTTTCCTTCAGCGTTCGAGCCGCGAGCCCAACCAGGCCAGCGATCGCTCGAAGCGGTAATTGACGCCCATGTGCCCGTCTTCGAACTCTTCGTGCACATGCTCCACGTTGGCGGCTTTCAGCTCGTCACTGACGAGCCGCGCGCCCCAGCGGAGGTTGAACTCATCCTTCGTGCCGCAGTCGATGAAGAAACTCTTCAGCTTGCGATACGCGTCAGCGTGTTTCGGTACGAAGCGGACGGGGTCGTGAACGAGCCATCGGTTCCATACGTCGATGCGCAGCCGGCCTGACGGGAGCTCGACGGGCAGCTCGCAGTTGAGCGGCTCCCCCTTCTTCGGGGAGTACGCGGAGCCCATGCAGATCATGTTGATGACCGCGTGATCGTCGCCCCGCATCTTGGTGGCCGCCGCACGCGCCACGAAGTCGCGGTACCAGGCCTCCACCCCGCCCGCCTTGAGCAACGCGCTGGCCGCCTGGGGCAGCTCGTTCATGTACGCGTACTCGAAGCACGCATCGGCCGAATGAATGCCGACGTGGTTGAAGGTCTCGTGGTGGAAACGAGAGATCACCAGCGCGCCGTAGCCACCGCTGCTCTTGCCCACCAACGCGCGCGAGGCGCCCTTCGCCAGCGTCTTGAAGGTGCGATCGACCCACGAGACCATGTCGCGCGCGACGAGGTCACGGTAGCGGCCAATGCCTTCCGAGTTGATCCACTGCGAGCCGCCCAACGACGACCAGCCATCGATGAACACGCCGATGGTCGGAGGAATCTTGCCCTCGGTGATCAGCGCGTCGAGCCGCTCCGGCACGTTCTTGGTGAACGGAGAGACGTTGAGCCACTGCATGCCCGAGCCGGAAAAGCCGTGGAGAAAGTAGACCACCGCGTAGCGCTGGTCGGTCTCGCCGTAGCCCGGCGGCAGGTACACCGGCACCGCGCGAGTCGACGGATCACCGAGCGGGTTGCCCTCGAGCGAACCGCAAAACACCTGATGAATCTGGATCTGGCCTTTCACGTTGTCGTCCCCAACCTCTTCATGACTTCCTGCAGGTCCATCCACGCCTTCTTCTTCTCGTCCGGCGAACGCAGCAGGTATGCCGGGTGGAACGTGGGCATCAGGTCGATGCCTTCGTATTTCCTCCACTGACCACGCAGGCGCGTGATGGCCGTGTCTTCACGCAGCAACGTCTGCGCCGCGAACTTGCCCAGCGCGACGATCACCTTGGGCTTGATCACTCTGAGCTGCGCCCGCAGGAACGGCTCGCACGACTGAATCTCTTCAGGCTCTGGGTTGCGATTGCCCGGGGGCCGGCACTTCACGACGTTGCAGATGTAGACCGTGTCGCGGTTGAACTTCATCGCCTCGATCATCTTGGTCAGCAGCTGACCTGCCGCGCCCACGAAGGGAATGCCCTGCTTGTCTTCTTCTTCACCGGGGCCTTCGCCGACGAACACCAATTCGGCTCTCGGGTTGCCGCTGCCGAAGACGATCTGCGAGCGGCCGTTGCACAACTTGCAGCGCGTGCACTCGCCCAGCTCGCGGCGCACTTCGTCGAGCGTCTCGCCGGGAACGATCACCGAAGGCGCTTCCACCTTCGGCGCAGGCTTGCTCTTCGAAGGCGCGGGAACAGCCACGGGTGCAGCTGCAGCGGGCCGCAATGCAGACGGCTCCTTGAGCAACACACGCGTGCCGTCAGACTCCTGCCACGCGAGGTGACGGCGCAGCTCCAGCGCGAGCTCCCGAACGTCGTCGCTCACGAGGCCCCCAGCTTCGGCGCCACGAGATCCCACAGACGCGCGGCGACTTCGCGTTTGGTGCCCTGCGCGCCCTGCGTCGAGCCGTCTGCGCCGATGATGGTCACCACGTTCGTATCGACGCCGAACCCGGCGCCCGCCGCAGAGACATCATTCGCGACGATCAGATCGAGCCCCTTCCGGGTGAGCTTGCCGCGCGCGTAGGCGATCACGTCGTGGGTCTCGGCCGCGAAGCCGACCAACAGAGGACGTTTCGCGTTCGCCTGCACCTTGGTGGAAGCCGTCATCAACACGTCGGGCGTACGCACCAGCGTCACCGTCTGCGGCCCTTCGGTCTTCTTCGACTTCTGGGCGGAGACCGTCTGCGGCTTCCAATCACTCACCGCCGCGGTCGCCACGAACACATCGGCGCTCTCGACCCGCTTCATCACCGCCTCGAGCATCTCGTCGGCGGTGGTGACGCGCACCACCTCGAAGGGCAACGAGCCGACGTCTCCGACGGGGCCCAACACCACGGTCACCGCGGCGCCGCGGGCATGCGCGACCTCGGCGACGGCCAGGCCCATCTTTCCGGTGGACGGATTCGAGATGAAGCGCACGGGATCCATCGATTCACGCGTCGGCCCGGCGGTGATCAACACCTTCTTGCCTGCGAGCTGCGTGCCCGAGAACAGACCCCGCACGCCTTCGATGAGATCGGCCAGATCCGACAGCCGGCCCGCGCCCACGTCACCATCCGCGAGGGGACCCGAAGCAGGACCAACGAAGTGCGTGCGAGGGGTGGCACGCAGCACGGCCAGGTTTCGCTGAGTCGCCGGGTGCTCCCACATGGCGGTGTTCATCGCTGGGGCGAGCAGCACCGGGCCGCGGAAGGCGAGCAGTGAAGTGGTGACTGCGTCGTTGGCCATGCCAGCGGTGATGCGCGCCAGCAGATCGGCCGTGGCCGGGAGCACCACGTACGCATCCGCCCAGCGCGCCAGGTGCAGGTGGCCGAACTTCTCTTCCTGCGTGGCGTCGAAGTAGTCGGTCAGCACTGCATCGCCTGACAGGCTCTGCATCGTGAGCGGCGTGATGAATTCCTGGGCGGCCTTCGTCATGGCCACCTTGACCGTGGCACCCTGACGGCGCAGCTCGCGCACGAAGTCACCGGCCTTGTAGGCCGCGATGCCGCCGCCGATGCCGACCGCGATTCGTTTTCCCTGGATCACGTGGGAACTCACCGGGCTCAAGTAGCACGGTGATACGGGGGGTTCATTGACTGAAATTGGCCCCTCACCCCGACCCTCTCCCGTGTGGGGAGAGGGAGTTTAAGGTTCGAGCTGTCTGGGCTCGA
>JANODF010000749.1:0-16011 GCA_031412555.1 Archangium sp. | reverse complement strand
GGCGCATTCGCGTAGACGACCTGAGGAGGCGGCGCGGCGTACACGATGGGCGGCGGCGAGTAGACGACCGGCGGCGGCGTCTGCGTGTAGTAGGCGACCGGAGGCAGCTGCCCCTGCACCACCACCACGGGTGGCGGGCAGTTGTGGCGCTTCGAGAAGCCGAAGAAGACGTGCCCCAGCTGAATGCCGACTCCGCCACCAGTGCGGCAGGCAAAAGCGGGGGCGGAAACTCCGACGACCATCAACACGGAACACAGGCGAACGAGACGCTGCATCGTGCCTCCTTGAACCCATCAGTTGCCGGTGGGCCCAGAAGTGATCGACGTCTCGTTCGCCTTTTTGAAACCTCGGGATTAGCGGGCGTACAACCGCAGGAGACTCTGGGCCCGCGCCTGCACCGGGGAGGAAATCTGGGCGGCGATTTTCAGGTCGTCGATGCCGTCCAGGTCGCCCCGCTTGCAGCGCAGCTCGCCCCGGTTGACGCGGGCCAGCACGGTGTTGGCGTCGAGACTGAGCGCGGTGTCGTAGGCGGCCCGCGCCTCTGACAGCTTGCCCTGCTGGTGGAAGACCGAACCGAGCGCCGCCTGGATGCGGGCGTCGTCGGGATTGAGAACCAGCAGTCCGTCGAAGACGACGATGGCACCGTCGAGATCGCCGGCGTCGATGAGGTCGAACGCCTGGGAAGTGAGCGCCTGCAGCTGGTCGGAAGTGAAGCCGAACTCTTGAGCGAAGGTCATGGTCATTCCCTCACTTCATGTTGCGGACGGAGTTCATCGCGATGTCCGAGTACATCTTCGAGATGTTCTGCATCGCGGTCATGATCTGGTTCATGAGCGCCGTCATCTGCTGCATGCGGCGCGACATCTGATTGATCTTCGCTTCGAGCTGCTTGAGCACGGCCGGGTCGTCCGTCTGACCCATGAGCGTGGTGAGCCGATCGGTCTCGGCTTCAGCCCAACCCACCATGTTGTTGAGGTTCTCCGACGCGCCTTCGAGGCCGCCGAACTGCGACGGAGGCGGCTTGGGGAGCGCTTCGCCTGCCTGCGCCATGACGGCATCTGCCCTCGCCTGAGCCGCCGGATCCTTACCGCCAGTAGCGGGGACAGCTCCGGTCGCGGGTGCTGCTCCGGTCCCAGTCGCCGCGCCGCTTGCTGCAGCGATCTCCGCTTTCACCTCGCCTTTCACCTCGGCGCGCATGGAGTCCATGTAGCCCTTGGCTTCCCTCTTGAGCCTCGTGACGTCATTGACTCCCACTTTGTTGTCATTGACCCCGTCCGCGAGGTTGGTCGCGAGTTGGTTCCAAAGTGAAGGATTGTGGATGAGCCGGTTCGCAGCGGCGCGTGCGTCGGCCGATGCGTTCTCGTTTGCGGCGATGTCGAGCAGCTCGTTGTAGGTGATGATGTTGTCGTTCCTGCCCAGAAATGTTTCTCCATCGATCAGCCTGAAGTCGGCCTCGGCCTGCTCGAGTTCGTGAAAGCTCACTTCCGCTTCCAGGAACTTCGGGTCCGTCCTCACGCGCTCGTCGGTCATGCGCTCGACGTCGCCGGCGGTAGGCCGCTGAGCGGTCGTGGCCTCGCGAGCGTCGGCGGTCGGAGTGCCGCTCGAGGTAGGAGAAGACGAAGAACTCCCCTGCGAAGGGGAGCTCTGTCCAACCGAGTTGGTGTTGGCTGCCGTGTTGTGAAGAGTCTTCGGCCCGTCGAGAGCTGATGCGTCGTAGTTCGTCGTTCTGGGGGCAATGCCGTCAACACCGCTCATGTGAAGCTCCTTGAAGGGGGCGAGATGCCCTGTGGTGAGCGGGCCGATTCGCACACCGCATGCCATCCTCCGTCCGCCGGGATTCCGCCCACTTGCGAGGCAATGACAGTCCTCGCCGCGAGACGTAGGGTCCGCCCCGATGCGCGCTCTCGGACTCGATCTCGGCACGAAGACCATTGGCCTGGCGGTCTCCGATGAGCTCGGCATCACCGCGCAGGGGCTCACCACCCTCGAGCGGCGCGGCCCGCGGAAAGACCTCGAAGCGCTCGCCGAACGAGTGACCGAGTTCACCATCGACCGCTTCATCATCGGCCTGCCGCTCAACATGGACGGCAGCGAGGGGCCACGCGCCGAGTTCACCCGAAAGTTCGGCACGGGCCTCGAGGAGGCCACCAAACTCCCGGTCATCTACTGGGACGAACGGCTCACCAGCGTCGCCGCGCACCGCGCGCTGAGCGAGATCGGCGCGTCGCGAAAGAAGCGGAAGGAAGTGATCGATCAGGTCGCCGCCGTGCTCATTCTCCAGGGCTGGCTCGACTCGCAGCGGCCGCAGCAGTCCGTGCACGGAGACGACTCCGCCGACTGAACCGGCCCAAATCACGCCGTTCTTCAGTGGCCGCTGAAGTGCACACGACCCCTCCACACCCCGGAGGTCGTGATGAGTCTCGATGGAATCAGCAACAAGCTCGGTGTCAGTGCGCTCGAAGGCCCTGACGTCGACATGCGTGCGGCTGCACGCGAACTGAACAAGCCCCTCAAGAAGAACGAAGAGAATGCAGTCAGCAACTTCGTGAGAGGCGCGGGTCAGAGCGAAGGCGTTGCACCCGAGCAGGCGTGGGATCTCTTCAAGGCCATCGGAGACCTCTTCAGCGGCAACCAGCCGCAAGGCAACGGACCCGAAGCGGCGAACAAGTTCGACCTCGGCGCGATCCTGAGCTCCATCTTCGACTTCGCCGGCAAGGAGGCGAAGAAGGCGGGCGCGCTCCCACCGAAAGAAGAGACGCACCTCAAAGGCCAGGAGCGCGTGCAGGTCTCGGGCGAGTTCAACGACGGATCGTTCAAGGCCAAAGGCCGCGCCGCCGCGGAAGCCCACGCGAAAGCGAACGCCTTCAGCGAGACCTTCATCGACGGCAGCGGCGTGGGCGTACGAGGCGGAGCAGAAGCCAGCGTCGGCGTCTCCGCGGAGGCCGAAGGCAGCATCAAGACGGACATCGGATCGATCGACGGCCGCGCGCGCGTTTCAGCCGAGGTCTACGCACGCATCTACGGTGAAGCCCGCGCAGGCCCGGACGGAGTGAGCGCCGCAGCGAAGGCCGAAGTCGGAGCGATGGCGAAGGCCGACTCCGATCTGAACATTCAACTCGGCGATGGACTCATCGCAGGTCACGCCGACGCGCACGCCGAAGCGGGTGCAGGCGGGAAAGCGAAGGCCAGAGCCGCCGTCACCTTCAACCCCGCCGAGGTCCTGGTGAACGCGAAGGCCGAATCATTCGCAGGCGCGCGCGCCGGCTACTCAGCCAAAGGCGGCATCGCAGGCGTCGGCTACGGGGTCGAGTGCGAAGTCTGGGCGGGCGCGGGCGCAAAGGCAGAGATCAACGGCGGCCTCGACAAGGAAGGAAAGTTCAAGCTCGAGTTCTCGCTCGGCATCGCGGCGGGCGTCGGTTGCATGGTGAAGATCAACTTCGAGTTCGACACGAAGATCTTCGGCAAGGTCGCAGGCGACATCATCGCGGCGGCGGGCGACATCTTCGGCGGCATCTTCGGAGCCGTCGCAGGCCTCTTCGATGGCGGCAGTGGTGATGGGAAACGCGCGGGCCAGGCGATCGCAGGCGCCATCCGACAGGTCGCACCGATTCTCGGCAAGGCCGCAGCCGACGCCGCGAAGAAGGAAGCCGAAGGCTCCGTACCGGATCCCAACGGCGCGCCGAAACACGAAGGAGCCGAAGGCGATCACGGCCCCGCCCCGAAGAAGGACACCAGCTTCAGCGCCGAGAAGCACGGCACCCTCGTCAAAGGATCACTGTCATGAACATCCAGCCGCTGCTGGTCGAAGCCGAGCGCTACCTCACCCTGAAAGACGTCGATCGCGCTGCCGAGCTGTACGTGCACGCACAGCAGCAGTGCGCCGGCCGATCGCCGATGCCGCTGGTTGGTCTCGCGCGCATCGCGATCCTGACGCAGAAGTTCGAGGAGGCCGGACAGCTGCTCACCGCCGTGAACAAACTGTTCCCCTCCTGTGCGGAAGCGCTGACCCTGCTCGGCGTGCTCGAAGAAGCGGCCGGGCGTCTCGAAGAAGCCATCGTCTTTCACACGCGAGCGCTCGCCCACGACTCGTCCCTCGCGGTCGCGCACGTGAATCTGGGTCGCAGCTACGCCCTGCTCCACCGTTGGGAACTCTCGGCGGCGAGCTACACCCTGGCGATTCAACACGGCGCCCTGGACGTCGCGGTGAAGGTGCAGCTCGGCACGGCGCTGTTCCGCGCGCACCGCACGCCCGAAGCACTCAAAGTGCTCTCACTCACCGTGCAGGCACACCCGAAACACCTCGACGCGATCCTCACACTGGCCGACGCGTTGGTGGAGACCGGCGCTCTTCAACTTGCGGCTGAGCTGCTCGACAACGCGGCGCCCAGACTTCCCGAAGAAGCGCTCATCGCTTCACGCCGCGCGTCCATCGCGTTGCGCATGAAGGATCTCGAGGCCGCACGCCGTGAAGCCTGGCGGCACACCATGATCGCGCCGAAGGACGAAGAGGCGTGGCTCTTCGCAGCAGTGATCGACACCATGCTGCTTCGTTTCGACAGCGCAGAGAAGGCGCTCAAGCAGGTCCTCCGCATCAACCCGAAGAACGCGCGCGCGCACTACCACCTGGGCGGCCTCTTCGACGCGCTCAAGGACAAGGCGGCCGCGAAGAAGTCGTACCGCGCGGCGATCAGCTGTGACTCGTTGGCGTGGGAGCCGCTCAACAACCTGGCCATCATGCTCCTCGAAGAAGGCACGCCGGCGTCGTTGACCGAAGCGCGCACGCTGCTCGACCGCGCCATCCGCCTGGGAACGAGGGGCGATGCGATCCTCATCCGCTACAACCTCGCGCTCGCCTGCTACCGGCTTGGCGACCTGCTGGGCATGCGGCGGGCTGCGCAAGAACTCCTCAAGCTCGCTCCAGTGGATCACCCGATGGCCACCGAAGCACACCGGGTGCTCAAGCTCGCTGCCTGACCCGGCTGGTCGCCCGCGCCCCCTCTCCCTGCACCGCGGGGAGTGGGTCGGGGTGTGGGGCCCACGTGTGCAACTGGTCAGTCGACGCGTTCGAAGACCTTCACTCTGGCGCTGTGCCGAAGCTGAAAGCGATGCCCTTTGAACTCCACGTGCTCGGCATCGACCGCGACGACTTCCTGCGTTCGCACCATCTTTCCTTCGTCGAACAGCATCAACCAACGCGGCTCACGAGTGCCGAGCAACTCGACGTAGCGATCGTGACGGCGCCGCACCTGGTTCTCGAACGAGAAGCCCGAGAAGTACGTGATGATCAGATCGTTGAACTCGCGCGGATCTTCGTCGGCGATCAGCAGGCCGCCCACCGGAGCCGCGTTCGACTGAAGCCAATCCGTCGAGACCCGCACCGAAGGCTCGAGCCGTGACGTCGCTGAGATCGATCGCATCGTGTACGACCAGCGCGAGTTGGGCTCGAAGGAGTAGATGCCCAGGCCCACGCACCACACCGCTGCGATGGTGACGGAGGCCCAGGCAAACCGCGGCCCCTGCCTCGCCAGCCCCCACCCCGCGAACGGGAGGAGAAACAGCACCTCCTTCATGGTGAAGCGCGCGAGCGGCGCGAAGCTCGCAGTGACCGCGCTGCGAAACGTGTACAGCGCCACCGGCACCAGGATCAGCAGCACCAGCCAGCGCAGCTCGGGCCGCTCCTTCCACGATCGACCCAGCATCACGGCGCCCGCGACCGCAAAGAACGGCGTCAGCATGAACACCGCCGCGCCCGGCCAGAAGAAGAGACAGATCAGCCGGTACGGCCCCTCGTCCCAGATGCGCGCTTCACTGGGCCACCAATCGCGATGGAACTGATCGATGAACCGAATCGGATAGAGCGCGTCGCCCTGCCCCACCTGATTGCCGATGAGCCAGAAGATCGCGAACGCGCTGGAAGCCGCACCGAAGCCCACCGCCTTCGCGAAGCTCCGTGAACGCCACAAGTCAGCGGCGGCGAGCAACGGCACCAACAGCCATGAGTCGTACCGCGTCGCGCAGGCGAGATTGAGCATCACCACCGCGGCGAGCCGGCGCTCCGCGTCGAAGAAGGCCACGGCGCTCATCACCAGCAGCAGGTTCAACGCCTCGCTCGCCGAGGTGGTCGAGCATTGAACGTGAAGTCCCCAGAACGCGAAGCCGAGCACCGCGAACGTCGCAGCAGCCTCACCGAACCTGCGCGCGGTGAAGGAATACAGCGGCCAGGCAGTGAGCGCGCCCACCAGCAGACTGAGCACCCGCCCCGCGTGGAGCAACGACGGCCAGATCAGCTCGACCGCGGCGAGCAGGTAGAGGTGCAGCGGGCCGAACTGGCGCGCGCCGTCATCGAAGCTGGTCAGAAAGTGCGGTGCGTCGAGCCACCGATGCGCGATCCACGTGCGGACGATCGCATCTCCCGCGAGGTTCTCGTTCACGAACAGCACGACGAGACGCGGCAAGAGCACCGCCGCCGCCAGCCACCACCCGCGCTTCATCCCTCGCGTCCGTTGTCGGCCAGCGCACCCCGAAGCGAGCGCAGCGCGGCACGAACATGTTCAGACCGCTCTGCCGGAGAAGGCGTGCCCGCGGGATGCGCATCATCCGCAGCCCCAGGCCGCTCCACGTGCGCGATGCGCTTCAAGATGCGCTCATCCAGCACGGCCGCCTGGTGACCCGAGCCCGTTCGGAGCGCGTGACCCAGCTCGAGATGTGCCCGGTACAGATCGAGCGCGTCGAGGAACGAGAGATCGCCGACCTCGGTCAGCATGCGCGTCGCCTCGGCCATGTCTTCTTCGGCCGTCTCGAGATCACTCAAGAGCGCTTCGGCGGCAGCGCGCACGCCGAGCGCGAGACCGGTGTAGCGCAGGTCGCCCACTTCCCGGAGCACGTCGATCGCTTCAGGAAGCCGCCGCATCGCGTCGTCGTACTCGCCGTATTGCAGGTGCAACGAAGCGAGGGACAGCAAGGTGGCGCCTTCGAAACGCCGCGCGCCGACGTCACGCAGAATCTCCAGCGCGCTCTCGTAGTGCGCGAGTGCCTGGCCCGGTTGCTCGAGCTCGGCGGCGAGATCGCCCAGGTTGATGTGGCTGATGCCTTCGGATCGCCGGCTGCCCAGCTCGCGGTGAATGGCGAGCGCCGCCTGGTAGTTCGCGCGCGCGGCTTTGAGCAGACCGAGCGCCTGCTGAAGCACGCCGAGGTTGGCGAGCGTAATGCCCTCGTAGCGGCGATCGCGCGCGGCCCGGTGGATCTCGAGCGCCTTGTTGTACGTCTCCAGCGCGGCACCCTCTTCCCCCAGCTCGTGTTGAAGCGCGCCCACGTTGCTCACCGCGCGGCCTTCCATGCGCAGATCGCCGACCTGCTTGAGCAGCTCGAGGGCCCGCTCGAAACGAATCCGGGCTTCTTTGCGCTGACCCTTCTGCCGCTCGACCATCGCGCGAATGAGCGTGATGCGGCCGAGTGCCGCCTTGTCGCGCGACGCCGACGCGAGCTGCTCGGCCTCGATGAGATCGCCCTCGGCGTCGATCGCCCGTCCACGTGCGAGGCGCGCTCGGCTGCGGGTCTCCAGCGCAGCGGCGCGTGGACCGGGTTCCTGCAGCTGATCGATCACCGCGTCGAGCATGTGCAGATGCACACCGAACGGCCCGCGCATGGTGAGCAGCGGATCGAGTGAGATCACCGCGCTCAACGCGACGGCGGGCTGACCGACTTCGAGCGCGCGCTGGAAGACGGCGTTCAAGTTCTCGCGTTCGAGATCGAGGCTGTCGAGGAACACCTTCCCGCTCTCGGCCGCCGAAGCGAGCTTGCTGCCGAGCCGGGTGAAATACGCTGAGTGCCGCTCCAGTGCCTGCTGGTGCTCAGGCATGCTCTGCAACTTCTCCTTCGCGTACTCGCGAATGCTCTCGTACAGGCCGAAGCGGGTCTGCCCTTCGTCACCGGTGGGAAAGTACGCGCGCACGAGTGACTTGGTGCGCAGGGTCATCAGCGCTTCGAGCGAAGCGCCTTCAGCAGCACCCGGCAACGCCACGACTTCTTCCACCGCTTCAGCAGACAGACCGCCGCGGAACACCGAGAGCTGAGCCAACGCCGAGGACTCGGAGGGCG
Source organism: Archangium sp. (assembly GCA_031412555.1). Classification (GTDB taxonomy): domain Bacteria; phylum Myxococcota; class Myxococcia; order Myxococcales; family Myxococcaceae; genus Archangium_A. Next base: position 7,914 of record JANODF010000749.1, on the reverse strand, counting down.
AGAGGTTGTTCCACGACCAGTCGATGGCGCCGCGCAGGGTGGCCTGGCGATCGACCGTACCCTTGCGATCGACCAGCACATCGAACCGGCGCGGCAAGCGCTGAACGAGCTGGGCGGGGCTGAGCACCGACATGCGGCTGGCCGCCAGTTCGATCGCCAGCGGCATGCCGTCGAGCTGCTTGACGATCTCCGCGATGGCCACGAGCTCGGTCTCGGTCGGCTCCCAGCCCGGCCGGGCGCCGCGGGAGCGTTCGATGAAGAGCTCCACCGCTTCGGCCGAGCGGGTGTCTCTCGCTTCACGCGGGGTGCGCAGCGGGGGCACTTCGAAGACGGTCTCGTCGGAGACGCGCAGCAGCTCGCGTGAGGTGACGACGAAACGCGCGTGCGGGGCCATCGCCAACCAGGCGCCCAGCGTGGCCGCGGCGGCGCCGACCACCTGCTCGAAGTTGTCGAGCACGATCAAGGTCTCACCACGCGCGAGGATCGCGTGGCCGAGCTGCTTGACCGGATCGTTGGGCATCAGCGGCACACCGAGCGCACGCGCGACCGCGGCACACACGCCGTCCCGATCCGTCGCGTCGGTCAGATCGCAGAACCACACCCCACCGCGCCGCCGCCCCTTTTCATTGACCGACTGAAAGTGCGTGACCAGCTGAGAGCCGAACTGCAGCGAGAGGCGCGTCTTGCCGGTACCACCGGGCCCCAGCAGCGTGAGCAGCCGCGCGCCCTGACGAAAGAGCTGATGCAGATCGGCGAGCTCGGCGACGCGGCCCACGAAGGTGGTCGCCTGCGGGCCGATGTTGGTGGGTCGCCCGGAGACCTGGGTGAGGATCTCCTTGAGCTGCGCGAGCGACTTCTCGCCGCTGGGATCCTTCTTGGCGTGGGCGCGGCTCGGCCGCGGCCTGACGTGATTGCTCGCCCGGCTGGGCGACTCGGCGACGGTGTCTTTCTCCTGCGACTCGAGCTGCGTCGCGTCGCCGCTGTCCGACGACTCCACCGCGACGCTGTCGGGCTCGTCATCCTCCATGCCCGCGATGTCGTCGTACTCGTGCATCCACTTGGCGATGTCGGGCGGCGGCAGGCCAGCCAGCACCGTGGAGAGCGCCTCGCGGAAGGCTTCGGCGGTCGGGTAGCGATCGCGCGGCTCCTTGCGCAGCGCCTTCATCACCACGCGATCGAGCGCCTCGGGCACGTCGTCGCGCAGGCTCGAAGGCACGGGCACCATCGCCTCGCGCACCAGCTTGAGCGTGACCGCGTCGGTCTTGCCGCGGAACAGGTACCGGGCGCAGATCATCTCCCAGAGCACGATGCCCAGCGCGAAGACGTCGGTGCGTGGATCGACGGGCTTGGCGTGCGCCTGCTCCGGCGCCATGTACGGGAACTTGCCCTTGAGGATGCCCGTGCCCGTCTGCACCGACTTGTTCGCGGCCTTCGCGACGCCGAAGTCGATCAGCTTCACCTCGCCGCTGCGCCCGATGAGGATGTTGTGCGGCGAGACGTCGCGGTGCACCACGTGAAGGGAGCGGCCCTGCGCGTCGGTCGCTCCGTGCGCATGGGAGAGCCCCTTGGCGATCTCCACCGCGACCCCGATGGCCACCTCGAGCGGCAGGTGGTGGCCCATCTCGCGGGCTCGTTTGAGCAGCTCGCGCAGGTCCTTGCCGGCGACCAGCTCCATCGAGACGAACCAGGTGCCTTCGACCTCACCCAGCTCGTGAATGCGGGCGATGTTGGGGTGAATCAGGCGCGAGGCGATGCGCGTCTCGTCGAGAAACAGGCGGAGGAAACGCGGGTTCTCCGTGAGGTGCGGGAGGATGCGCTTGAGCACCACGTCTTCGTTGGTCGCGGTGCGCGCGAGGAACACCTCGCCCATGCCCCCGGCGCCCAGGCGCTTGACCAGCGTGTAACGGCCGAAGACATCGCCCATCGACGGCGCAAGTTAGCGGGAAAACACAGCTTTCACCGGATTTTTCATGCACCGCAACTATCCGGATGACCGTGCGACAATGTGAGGAACATGCCTATCGATCCGAAGGTCCGCATCGCTGCCCCGACTGTTCGCGTGACCACGCCGGCTCCGGCCCCGGTGAAGCCGCAGGTGACCACCCTCCCCCAGCCGACCGTGTTGCCCACCGGCTTCAAGGCCGTGAGCACCTTCGATGGCGGCCGGCCGGTCATCAAGCGTGACGGCATCCCCGACGACAGCATTGGCCGCCGCACCAAGAACGGCATCGCAGACGACGGCATCGGTCGCGCCAAGACCGGCGGCATCGCAGACGACGGCATCGGCCGTGCGAAGACCAACGGCATCGCAGACGACGGCATCGGCCGCGCGAAGACCAACGGCATCGCGGATGACGGCATCGGCCGCGCGAAGACCGGCGGCATCGCAGACGACGGCATCGGCAGCTACGAAGCCGCGCTCGATTCGTTGGTCGGCCGCAACGACACCGCTGACAGCCTCGCGCTTCGCAACGCCATCTACGATCGCCTGGAGACGCCCGGCTTCCTCAAGGGCAGCGGCACCGTGCCTTCGCAGGTCGCTGCGTTCGCCAAGACGATGGGGCTCAGCAAGACGCAGCTCGGGCAGGTCGACACGCTGCTGAAGGGCGCCACCAAAGAGACCGCCACCCTGCTCGGCGCGCTGTTGGAGAAGGCGCCCGAGGTGCTCTCCACGGTCGACGGCAACGGCAAGACCGCGCTGGAGAACCTCTCGCGGCTCGCGCAGCAGCCGCTCAACCCGAAGATCGCAGGCGACACCAACAAAGGCGAGCTGCTCGCCTCGGTGCTGCGCGACATCGTCAACCCGAACCGCATCGATCAAGGCGACGCGCCCACCTGCACGGTGACCTCGATGCAGTTCGAGCTCGTGACGGATGAGCCTGCTGAATACACCCGGCTGATCGCCGACCTGAGCGGGCCTGATGGCCGCGCGAAGATGCGTGGTGGTTCGAACCTCGAGCTCGAGAGCGGAGACGCGGGCGCGCGCGATGGCCGATCGATCAGCGGGGCGCTCTTCCAGACCGCAGCGATGGAGTTCGGCAACGGCCGCGACGCGCAGTTCGATCCCTACGCGGGCAAGTCGGTGAACGCCAAGACGGGCGCCGAGCAGCGCGGCCTCAAGCCGGCGCAGCAGACGCAGGTGCTCCGCCAGCTGTTCGGGGTCAACTACGAGTCGAAGAACTTCCTCACGGAAGCGGAAGGCGCGAAGGCGCTGGAGAAGCTCCGCACCGTCGACACCCGGGGCGCGCAGAATCGCCCGATCATCCTCCAGCTCGACCAGGGCGACTTCAACCACGCGGTCACCTTCGAGCGCATCAGCGAGCAGCGCGTGTTCTTCCGCGATCCCTACGGCGTGCTTCGTTCGATGCCCGAGCAGCAGTTCCCGAAGTTCGTGATGGCGGTCAACGCGCCTCGCGATCTCAACATCGTCTGAGTGACGAAGCCGCGAAGCGCTGCGTAGGCTGCGCTTCGTGAGGCTCTGCACCCTTCTTCTCTGTCTGAGCGCCCTCGTCGGGTGCAAATCGGTTTCGTCTGCTGACGCGGCGCTCGCTGAGCCTGTGTCGCCTGCCTGGCTCGAGGGCACGCTGCCCCCCGAGACCACCGCTCCACGCGACGGCGGCACGTTGACCGTGCGGGTGATGAACGAGCCCGCGTGCCTCAATCACCTGGCCGACAATTGCCGCGACGGGTGGGTCAGCCGCATGACCAACCGGCTGGTGACGCAGACGTTGCTCGCCCCCTCTGCGACCGATGCCACCTTGCGGCCTGAGCTCGCTTCGGAGTGGGTGGACAACGAAGACCACACCGTCAGCACCTTCACGCTGCGCTCCGGCGCGCGATTCTCTGATGGCAGCCCGCTCACTTCGGCTGACGTGATCGCCACGCTCGACGCGGTGATGGATGTGAAGCGGCCCACGGGCGCCATTCGCGGCGAGTTTTCGGCGCTCGGCTCGTGGAAGGCGCTCGACGCCACCCGCGTTCAGCTGACCTGGAGCAAACCTTCGCCGTTCGCCCTGCGTGCGCTGGCCCGGCTTCCGATTCTCTCCAGCAAGGAGCTCGCGGGTGATTGGACCAAGGTGCAGCCGATCGGCACCGGGCCCTTCGTGGTCGAGAAGTGGGAGCGCGGCCAGTCACTCACCTTGCTGCGGCGGCAAGGCGGCGCGGCGTACCTCGAGCGCATCGTCTTTCGTTTCGTGAAGGACCACACCGCCGCGGGCGCGATGTTCGAGCGGGGCGAGTTCGATCTGATGACCAGCATCACGCCTGCCTTGTGGCGCAGTCTCGAGAGTCCCCAGAGTGCGTGGGCCCGGCGCGATTGGAACCGCATCAAGAGCCTCGACAACAGCTACTCGTACATCGCGTGGAACGAAGCGCGCCCCTTCTTCGCCGACGTGCGTGTGCGGCGTGCGCTCGCACATCTCTACGACACCCGGCTCATCACGAAGGTCGTCGACCTCGATCTCGAGCTGCCCACCACCTGCCCGTACTTCCGCGAAGGCGGCTCGTGCGATCCGCAGGTCAAGCCGCTGCCGTTCTCGCCGGAGACCGCGCGTGCGTTGCTCGCCGATGCCGGGTTTCAAGACACCGACGACGACGGCGTGCTCGAGCGTGATGGCGTGCCCCTTCGTTTCTCGTTCCTGCTTCCCTCCACGCAGGTGCGCCTGGGCAAGCTGGTGCCGATGCTCCAGGAGCAGTTCAAGCCCGTGGGCATCGAGCTCCAGATCGAAAAAGTAGAGACCTCGTCACTCTCGGCACGCGTGGCGAAGCGCGACTTCGACGTGGTGAGCCGCTTGTGGACCGAGTTCGACCGCGAGCAGGATCTCTATCCGATGTTCCACTCCAGTCAGATCGATGGAGGCTCGAACTGGGTCGGGTACTCGAACCCCGAAGTCGACAGCCTGATCGAGCAGGTACGGGTGGAGTTCGACGTTACGAAACGGCACCAACTCGAACAGGCCCTGCACGCAAGGCTCTACCGCGATCAGCCCTATCTGTTCATGACCACTCGGCAGTCGCTCGATGCGTCGAAACGCCGCGTGCACGGATTGCAGCCGTCCCTGCTCTGGTACGACCTTCGGGCAGTGTGGGTTTCAGACTGACTAGGCACGGCGCGTGTTCCTCTGCTTTATTTCCAATAGTTCCTCGCCCCGCGCAGCAACCCGCGGTCCCAACCCGCGGCGGGGGAGACCGAATGATTTCGGCACACGGGCAAGGGACCCCTCAACACATGAGCACCACCAGCTGGTCGCAGAAGATCGCCGCACTCCAGGATCAACGCGAATACCAAACGCTGAATTGGGAGGGCAGCTTCGACGAGTACCTCGACCTCGTGCGAGGCAACCCCCGGGTCACGCGCACCGCGTATCAACGCGTGTACGACATGATCCTCAGTCACGGGAAGACGGAGTACATCGACAACAAGAAGCGCCTGGTGCGCTACCACTTCTTCAGCGACGAGAAGAACGGCGGCCGCGATGCCGTGTTCGGTCTCGACGTGCCGCTGATGAAGCTGGTCAACGTCTTCAAGGCGGCCGCTCACGGCTACGGCGCGGAGAAGCGCGTCATCCTGCTCCATGGCCCGGTCGGCTCTTCGAAGTCGACCATCGCCCGCGTGCTCAAGCGGGGCGTCGAGGAGTATTCCAAGACGCCCGAAGGCGCCTGCTACACCTACTCGTGGAACTTCGCCGAGAAGGTCACGCTGCTCGACGGCTCGTCGTTGTTCGGCCAGATCCGCTCGCCGCTGCACGAGGAGCCGCTCAAGCTCATCCCCCGTGACGCGCGCTCGAAGTTCTTCCCCGATCTCGAGACCGCGGGCAGCGGCTACACCATTCCCGAACTGGGCGAGCTGAACCCCTCGTGCCGGCTCATCTTCAAGATGCTGCTGCAGAAGTACGAAGGCGACCTGATGAAGGTCTTCCAGCACGTGCGTGTGCACCGCCTGGTCTTCAGCGAAAAGGATCGGGTCGGCATCGGCACCTTCCAGCCGAAGGACGAGAAGAACCAGGACTCCACCGAGCTGACCGGCGACATCAACTACCGGCGCATCGCGGAGTACGGCTCTGACTCAGACCCGCGCGCGTTCAACTTCGACGGCGAGTTCTGCGTGGCCAACCGCGGCGTCATCGAGTTCGTCGAGATGCTCAAGCTCGACGTGGCCTTCCTCTACGACCTGCTCGGCGCGACGCAGGAGCACAAGATCAAGCCCAAGAAGTTCCCTCAGACCGACATCGACGAGGTGATCATCGGCCACACCAACGAGCCTGAATTCAAGAAGCTCGAGAGCAACGAGTTCATGGAGGCGTTGCGCGACCGCACCATCAAGATCGACATCCCGTACATCACCAAGCTGTCCGAGGAGATCAAGATCTACGAGAAGGAGTTCAACCCGACTCGCATTCGCGGCAAGAACATCGCGCCTCACACGCTGGAGATGGCGGCCATGTGGGCCGTGCTCACGCGCCTCGAGGAGCCCAAGAAGCACAACCTCTCGGTGATTCAGAAGCTCAAGCTCTACAACGGCAAGACGCTCCCGAATTTCACGGAAGACAACATCAAGGAGCTTCGCAAGGAGTCGACCCGCGAAGGCCTCGAGGGCATCAGCCCCCGCTACATCCAGGACAAGATCAGCAACGCCCTGGTGAGTGACAAGTCGGAGAGCAGCATCAACCCGTTCATGGTCTTGAACGAGCTCGAGACCGGCCTCAAGCAGCACTCGCTCATCGCCAGTGAAGAGCTGCGCAAGAAGTACCGCGAGCTCTTGAACGTGGTGAAGCAGGAATACGAAGACATCGTGAAGAACGAGGTGCAGCGCGCGATCTCGGCCGATGAAGACGCCATCGCGAAGCTGTGCAGCAACTACATCGACAACGTGAAGGCCTACACGCAGAAGGAGAAGATCAAGAACAAGTACACCGGCCTCTACGAAGAGCCCGATGAGCGCTTGATGCGGTCGATCGAAGAGAAGATCGACATCCCCGACAGCCGCAAAGACGACTTCCGCCGCGAGATCATGAACTACATCGGCGCGCTGGCCATCGACGGCAAGGTCTTCAACTGGCGCACCAACGAGCGGCTGCAGAAGGCGCTCGAGTTGAAGCTCTTCGAAGATCAGAAGGACAGCATCAAGCTCAAGACGCTGGTGAGCTCAGTGGTCGACCGGGAGACCCAGGAGAAGATCGACGTGGTCAAGGGGCGGCTCATCAAGAACTTCGGCTACGACGAAGAGTCGGCGACCGACGTTCTCAACTTCGTGGCGAGCATTTTCGCTCGCGGCGACGCGAAGGAGTAGGCGCCGTGGCCCTGCGAATCGATCAGGATCACAGCCGGTTCAAGGCGATCGTCCGCGGGAAGATCAAACAGAACCTGAAGAAGTACGTTCAGCAGGGCGAGATGATCGGCAAGAAGGGAAAGGAGTTCGTCTCCATTCCCGTGCCGTTCATCGACGTGCCTCACTTCAAGCACGGCTCACGGCAGGGCGGCGTGGGTCAGGGCGAAGGCAACCCCGGAGATCAGATCGGCCAGGGCCCGCAGCAGCCTGGCGATGGATCCGGGAAGGCCGGCGAAGGTGAAGGGCAGCACGTGCTCGAGGTCGACGTCTCTCTCGACGAACTGGCCGCGATTCTGGGTGAAGAGCTTCAGCTGCCGAACATCGAGCACCGCGGCAGCGAGAAGATCGTCACCACGCGCATCAAGTACACCGGCATCAACAACGTCGGGCCGCAGTCGCTTCGTCACTTCAAGCGCACCTTCAAAGAAGCGCTCAAGCGGCAGATCGGCATGGGCACGTACAACCCCGATGCGCCGATCATCATCCCCATCAAACAAGACGTGCGGTACCGCACCTTCAAGCTGGAGAACCTGCCCGAGACCAACGCGGTCATCATCTACATGATGGACGTGTCGGGCTCGATGGGT
>JANODF010000748.1:0-6717 GCA_031412555.1 Archangium sp. | reverse complement strand
TCTGGTTGCAGACGACCGCCCCGCTGGTGCACGCGGTGGTGCCCGCGGCGCAGACGCCCTGCCTGCCGGTGTTGCAGGCCGCCCCACCGCCGGGGTTGCCGTTGTTCACCAACCCGTTGCAGTCGTTGTCGAGGGAGTCACAGCTCTCGGGGGAGAGCTGGACGTTCTGGTTGCAGACGATCGCCCCGCTGGTGCAGGCGGTGGTGCCCGCACTGCACACCCCCAGCAAGCCGGTGTTGCAGAGGACGCCAGCGCCCGGGTTGCCTTGATCCACCGCGCCGTCGCAGTCGTTGTCGACGCCATCACACACCTCGGCGGTGGGCTGGAGGTTCTGCTGGCAGGCGATGGCGCCCGAGGCGCACGCGGTGGTTCCGGCCGCGCAGATGCCCTGGTTGCCGGTGGGGCACGAGGCGTTGCTGCCGGGGTTCCCCTGGTCCGGGGTGCCGTCGCAGTCGTTGTCCAGGCCGTCGCACTGCTCGGTGCTGGGCGCGATGAGGCGCACGCAACCAAGCGAGCCGGAAGCACACTGGGTGCTGCCCGCAGCGCACACGCCCAGCTGGCCGGTGGGGCAAGCCACGCCGCCATCGGGATCACCGTCGTCAGGAGTTCCGTCGCAGTCATCATCGAGGCCGTTGCAGTGCTCGAGGATCGGCATGGCCAACGGGCTGCAGCTGGCGCCTCCGTCCTCGCACGTGGTGAGGCCGGCCGAGCACCGGCCCAGCAGCCCGGTGGTGCAGGAGAGGCCTGCTCCCGGCGAGCCGTCGTCGGCGACCCCGTCACAGTCATCGTCCAGGCCGTTGCAGAGCTCGGCGATGGGCGCGAAGCGCGGCGCGCAGGTGACTCCACCGTCGCTGCAGGTGCTCGCGCCCAGACCACACACGCCGAGGAGCGCCGTGCTGCAGGCGACGCCCGCGCCCGGGTTGCCGTCGTCGATGGTGCCGTCGCAGTCGTCGTCGATCCCATTGCACGCCTCGAGGCGCGGTGAGGCGAGCGCCACGCAGGAGAGGCCGCCGTCCGCGCACCGGCTGGTGCCCGAGCTGCAGGCGCCCAGCGCGCCGGTGATGCAGCTCCCGCCGCCGTCGGGGTCGCCCTCGTCCACTCCGCCGTTGCAGTTGTCGTCCAGGCCGTTGCAGGCCTCCGGGCCGGCCACCAGGCGCGCCACACACAGCACTCCCGCATCACCCTCGCACTGGGTGAGGCCGGGGGCGCACACGCCCTCTGCTCCGGTCAGGCAGCTTTGGGCTTGACCGGCCGGGCCGTCGTCCACCGCGCCATTGCAGTCATCGTCGAGGCCGTTGCAGAGCTCCGCGCTCGAGAGGCCGGGCGTGCACTGCGAAGCCACCCCAGCCACGCAGGCCTCCACCGTGCGCGCGCAAGCGCCGATTCCGCAACTGAGGGCAGCGAGCCCTTCGTCGAGCAGCGCGTTGCAGTTGTCGTCGACGCCGTTGCAGACCTCCGCGGCGCCGGGGTGCACCGCGGGGGCGTCGTCGTCGCAGTCCTCACCCAGGCAGGCGCTCCCGGCGCCGAAGCCATCACCGTCTCGGTCGATACACGCCTGGCCACCTCCATCTTCCGGGGCGGGAGCGGGGGTGCAGCGGGTGAGGTTGGCGGTGAGGAAGAGAAACAACGTCACCTGGATCAGGCGACGCGCAACGGACACGAAGGCGAGAGGCAAGGCGGCACCCTACCCGTTCGCGCCCGAGGCCATCGGTCGATTCAGGTGGCGGAGGCCAGAGGCAGAAAGAACGCCTCGAGGAACACGTCGGGCAGCAGATCGAGATCGCCTTCAGGCTTTCGCAGGTAGCCGCGGCCTTCGTAGACCGCTCTGACGCCCACCGCGCCACGCCGCACGTGCAGGCACACGCCGGCGTACTTCTGCTCGCGGGCCCAGCTCTCAGCGAGCTCCATCAGCCGCGTCGACACCCCAGCACCACGCTGCGAACTCGCCACTGCCAACTGCCGCAGATCCGCCGCGTTCTCGATCCACGCTTCTGATTTCGGAGCACCCGGCGGCCACAGCGTCACAGTGCCCACCACCTCACCCAGCCACTCGGCGACCCAGACTTTCGCGAGGCCCCGTTTGCTCGCCACGTCACGCAGCTCGGCCTTGCGCGGTTCGGTCACCGTCACTTCGGGCAGCTTACGGGCGTAGCTGTTGATGAACGCCTCGACGAGCAGCTCGCCGATCGCCCCATCGTCCTGCGGAACTGCCTCACGAAACACCACGCCAGACATGCCGACGCGAAATAGCACCGGCACGGAGCCCCGCTTGGGTAAATGGATCCCATGGCCGTCCGACGCCTGACCGTCCCCTCCGGTGCAGGGCCTCGCCTCGACGCGTTTCTCGTCAAAGCCGTGCCCGGTTTTTCCAAGGTTCAGGTGCAGCGGCTGCTCGCTGACGGCAAGGTGAAGGTCAACGGCAAGAAGGCCAAGCCAATGCGCCGCATCGTGGGCGGCGAAGAGATCGAGCTCGAGCTGCCCGAAGTGCAGAAGGCCCCCAAGACGCTCGACGGCCCCAGGCTGCCCGCGCTCTACGAAGATGAGAAGTGGCTGGTGATCGACAAGCCCTCGGGCCTGGTGGTCGAGCCCGAAGCCAACCAGGCTTCCGTGGTGGGTCTGGCCGCTTCGCAATACGGCGGCTTCAACGTGGGCGGGGTGGCGCAGCCCGGCATCGCGCACCGCCTCGACAAAGACACCACCGGCTGCCTCATTCTCTCGAAGACCGACGACGCGTTGGCCGCGCTCAAGCTGGCCTTCGAAGAGAAACGCATCGGCAAGACGTACTGGGCACTGGTCTGGGGCGTGCCGCCCGAATCGGGCTCGCTCGATCAACCTTACGGCCGCCACCCCGAAGATCCCCGCCGCTACACCACGCGTTTCCCATCGGCCCGGCGCGCGCGCCTCTCGTGGAAACGGCTCGAGCAGCTCGGCGAAGAAGCAGCGCTGGTCGAGATCAACCTCGATACCGGCCGCACCCATCAGATCCGCGCACAGTTCGCAGACCTGGGTCACCCCGTGCTGGGCGATTGGCTCTACGGCACGGCCGCTGCGAAGGCCGCAGGGTTCGGCCGCTTCGCGCTGCATGCGGCGCGACTGACGCTGGAAGGCCTCACCAAGCGCCCGCTCTCGTTGGAGTCCCCGCTCCCGGCTGACTTCAAGAGCGCCCTCGAGGGCCTGCGTGCTAAGGCGGGCCGATCATGACGATGCCCTCCCTGCTCGACGCGTTCGACACCGTTTCGCACTCGGAGCAGCTCCTCAAGCGCCTCGAGTCGGCGACCGCGGAGCTCTCGAAGAAGCAGGGCCTCAAGGACGAGAAGGCGTGGCTGGAGCAGGCCACCCAACGCGTCGCCCTCGCTCGCACCGGCGTCGGTGATCTGCTCAACCGCGTGCTGCGGCTGCCTGAGCTCGAGCCGGTGCGTGAAGGCCACGCGCGCACGCTGCAGTGGGCGGCCGTCGATGCAGTCGAGCGGCTCCAGGCGGGCATCACCTTCGCCGCGGGTGCGCGCGCGCCGTTGATCGAAGCGCTCTACGGCAAGCTGAAGCTGCCCGTGCTGCGCCGCTGCGACCGGGAAGACTTCGAGAAGTTCACCTTCGATTTCGAGAAGCGCCTCAACACCACCTACGCCAAGCGCATGTTCGCCGACGAGTCGTTCCAGCTCGTGGTGCCCGCGCTCGCGCAGCTTCAGGTCGCGTTCGCCACCTGGCGCAGCATCTTTTCCACCGAGCCGCTCACCGACGCGCAGGCGTTGCGAGATGAGCTCGACGCGGTCGCCCGCAGGCTCGAGCTGCCCTGCCGCCAGGCCCGCCTGCTCGCCGAAGCGGCGCTCACCCCGCTCAAGGAGCTATTCGAGAACTCAGGCCTCGGCCACAAGCCCAAGAAGCGCGTGAAGTCGGAGCTCGACGACGACAGCTCGATGCTCGACGAAGAGCCGGTCGATCCCAACGCGCCCAACGAAGCCGAGCTGGCCGAGCTGGGTGCGCCGCCCGAAGTCGCGCCGCGCAAAGCAGCACCCGTCGAGCCTGCGCTCGCGGAACTCGAATTCGAAGCAGCACCCGCCGATCCCGAGCCGGTTGCGGAGCCCGCGCCTGTCGAAGCCGCGGCCGCTGAAGAAGCCGAAGCGCCGGTGGTGGTCGTCGAAGAGAAGCCCCGGAAGTCGCGCAAGACCAAGGGAGCCGAGGCTTGAGGGCGCTGCATGCGCTGTTGAGCTGCCTGGTGGTGGCAGGCTCGGGTTGTTTCCTCGACCCGACCTGCAACGAGACGTGCGACGGAGACCGCCTGGTCACCTGCAAGTGGAAGTGCGACAGCGCTGGCAAGGTCGACATTCCTGAGTGCAATCGCACCAACGGCATCATCGACTGCGCCGCGAAGACCGGCGTGAGCGGAGAACCGATGCGCTGTCGGGTCACCACGAGCCGCAGCCCCGCCTGCGTCGACGTCGCGCGGCCCTGCGACCCCAGCACTCAGAGCATCTGCACCGGCGAGAACTCCGCTGCGGCCTGCGTGCCGGTCGGAGAGGGTGGATTTCTCCAGCCCCTGAGCGAGCCCGTCTGCCAGGACTCACCCAACCAGGGCTGTCACGCGTGGTCGCCGGGCATCATGTGCGTGTCGTTGCCCAAAGAGTTCTGCGAGCCCTCAGCGCACCCCGCCTGCAACCCCGACGGCGGTTACGACACCTGCCGGGGGACACCCGCCGCCGGCTTCGTGCGCGTGCCGGGCACCTGTGGCACCCGCTCCTGCATCGACGACGCGGGGGTCAGAAGCTCGTGCGGCCCCATGCAATGCGTGGGCGACGCAGGCGTTGCGTTCTGCCTCTGAGCGTTGCCCGTCAGTCGCAGAAGAAGCCGCCGAAGATCGGAATGCACTCCTGCATCGGAGGCACCAGCGGGGTTCCGGTAAACGGGTTGGTGGGCAGCCCGGCATCGGGGTTGTAGGGGCGTGAGACGCCTCCATCCGTGGCGACCGAAGCGCAGGTTCCCGGCGAGACGCAGACCGTCCCCTGGCCACACTGCCTGCAGGCGCGGCCGTCATACCCACACGCGAGCAGCTCTTCGCCGCTCAGACAGACGTTGTCGCGGCAGCAACCAGCACACGTCATCGGAGAGCAGCGATACGGGCCGGCATCCACCGAGGCGTCTTCGCTCTGCACCGGCGGGAGCTGCCCGCACGCGCTCAGCGACACTGCAATGAGAGCCACCCATCCCCGCATTGTGATGCCCCCCTGACGGTCGGAGCATCACGGGCCCGAAATCGCCGCGCAACTCGACTCGCGCGTCCGCAGCGGGTAACGGATTGAACCGTGACGCCGCTGCCCATCGATGGCCTGCTCCCTGAAATCGTGAGCGCCTTGCGCACGCGGGATGCGCTCGTGTTGGAAGCCCCTCCTGGCGCTGGCAAGACGACCCGGGTGCCGCCGGCGTTGCTGAAAGCGGGCCTGGCACAGGACAAAGAAATCGTCGTGCTTCAACCGCGCCGGCTGGCCACCCGCCTGGCTGCGATTCGGGTCGCCGAAGAGATGGGCGAGCGCATCGGAGAAACCATCGGCTACCAGGTGCGTTTCGAGGACGTCTCGAGCAAACGCACGAAGGTGCGCTTCGTCACCGAAGGCATTCTCACCCGGAGGCTGGTGGGTGATCCGTTGTTGCGTGACGTCGGCGTGGTGGTGCTCGACGAGTTTCACGAGCGGCACCTCGCGGGCGATCTCGCGCTGGCGATGTTGAGAAGGCTGCAGCAGGGTCCCCGGAAGGACCTCAAGCTGATGGTGATGTCCGCCACGCTCGACGCCGCACCGATCGCGCAGTGGCTCGACGACGCGCCCAGCCTGCGCAGTGAAGGCCGCCGCTTCGAAGTCACCCTGGAGCACCTCGAGAAAGATGACGATCGCCATCTCGATCAGCAGGTGCTCGCGGCGCTCAAGCGCTTGGTGCAGAACGGCCTCGATGGGCACGTGCTCGTGTTCCTCCCGGGGGCAGGCGAGATCCGCCGCGCGATGGAGACCTGCCAGGACTTCACGCAGCGCCAGGGCCTCGAGCTGCACGTGCTGCATGGAGATCTCGCTCCCGCAGAACAGGACCGCGCGCTCAAGCCGTCGGCCAGGCGGAAGGTGATTCTGTCCACCAACGTGGCGGAGACCTCGGTCACCATCGACGGCATCGCCGCGGTGATCGACTCGGGCCTCGCGCGCGTCGCTTCGCACTCGGCGTGGACGGGCATGCCCATGCTCAAGCTGGCGAAGATCTCCAAGGCGTCGGCCACGCAGCGCGCCGGTCGTGCAGGCCGCACCCGGGCGGGTACCTGCGTGCGCCTGTACACGAAGGGTGATTTCGAAGGCCGCCCCGCCACCGATGCTCCGGAGATCCGGCGCATGGACTTCACCGAGTCGGCGCTCGCGTTGCGGGCCATGGGCGTCTCGAAACTCGACGACTTTCGCTTCTTCGAATCACCTGCGGCCTCTTCACTGGAAGCGGCCGACTCGTTGCTCCGTTCACTGGGCGCGATCGACAAAGAATCCGCGCTGACGAAGATCGGCCGACGGCTGTTGCAGTTCCCCCTGCATCCCCGGCTGGCGCGCCTGGTGGTCGAAGCGGAGAACCTGGGTGTGGGCCGCGATGGTGCGACGCTCGCCGCGCTGCTGGGTGAACGCGACATTCGGCTCGAGACACGCACCCGCTTTGGGCCCGGTGGCTCGTCGCAGCACGCGCAGAGTGGCCCGTCGGATC
>JANODF010000747.1:0-6954 GCA_031412555.1 Archangium sp. | reverse complement strand
GCGAGCTCGAAGTCGGTGAACCAGTAGAGCAGCGAGTGCCGCGCATCTTTCTGGGCGCACAGCGCATCGAGCGCAGCGTCGTCGAGTGCTTCGTCTTGTTCGAGAAACCGGCGGAGTCCTTCAGGGCCAAGCGGTCGGAGGTTCATGACCAAACGATAAAGAGCCGCTCAGCTCCCGATTGTAAGGCTCACGTAAAACTGTCTCCCTCTCCCTTCGGGAGAGGGTCGGGGTGAGGGCCGAATCGATACCCAAGCCCGCGAACGGAACAAACAATCCGAGGTGCCGCGGAGTCCCGCTCAATCTTCTTCCGCAACGAAGAGATCGCCACATCCACCGTGCGGGTCTCCATCTCCGGACTGAGCCCCCACACGTGCTGAAGCAACTCCCCACGACTGACCGCGCGGTCGCGATGCAGATGAAGCCACCGCACGATCCCCACTTCACGAGCGCTCAACTGCACGCTGACCTTGCCGCGCCGGGCCACCATCGCCCCGAGGTCCAGCTCACACCCATCCACCACCAACACCTCCGGCTCTTTCGGAACCCGCGCCGCCCGCCGGGTGATCGCCCCTGCGCGCGCCATCAGCTGCGAAGCCGCGAACGGAGCCGCCAGCGCATCATCCGCGCCTTGCGACAAACCCAACACCCGCGCGTCCACATCACCCGGTGAAGTGATCAACAGAATCGGCAACGCCGGCCTGCTCAGCCTGATCTCCTCCAGCACCCCGTGATCATCGAGCACCAGCAACTCCACCGCCCGACCTGCCGCCTCCAGCGTGGCCTCCCGCGAAGCGGTGGTGAGCACCGAATGCCCCTCCGCCCCGAACAGCGCCGCGATGCGCTCTCGTTCTTCACCCGAAGCGATGGCCACCAGCACGTTCACTGAGCCCAGTACTTCTCGTCGTCGAGACCCTCTTCGCGCTCGGGCAGACCGCGGGTGAGGCGAGGCGAGGACTGCACGAGCACCTGGTAGCTCACGCGATTGGCGTAGCGGCAGACCTGGCTCATCGATGAATAGGTGAGGAACTCGCGAACGTGTTTCGCAGAGTTCGGCACGCGCGCGCGGTGGTAACGATTGGCAGCCATGTCGTGCAGCAACGCTGCGAGCGCCGCATCGCCTGCGCCGTTGGTGCTCATGATCCGCTCGGGGCCGCCGTGGTACGGCGCGATGTGAGCGAAGACCTGCACGGGCTTCACGCACGCCTTCCTGGCCATCGGGCGGCTGAACTCGTAGCGATTGAACTCGGCGATGGCGCCGGGGAGCAGCGGGTAGCGCGTCTCCCGCTTCACTTCGTCATCGGTGTAGCCGGCCAGATACAGCCCGATGGGGCCGGCGGTGCACAGCACGAGATCGGCCCAGGCCAGGGTGCGTTCACACGCGACGAGCGGATCTTCCGAGCCGGTGAGCGCTTCGCCTTCCTGCTCATTCATCGCGACGATGTCGACGTACTCGGCGATGAACTCGCGCCAGAACTCCGGGCGTTCTGCGATGACGAAGCGGGTGCCCAGGGTGAGCACCACGGGAACGCCGGCAGCGCGGGCCAGCTCGACGGCGCGCGCGGTGGCCGCGGGCATCGGGTCGCCGTCTTTGCAGCGCAGCAGGTACGCCGAGATGACCAGGCACGAAGCGTCATCGAACACGTGCGAAGGAATGCTCTCGGGCTTGAGGCCATTCATCTGGCCTGCGCTGATGGCAAAGGTGCGTTCACCATCGGGGGTGATCAGCGCAAAACACCGGCCGATGGGGCCTTTGACCGGCTGCAGGTAATCCAGGTTCACCCGGCTCGAGGTGTTCGAGAGGTAGCGGTACCCCGACGTGCCCAGGCGAATCTCTTCGCTCATCACCCCGAGCAGGATCGACGCGTCGTCGGCGAGCAGCGAGTAGTTGTGGAGCGTGTTGCCGATGGTGCCGCCGGCGAACTCCGAGCTGATCAGCTTGCTCTCGAGCAGCTCGTCATAGAGGCGCAAGGCGATCTGATCAGGAATGACCGTCGAGGCGCCTTTGGGCAGGCCGTACCGAGCGAGCAGCTCGGCGGGAACCCGCGCATCGATGTCGACCAGCGTCTGATCGACACCCACCACATGGGTCCGCTTGGTGGCCTGCTCGACACCCGCGGCCTGAAGAAGTGGATCCCGGGTTTGAACGGGGAAGTAGTGCTTGTGCTTACGACGGCCTGGAAAGCGCACGGGGTCCTCATGCAGCAAATCGCCGCGCTTGTCTCCCCTTGCCGAGGAGGCGAGTCCCCGATGGGCAGGAACCCGTCACGGCCCGGTAGCGCGCCTTGCGCCCGCGCACGCGCAAGCGCATGGTGGCCCCACGCGAAGTGGTCGTCGGTCTGACGATGGCGCGCGTGAGCAGATCTACCGACACCAGAGGTTTGAGAATGGGCAAGACCCGCGGGCAGACGTCTGTGCGAACGATCGCCATGCTGGGCAATCACCTGCCCCGGCACTGCGGCATCGCCACCTTCACCACCGACCTGAGCGCGGCCATCGACGCCGAGCTGCCCGAGCTGGATTGTTTCGTGGTGGCGATGAACGACGTGGGCGTGCACCACGCCTATCCGCCACGGGTGCGGTTCGAGATTCCCCAGGGCGACATCGAGGCCTACCGCCGCGCCGCCGACTTCCTCAACGTGAACGCGGTCGACGTGGTCTCGGTGCAGCACGAGTACGGCATCTTCGGAGGCAAGGCCGGCGGTCACGTGCTCGAGCTGCTGCGGGGCTTGCGCATGCCGGTGGTCACCACGCTGCACACGGTGTTGGCGCAGCCTGATCCAGTGCAGCGCGCGGTACTCGAGGCGGTGGTGCGGCTGTCGGAGCGGGTGGTGGTGATGAGCGCTGACGGCGCGGCGTTGCTCCAGTCGGTGCACGGGGTCGACCCCGCGAAGATCGACGTCATCCCGCACGGCATTCCGGCGATGCCCGTGCAGGACGACAAGGCGCTGCTCGACACCGAGGGCCGGCAGATCATCCTCACCTTCGGCCTGCTCTCCCCCGACAAGGGCCTCGAGTACGTCATCGACGCGATGCCTGCGATTCTCGCCAAGCATCCCAACACCGACTACCTCGTGCTCGGCGCCACGCACCCGCACGTCAAGCAACAGCACGGTGAGGCCTACCGGCAGATGCTTCAGCTGCGCGCGGAGTGTCTGGGCGTGGGCGCCAACGTCATCTTCCACAACCGCTTCGTCAGTCATGAAGAGCTGGTCGAGTTCCTCGGCGCCGCCGACGTGTACGTCACGCCGTACCTGAAGGAAGAGCAGAGCACCTCGGGCACGTTGGCCTACGCGGTGGGGTGCGGCAAGGCGGTCATCTCCACGCCGTACCGCTACGCGCGTGAGCTGCTCGCGGAAGGCCGGG
This sequence comes from Archangium sp., assembly GCA_031412555.1. Lineage (GTDB taxonomy): Bacteria > Myxococcota > Myxococcia > Myxococcales > Myxococcaceae > Archangium_A. The sequence continues at coordinate 3,591 of JANODF010000747.1, read as the reverse complement.
GCGTGTTGGTGCCCTGGCGCGACGCCAAGGCGATCGGCCGGGAGATCAACCAGCTGCTCGACGACCCCGAAGAACGCGCGGCGCTCCAGCAACGGGCCGCCGACTTCGGGCGCACCATGGGCTGGCCGCTGGTGGCCCGCAGCTACGTGGAGAGCTTCAAACAGGCGCGCCGCACCTACGCTGCCAAACGCGCGGGCATGGAGGCGCAGCTGGCGAGGCCCCGGCGCACCGCCGAACTTCCGGAGATCAACCTCTCGCACGTGCGGCTGATGAGCGACGACACCGGGATGCTCCAGCACGCCACCTTCGACATTCCCCGCTACCGCGACGGCTATTGCGTCGATGACAACGCGCGCGCGCTGCTCCTGCTCACCCTGGTGGAAGAAGCGGGCACCGAAGCGCCGGACACCGTGCGTGCGTTGGCCAATCGGTACCTCGCCTTCGTGAACCACGCCTTCGACGAGAGCAGCGGGCGCTTTCGCAACTTCTTGAGCTACTCGCGAACCTGGCACGAAGAACGCGGGTCCGATGACAGCCATGGGCGCTCGTTGTGGGCCCTGGGCACGGTGCTCGGCCGTTCGAACGATCCCGGCCGGCGCGGGGTGGCCAGCACGCTGTTTCACGCGGCGCTGCCGGTGGCCGCCACGCTCTCCAGTCCTCGCGCGGCCGCGTACGCGCTGCTGGGTTTCGAGGAGTACCTGCGCGTCTTCACCGGCGACAGTCATGTGCAGGCCTTGATGGCGACGCTGGCCACCCGCTTGATGGAGGGTTTCCAGAGCGCCAGCCGGCCCGAGTGGCCGTGGTTCGAAGACAGGCTCACGTACTGCAACGCGCGGCTGCCTCAGGGCCTGATGGTGGCGGGCTTTCGCATGGGCAACGCCGAGATGGTCTCCGCCGCGTTGCGTTCGCTCGAGTGGCTGGTGAACGAACACGTCGGCGCGGTGGGTGCGTTTGCGCCGGTGGGCACCAATGGTTTTCACGAGCGGGGTGCGGCGCGCGCGATGTTCGATCAACAGCCGGTGGAGGCCTGCTCGATGGTCGCGGCGTGCCTGGAGGCGCACCGGGTCACCGGAGAGTCGCGCTGGATGGAGCGGGCGCGTTGGGCGTTCCAGTGGTTCCTCGGTCAGAACGTGCGGCAGGCCCAGGTGTACGACGCGCGCACCGGCGGCTGCCGCGATGGCCTGCACCTGGATCGTCTCAACGAGAACCAGGGCGCGGAGTCGACGCTCTCGTTCCTCACCGCCCTCGCTGAGCTGCGCGCGGCCGACCGGTTGGCGGCATCCCTCTCGCCGGGCGCGACGCCGCCGGTGCTTTCCATTCACATTCCACGCGTCGCCGAAACGATGCAGGAGAAGGCTTCATGAGCGGCAAACGCAGCTACGAAGTGTTGTTCGAGCGTCATCAGAAGAACCCCATTCTCACCGCGGCCGATTGGCCCTACCCGGCGCACACGGTGTTCAACCCCGGCGCGACGGTGCTGCGTGACGGCACCACCTTGTTGTTGTGCCGGGTGGAGGATCGCCGCGGTCACTCGCACCTGTGCGCGGTGCGTTCGGCCAACGGAGTGGATGGCTGGGTGGTCGACGAGAAGCCCACGCTGCTTCCTCAACCCGAGTCACACCCCGAAGAGCTCTGGGGCATCGAAGACCCGCGCATCACCTGGGTGGAGGAGCTGCAGAAGTACGTGGTGGCGTACACCGCGTTCAGCAAAGGCGGGCCGGGCGTGGCGTTGGCGCTCACCGACGACTTCAAGAGCTTCGAGCGCTACGGGCTGGTGATGCAGCCCGATGACAAAGATGCAGCGCTGCTCCCTCGGCGCATCGATGGAATGTTCGCCCTCATTCACCGGCCGGTGACCGACGGGGGCGCGCACATCTGGCTCTCGTTTTCGCCCGACCTGCGCAACTGGGGAAATCACAAGGCGATGTTGATGGCGCGCAAAGGCGCCTGGTGGGACGCGAACAAGGTGGGCTTGTCGCCTCCGTTGATCGAGACCGAACGCGGGTGGTTGATGATTTACCACGGGGTGCGGCACACCGCGGCGGGCAGCCTGTACAGGTTGGGCCTGGCGTTGTTCAAACTCGATGAACCCTCCGTGTGTTTGCTGCGGGGTGATGAGTGGGTGTTCGGCCCCGAGGCCAGCTACGAGCGTGAAGGCGACGTGGGCTACGTGGCGTTCCCCTGCGGCACCACGCTGGGCAAAGATCGCGACACCATTCATATGTATTACGGGGGGGCCGACAGCTGCATCGCGTTGGCGACGGGCAGTGTGACGCGCTGTCTGGCCTGGCTCGATACGCACGGCAAGCCCTGACGCCTCATCATTCTGAAGGAGCGCCCTATCGATCCGATGGAGCGCGCCGCTAGAACTGAGGAGATTCGTTCACGAAGGTGGTGGCTCGAACGGTGCTGCTGGAGATGGCATGAGCAAGCTCGAACAGGAGCGCCAAATCGCCACGGTATTGATCGTCGACGATGACCTCAGCACGCGGGTGTTGACGCGTCGCATGCTCGGAGAGACCTACCGGGTGCTGGAGGCCGAGACGGTGGAGCAGGCGCTCGAGCTCGTCGCGCACGACACCATCGACCTGGTGCTGCTCGATGTGGTGATGGCGGGCACCAACGGCTTCGAAGGCTGCCGGCGCATCAAGGCGCGGGCGAAGGGGTATTTGCCGGTGCTGCTGCTCTCGGGGCTGGTGGCGCACGAGTCGCTGATGACGGGGCTGGAAGCGGGGGCCGACGATTTTCTGAACAAGCCCATCAGCCCGAGCGAACTCTCGTTGCGCGTCGCGGCGTTCATCAAGATTCGAGTGCAGGGGTTGTTGATTCAGAAGCAGCTGCGGGAGCTGCGCGAGTTGGTGTCGTTGAAGGACGACCTGGTCGACCTGCTGGTTCACGATCTGCGCAGCCCGCTGACGGCGGTGACCTGCAGCTTTCGGATACTCGAAGAGAAGGCGACCGAGCCCGAGATGCAGGAAGACATTCGCATCGGCATCGCCGCGACCCAGCAGGTGCTCTCGCTCGCGGAGGATCTGCTCTCGGTGCGGTTGCTGGAGTCCGGTGCGTTGGCTCCGGCGTTGACGTTGTGCAGTCCGCTCGAGGTGGTGGAGGCGGCCGTGGCGTCACTGCGCACTCTGGCGATTCAGAGCGGCGTGAAGGTGAGCGTGAACGGCCCGAAGGAGCTGAAGGTGAGGCTCGATAGGAAGCTGGTGGTGCGCGCGGTGGAGAACCTGCTGGGGAACGCGGTGAAGTACACGCGCGAGGGGGTCGAGTTGTCGATCACAGCCCGTGGTGAGGGTGCGGTGATCGAAGTGGCGGATCGCGGGAGCGGCATTCCCGATGCGTTCAAGCCAGGGTTGTTCGAGAAGTTCGGTTCAGTCGAGGCGCGCTCGGGGGCCACCCGCTGTGGCGTGGGGCTGGGCCTGTACATGGTGCGCATGGTGGCGGCCGCGCATGGGGGTGAAGTCTCGGTCGCAGATCGCGCTGGGGGTGGAGCGCTGTTTCGGATGACGCTTTCCGGCCATGAAATACCTCTCCCTGCGAAGCGGGGAGACGTCGGCCTGCAGGCCGGGTGAGGGGCCTTCAGAAGCA
>JANODF010000746.1:0-2077 GCA_031412555.1 Archangium sp. | reverse complement strand
GCGCGATGAAGATGGCCATGGTGAAGCCCACCCCTGCGACCGTGCCGAGCACCACCAGGTGCCGGGTGGTCAGCCCGAGCGGGAGCGTGGCGAGCCCGAGCCGCAACGCGAGCGCGCACGCCAGCAGCACGCCCACCGGCTTGCCGACGAGCAGCCCAGCGGCGGCGCCCAGCAGCACGCGCCACTCCGCGCTTTCGAAAGAGGCCCCGCCCACCACCACGCCCGCGTTGGCCAGAGCGAACACCGGCATGATGCCGAACGCGACCCACGGGTGGAGCAGCTCGATCAAACTCTCCGCAGGCGACATCGCCTCACGCCGCGCGTCTGACACGTTCTTCAAGGTGGCCGCGAGATCGTGCGACGAGAGCGACTCGGGGTTGCTGCGCTCCAGCTCGCCCAACTCCTTCTTCATGCCGTCGACGAAGCCGGTCGGCCCCAACCACGCCTGCACCGGCGTGATGAGCCCGATGATCACCCCCGCGATGGTGGGGTGAATGCCCGCCGCCGCCACGCCTGCCCAGGCCACCACCGCCGGCAGGATGTAGACGGGCTTCGAACGGACGCCCATTCGCTGGAGCAGAAAGATCGCCGCGATGGCAACCGCAGCCACCAGCAGCCCGGAGACCGAGAGGCCCGACGAGTAGAACAACGCGATCACGATGATGGCCCCGAGGTCGTCGATCACCGCGAGCGCCAGCAACAACACCCGCAACGCCGGCGGCACCCGTTTGCCCAACAAGGTGAGAATGCCCAGCGCGAAGGCGATGTCGGTGGCCATCGGCACGCCCCACCCCGAACGCGTCTGGGCGGCACCGGCGAACACGAGGTAGCAGAGCGCGGGCACCAGCATGCCCCCCAACGCGGCCACCGCGGGCAGCGCCGCGCGCCGCCACTCCGACAACTCACCGTGATGGAGCTCGCGGCGAATCTCGAGGCCCACCACGAAGAAGAAGAGGGCCATCAACCCATCGTTGACCCACCACTCGGCGCTGCGCTCGAACGCGAAGGGCCCCACGTTGAAACCGACGGGCGTGTGCCAGAGCTGCACATAGCTCTCCGCCCAGGGCGAGTTGGCCCAGAGCAGAGCGATGGCCGCGGCGCCGATGAGCACCAGGCCGCTGGAGGCTTCGATGCGCAGGAAACGTTCGAGGGGCCGCCGGGCCAGCCGTGCGGCGCGCAGCAAGGGGGTCCACGCTTCGGGTGGTGCAGAAAGAGGGGTGGGGGTCGACATGTCGGTCCTCGCCGGAGACCCGGCAAGGTGGCGGCCCGACCACCCAGAAACCTGCGGCCCAACCACGCGCCGCACCCGACTCAAGTGAGGGACAACAATGACACCCTGCCGGGAGGAAGCGGGATCAATCGGTTGATCAGAAACTGTTTGTAGGGGGGGCCGATGACGCGGTGCGGCTGCCTCTTATACCTTCGGTCCTTCACTCACGGTCCGGGGGGGCCAAACATGAACGACACACGGCTGATGGAGCTGCGACCACTCGCGCCTCCGCGAGAGGTGTTCGAACTCGAAGTGGGGCTGCGCCCGACGGACGAGCTGGTGCGCATCGCCTCGGATGCCTGTTCGAAAGGCGTGCGGGTGCATTTCCTGGGGCTGGCGAGCCGGCCCTTCGGCGACCTCTTCAGGGTGGCTGCGGCCGGTGGCTGGGGTGACGGGTGCCGCGTGGGCAGGCACTCGTTCATTCCGGGCTGAGAACCTGAGGGTCCTCATGCGGGTCGCGGTCACTTCGCCAGGACGAAACGATCCGCGAACTCCGCGCGCACCTCACCGGTGCGTGAATCGGTGAGCCAGGGCATCACGAACCTGCGGGGCACCCGAATCACCTGCACCGGCCGCCAGGTGCGAAAGACGAGGTCCCACAAGGGCGAGGTCACCCCGTGGTTGAAGCGCGCGTCGCTGTAGTGATGCGCGAAGTGATGGCGGCGCGCCCACCTTCCATAAGCGCCGAAGCCCGCGGTGGTGTGCTCGCGGCGATGGAGCACTTCATACGTCGCGTAGAACCCCATCAGCCCGCCCAGATACGCGAGGCCCGGCGCGAGCCCGAGCACCGTGGTGGCCGGCCAGCTC
>JANODF010000745.1:0-5899 GCA_031412555.1 Archangium sp. | reverse complement strand
CGAAACGGCGCACCCATGATTCCCACACTTCATTGATCGCCGTTTCGTGACCGACCTCGCTCCCCGGCTCGGCTTGCGCTCCGGCGGCGATACGGCGCGCGAGGTGCACCTTCGATGGGAAGGTGCCGCGGGCTCGATGCGTAAGCTGAAGCCTGACGCCGCGATGTTGAGCAGTGAGCGCACCGTGTGGTTCGACGCGAAATACAAGCCGCACCTGTCCGAGGTGCAGCGACGTGGCTGGTACGGCGCGGGCGAGAAAATTCAGGCCGCTCACCGCGCAGACCTCCATCAGGCGCTCGCGTACGCAGCCTGTGGTTCGACCCAGCTCGTCGACTCGGTGCTGGTCTATCCGTCGCTTGGTGACGAGGAGCGCCCGACGCTCACGACAGCGGAGTTGGCCTCGGGCTCCCGCCGGGTCCGAGTGGTGATGGGGGCGCTGCCGTTCGGCTTCCGCGGACCAGGCCATCGTGATCAGACGCTGCGTGACTGGCACGAGGCGCTGCGCGTCACTGCGTGAAGGAACACTGCGTTCCCGGAGGGAATCGAACCCCCGACCTCTTCGTCCGCAACGAAGCGCTCTCAATCCAACTGAGCTACGGAAACAGATGCCGGCTCTCGGGATCGAACCGAGTTCTTCCGCTCTTCAGGCGGACGCTCTGACCCTCAGAGCTAAGCCGGCGACAAGGAGGGCGACAGGAGAGGATCGAACTCTCTTGCGCGGGATCACGGCCCGCTGACTCACCATTCGTCATCAATCGCCAGGAAATGAAAAAGGCCGGGCAGCTCTCGCCACCCGGCCTCGTGAAGATGATCCAGACGGATCCTTCAGAGATCGGGCGCGAGGCCGTCTCGGCGGAAGAAGTGATGAAAGTGGAGGCTCGCGGCGGACATGCCCCTCGAGACGGGCGCGCGGCGAATTACCTGACAGCCCTCTCCCCAACCCTCTCCCCCTCGGGGAGAGGGAGCTTCGGGAGCTGCTTCACATGAAGACGAGAATCGATTTGACGATCGCCGCCAGGAACAACGAGCCCACCGCCGCTGCGCCGATGATCATCAGCGCGGGCCGTTCATCGGTGAACCGCGACGCTTCGCCCAGCATGCGTTTGACGAACGTGCGCTGACACTGCACCCGGCACTCACCCCGAATGATCCGCTGGAGCTCTTCGGCCATCTCCGCCACCGACGCATACCGATCGGCGGAGTTCTTCCGGAAGCCGCGCTCCAGAAACCAGTCGAGCTCGGCGGGCACCTGGTACTTGCGGCCCTTGAGCGTCGCGATGTGCAGCACCGGCGTCACCGTCTTCACGCCCTCCAGCACCGACTGCATGTCTTCCCGGCCCCGCAGGTAATGATCGAGGTGCAGCAGTTCGTGGAACACCACGCAGAGCGCGTAGATGTCGCTGCGTTCATCGAGCGTGTCGTTCTCACCGCGGGCCTGCTCGGGCGACATGTAGAGCGGGGTGCCCATGATCGAGCCCACCTGCGTCTGCAGCGGCGTGCGATCCCTCGGCCCGCTGATCACCTCACCCGTGATGCGCTCGGGTGAACGGATGCGCTTGGCCAGCCCCCAGTCCATCACCGTCACTTCCCCGTACGGCCCCACCATGATGTTGGCGGGCTTCAAGTCACGGTGGATGAAGCCCTGCTTGTGCGCGTAGATGAGCGCGTTCATCACGCTCACCATGAGCTGCACACGCACCGGCATGGTGAACCGGGCGTGCACCGCTTCATCACCGTCATGCAGCCGCCCGATGATCGACTCGAGCGTCTCGCCGTGCAGGTGCTTCATCACGAAGTAGTACCGGCCCGACGCGTCGACCCCCACGTCATGCACCGGCACGATGTTCGGGTGCTCCAGCTGGCCCACCGTGCGGATCTCTTCCACGAAGCGCAGCACCCGGCCCAGGTCACAGTTCTCTGGCAGCCGCTTGAGCGCGACCTGACGCTCGATGTCGTGATCCTGCGCGAGCACCACTTCGCCCATGCCGCCTTCGCCCAGCAGTCCCAACTCTTCGAAGCGGTGCCGCTGCGAAGGGTTCACCTTGGGGTCGGGGCCCTCCCACTCGACGCGGGGGAGCACGGTGTTGCGCGCCACGCCGCCGGTCACCGTCAGCGCCTGCGACTTGGTGGCTTCGCTGATGTGTGTCTCGCCCGACAGGGTGTCGCCCATGGCCGGCATCGTAATGGTGTCGCTCTGCGCTGCTGTTGAGAAACGTGAACGCGCCGCTATCGGGTGATCAGCTCCCCGAGGGTGATCACTCGCACACCTTCGACCACCTTCGGCACGCGGGCTGCGACCGCTGGTACGAAGAGCGTCCACTGGATCTGGGGCGCACGTTGCCGCGCGGCGAAGTGAGGTAACGGGCGCGCCCTCAGGCGGCGGGCCTCGGGGAGCAGCGCCTCCAGGGTGGCGGGTTTGAGCCACGCCTTTGCTTCACCGAGCAGCACCTGCTGTCCATCGGGTGAGGTGCTCACCACGTCCCACTCCGGTTCGCTGCCCTGCCACCAGCGCGCCGCGGGGAGCCAGTCACCCAGCGTGCTCACCTCGCGCAGACAGAGTTCCTCGAACGCGCTGCCGACGAGGGCAGGGAAGTGGGCCGCCAGCAGGGCCTTGCGTTGTTTCGCGGTCGCGGTGGCCAGGAAGCCGCGTTGCGGTGCGACGACTCGAAACCAGAGCCGAAAGAACGGATCAGCGAGGCGATAGAGGCTCTTCTTGGTCTGGCGCGGCGCTTCCCCGAAGGGCACTTCACGGCGCACGAGGCCGAGCTCGATCAGCCGCTCCAGTGGCCGGGAGAGCGCGGTGACCGGTCGGCCCGCCCGCGCGGCGATCTCAGAGGCGCGGTGAATGCCAGCTCCGATCGCGTCGAGCAGGGGCCGCAGCTCGACGGCGGAAGGCGTCTCCTCGAGCAGCAGGCGATCGGGTTCGTGATGCAGCGGCCCCATGGGGTCGAGCACCAACGCGTCGATGCGCGCGTCGAGCTTTCCGCGAGCACCGTGCGCGAGCTCCCAGTACCGGGGAACACCGCCCCACGCGGTCCACGTGGAGAGCAGGTCGGCGCCGGCCAGCCCCTTGAACGCGTGCGGGAGCCAGCGGGGCGAGAGCGGCTTGAGCTCGATGACTTCTCGCGCCCGGCCGAAGAGCGGCGCGGCCCCGTCGAGCACCAGGCCCTGCATCATGCGCTGGCTCGAGCCAGCCAGGGCCACGGTGAGCTTCGCTGCGCGCGCGTCGTGGTCGATCCACTGCTGCAGCACGCTGGGCAGCTCGGGGCTGGAAAGAATGAGGTACGGCAACTCGTCGATCACCAGCGGCCCGCGGAACTTTCGCAGCTTCGCTTCACGGGCGAGGCGGGCGAAGAGGGCGCGCCAGTCGGGGTAGTCCACGTCGCCGAAGCCCGGCAGCCGCGTGGACACCGCCTGCGCGAAGTAGCGGCGCTGGAGCGACGCGGAGGACTGATCGGCGACGAAGTAGAGCCCCTGGTGACGGCCGATCCACTCCAGCAGCAGGCGCGTCTTGCCCACGCGGCGACGCCCGAAGATCACCGCCAGCCCACCCTCAGAGGCGCGAGCGAAACGATCCATCCGGCCCAGTTCATCGGTTCGGTTGAGGAACAACATTATGCAGCTGAACATAATGTTGGCGTGAAGAATGATTCAACGAGCCACTGCCATCCGTTCGCATCGAGCGCAGTCGAGATGCCACCTGGGAGGAACGGTTCGAGTCGACCTTCAGTGCCTCGGAAGTGATCGAGGAGCAGTCATTCGGACTCTCCTTGCGGGGTGAAAAGGGCCTCGCCGCTCGGCCCTCTCCGATCGCGCTGAGGCCGATTTACCGGGGGGTTCCCGCACTTGTCAGTGTCGCTTGATACTACACGCACGTTCAGTGATGGATCCAGTGCGGAGGCACTCATGACGACGGCCGTGGTGGAGCAGCTCAGAGAGAAGATTCGCAAGCTCGAGGCGCAGCCGCGCGAGCTGGTGATGGCCCTGCGCACCGGGGTCACCGAGCTCGATGACTTCGGCGCCTTCCGCCTCGGCTCGGGGGTCGAGTTGTGCGGCGAAGAGGCCTCGGGGCGCACCACGGTGGCCTTGAGCCTGGTGGCGGCGGCGGGGCGGGAAAAGCGGCTGTCGGCCTGGGTCGATGGGCCTTCTGAGCTGTACCCACCCGCGGCGGCCGCGATGGGCGTCAATCTCGAGCGGCTGTTGATCGCCCGGCCCAAACCCACCCAGCTGGTGTGGACGGCGATGCAGCTGCTGCGCAGCGGGGCGTTCACCTGCGTGGTGCTCGACGTCACCCACACCGGGGTGCAGCTGACGATGACCGACGCCAAGAAGCTGCTCGATGCGGCGCGCACGGGGGGCGCGTTGCTGGTGCTGGTGACGTCGTTGACGGCACAGGGGCAGGGCTTCGTGCGGTTGATGCTGCAGACCCAGTCGGTCTCGAAGGCCGGGGTGCGCTCCCTGCACGTGGTGCGAACGGAACTCCCTCTCCCTGCGGAGCGGGGAGAGGGTTGGGGTGAGGGGCCCAGCGTGGCACCCAATTTCGAGATCGCCGCCCCGCATGGCCGCAAAACAGTTCTGAGAGGTCGCCCCCTGCGAGGCCGCTGGCTCGAACGGCCCTGGCCCGCGCCCGACGTGCACACCGTGCTGCCCATCGACTCCCTGCAACGCCCGAAGAAAAACCTGATGCGCGACGGCTACCCCATGACGTGGGGAAGACCCGGGCGAGACAGTCCTCTCACGTTGCCCTTGAAGAGGAGCTGAGCCATGCGCCTGGGCTATCTCTACCTTCCCCGGTTCCCGGTGCAGCGGCGCGTGCTCGAGCAGCCGTCGCTCGCCGGGCGGCCGCTGGTGTTGCACGCCGATGAAAAGGGCAGCCAACGCGTGCGTTTCGCTTCCGGCGCGGCGCTCAAGCGCGGAGTGCGTCCGGGCATGACCGTGGCCTCCGCCATGGCGCTCGAGCCGTCCCTGGTGCGCCTGCGATTCGAGCCCGAGCTGGAGGCCAAAGCCCTCGCCACGCTGGGCGAGACGTTGTTGCCGCTCTCGCCGGGGTTTCAGCGCGATGCCCCCGAGGGGCTGTGGCTCGATGCGTCGGCCGCCCCCTTGAGCGGCACCGAAACGCGCTGGGCCGAGCGGGTGCTGGGGGCCTGCCGCGCGTTGGGTTTCCGCGGGCGGTGCGTGGTGGGCTCGGAGCGGTTCTCCACCCAGGCGCTGGGCCGGTGGACCATGGACACGGTGAACGTGGTGCCCCCGCGCGGCGGAGCGCAGGTGGCGAAGTTGCCCCTGCTCGCGTTGGAAGAAGGCTGGTTGGGGGAAGGCGCGGCGGGCCCCTTTCGTTCGTTGGGGCTCTCCACGCTGGGGGAGCTGGCGGGGTTGCCTTCGGGCGCGTTGGTGGGCCGCTTCGGGACGATCGGGCTGCAGGCGGCGCGGTTGTCGCGCGGGGAAGACGACTCGCGCTTCCTCCCCGATGAGCTGCCCGAGGTGCTGGAAGAACTGGTGCAGCTCGACTGGCCCGCTGAAGCGCTCGAGCCGGTGTTGTTCGCCTTGAAGATGTTGGTCGATCGGCTGTGCGGTCGATTGCAGGGGAGGCAGCGGGCGGCCGTGCGGTTGACCGTCTCGGTGGGCTTAGAAGGGGGGAACCCGCTGACGGTCCCGCTCGTGCTCGCCCGCGCCTCGGCGGAGAGCCGGCTGCTGGTGGAGCTGATTCGCCATCGGCTGACGGATCTGACGGTCAACCAGCCCATCACCCACCTGCACCTGCGGGTCGACGAGGCGAGCGCCGATCACGGCCGGCAGCTGGTGCTGGGCGACGCGCCCGCGGGAGAGGTGGAGCTCGAGGTGGTGATGTCGCGGCTCCAGTCGGCGCTGGGTGAAGAGGCGCTGTTCTCGGCGGCCACCCAGC
>JANODF010000744.1:0-4510 GCA_031412555.1 Archangium sp. | reverse complement strand
CCTTGATCTCGACTGATGACATGGTGCGGGTACGCCTTTCAGGACGACAGTGCTTCGTCGACGAGCAGCTTCTGCTCGTATTGGTGCGAGGACATGAAACCAGTGGCGGGGCTCGCGCTTTCAGGACGGCCCACGTATTTGAGCTTGGGGTTCTGCTTCAGTTCTCCAGTGAGCGTCATGAGCGGCTCGATGAGATACCGCCAGGCGCCTGAGTTCTTCGGCTCCTCCTGCACCCAGAAGATTTCCTTGAGGGCAGGGTAGGACTGGAGCACTTCGCGCAGCTCGGCCTCGGGCAGCGGGTAGAGCTGCTCGAGCCGAACGATGGCGGTGTGGGTGTTCTTCAGCGTGTGCCGCTCCATGACCAAGTCGAAGTAGACCTTGCCGCTGCACAGCAGGAGCCGCGTGACTTTCTTCGGATCGATCAGCGTGGGTGCTGCCACGACGGTCTTCCCGCTGGTGTCGTAGTTGACTTGGGTTTCCGCGATCACTCGTTTGAAGGTTCCCGAGGTGAAATCAGACCAGGGGCTGGTCGCGTATGAGGCGCGAAGCAGCGACTTCGGGGTCATCACCACGAGGGGCTTGCGAATCGGGCGCACCACCTGTCGGCGCAGCAGATGGAAGATCTGCGAAGCGCTCGTGGGGTAGCAGACCTGAATGTTGTCTTCGGCAGCCAGTTCGAGGAATCGCTCCAATCGCGCGCTTGAATGTTCGGGCCCTGCGCCTTCGTAGCCATGAGGCAGCAGCAATGTGAGCGCGCTCATGCGCTTCCACTTGTCCTCACTGGCCGCGAGGAACTGATCGATCATCACCTGCGCGTTGTTGGCGAAGTCGCCGAACTGAGCTTCCCAAGCGACGATCGCGTCGGGGCAATCGAGGGAATAGCCGTACTCGAAGCCCATGCAGGCCATCTCGCTCAAGGGGCTGTTGATCACCTCGCCGATGCCCGGCTTGATCTCGCCCAGCGGGAAGAAGGTTCTTCCCGTCTTCTGATCGTGCAGCACGGCCTGACGGTGAGCGAAGGTGCCGCGCTGCGTATCCTGCCCAGTGACGCGAACGCGCCAGCCAGCCTCGAGCAGGGTGGCGTACGCGAGACTCTCACCGGTGCCCCAGTCGATGGGCTCTTCGTCGCGCAGCATCTTTTGCCGCTTCTCGATGATTCCGGTTTGCACGTTCTTATGGAGCACGAATCCGTCGGGGTTCTTCGACAGCGGCTCGAGCAGCTTCTTGAGCACGGGAAGATCGACCCCCGTCTCGGCCTGGGGCGTCTCCTTGTCGGGGCCACCGCGGAACTTCGACCAGATGCCGTGGAGGTGATCAGGGTCGCGCACGAGGCTCTTCGTCTTCGACTTCTCGAAGGCTGACTGGAACTCGGCCACCACTTCCTGCTTCAGCTGGGCCGAGGCGTCGGCGCTCAAGCGGTTCTTCGCTGCGAGCTCTTCGGCGTACAGCGTGCGCACCGTCTTGCGGCCGGTGATGAGCGAGTACATCTCGGGCTGGGTGAAGCGGGGCTCATCGCCTTCGTTGTGGCCGTACTTCCGGTAGCAGACGAGATCGATCACCACGTCGGTGTTGAACTTCTGCCGGAACTCGGTGGCCACCCGCATCACGTGCACGCACGCTTCGGGGTCGTCACCGTTCACGTGGAAGATGGGGATGTCGAGCATCGCCGCCTGGCCCGTGCAGTACACCGACGAGCGGCCGTCTTTGCCGTCGGTGGTGTAGCCAAGCTGGTTGTTGATCACGAGGTGGATGGTGCCGCCCGTGTCGTAGCCCTCGAGGCCGCTCAGGTTGAGCGTCTCGGCGATGAGGCCCTGACCCGCGAACGCGGCGTCGCCGTGAATCACGAAGGGCACTACGGCCTTCTTCGCCGGCAGCCCACCGCCCGCACGATCCTGCTTGGCGCGCACGCGGCCTTCGACCACCGGGTGCACGAAGCCGAGGTGAGACGGGTTGAAGGCCATCGTGAGATGAACCTTGTTGCCGCCCCGGGTGGTGTGATCGCGCGAGTACCCCATGTGGTACTTCACGTCGTGACGGTTCAAGTACTGCTTGGGGTCCGTCGGTCCCGTCACCTCCGAGAAGATCTCTTCGGCCGGCTTGCCCAGGATGTTGGTCAGCACGTTCAGGCGGCCGCGGTGGGCCATGCCGAACACGACCTCCTTCACGCCCAGCGAACCGCCCAACTCGAGGAACGCATCGAGCATGGCGATCTGCACTTCGCCGCCTTCGGCTGAGAAGCGCTTCACCTTCTGGAACTTCGTCTCCATCGTCGTCTCGAAGGTCTCCGCTTCGGTCAGCTTGCGGAGAATCTGCGTCTGCTCTTCGACGGAGAAGTTCGTGGTGTTCTCGGACGACTCCATGCGCTGCAGCAGCCAGCGACGGCGATCCGACGCGTACATCTGAATGAACTCGACGCCGATGTGATTGGTGTACGTGCGGCGAATGCGCTCCATCACCCGGCGCAACTGCACGCGCGGCTCGCTGAAGGTGTCGAGCGGGGAGACGAGGGTGTCCAGCTCCTGCTCGGTGAAGTGGGTGTCGGAGACCATGCCGATGTCGGCCACGTGCTCGAGCTTCGGGCGCGGCGTACCGAGCGGGTCGAGCTGCGCGACGAGGTGGCCGCGCAGGCGGTGAGCGATGATGGTCTGGTCGACCTTCGACTGCAGCGCCATGTCGCTGGCGACCTTGCCGTTCACGGCGCCGTTCGCGTGGCCATTGCCCTTTTTCGGAGCGGGCAGCGTCAACCCATCGATGACGAGGGGTTTGCCTTCGCGCTGGAGCGTGCTGAAGAGCTCTTTCCAGCTCTGCTCGACGCTGTTGGGGTCGGCCAGGAAACGGCTATAGAGCGCTTCGATGAAATCGATGTTCGCGCCGGTGAGGAATGAGTCGGACAGAGTCGGCATGGCTGGATTCTTTTATTCGGTGAAGGGGCACTGCTCCATGATTCGTTTGATCGCCGTATTGACCGCCCTGGCTCCGCTGGCAGTGTGGGCTGACCCACCGCACTTCTCCACGGGGGGATTCAACTTCCAGCTTCAGTACGGGCCGGGCTTCTGGACGGTCGATCAGAACAAGCTGGGTGAGGATCCCGGGCGGGATGGGCTGCGGGTGGGCCCTACCAATGCCGGCCTCTTCAAGGATTCGCTTCAGAATACGCACACCGTCTCTCTCAGCGCGGCCTACAACATCCTCGGGCACGCTTCGGTCGGCGCCGACCTCACCGCCACCGGCTGGAGCCTGTTCGACGCCAGCCGCGGCGGCGGGGGCATGGTGGTCGGCAAGGTGGCCTGGCACCCGCTCGAGCTGTTCTTCATGAAGAAGGAGAAGCGGCCCATTGGCCTCGACGCCAGTACGTTCTTCGGCGTGGGCTACGGCATCGTGGGCGGCGGCACGGCGGTCGAAGGTTTCCCGAACGGGATGGATGGGCTGCTCTTCGAGTGGGGCGCGAACGTCGACTACTTCTTCGCGCGCTACTTCGGCCTCGGCTTCTTCGTGCGCGGCGTGTTCTTGAACTGGGACAAGTTCTATCTCGACTTCAACAACCGCGACGTCACGGGCAACACCATCCCGCTGGCGCAGCCGCTGGGGGGCTCGTTCTGGACCTTCGGCATTTCGATGACGTTCCGCGCGGGCGAGTGAGCCCCTCGCGTGGTCGCGGGGTGTGGCAATCGCTATAGTTCCGGTGTGACCGCTGCCATCGCCACCTCGTCGAGCGTTCCTGAGGCCTTCCTCAAGCGCATCGTCGATGAGCTGCATCCGCTCGAGATCTGGCTCTTCGGCAGTCGCGCGCGCGGAACGGCTCGTCCCGAGAGCGATTGGGATCTGCTCGCGGTTCTTCCCGACACTGCCAGCTCAGACGACCTCGAACTCGTTCCGCTCTGGGGCCGACTCAAAGACCTGCACGCCAAGCGCGTCGAGTTGTTTCCGATCACGAAATCGGACTTCGATCGCTGCAGGCGTTCCCTGGGAACGCTCGCTCAGATCGTCGCCTCGGAAGGCGTGGTGGTCTATGCCCGCTGACTCACCCAGACCTGATCCGCTCGTCATCTCTGCTTTTCTCGACGACGTCGAGGGCGAGCTCGAAGCGGCGACCCGCCTTGCACAGGATCCACCGGTGCGTTTCGCGGCGTTTCATCTTCAGCAGGCAGCCGAGAAATTGATCAAGGCCGTTCGCCTTCACCGAGGTCTCTACCCGACCGCCGACCACAATCTGGCGGCGCTGATTGCGGCGTTGCCCGAAGCGGATCCGTGGCGCACCAAGCTCGATCATCTGGGGCCGCTCTCCGCCTTCGCGACGGCCTATCGCTATCCATCACCCAACGGTCGCCTGAAGGCAGGGCCGGCCGCAGCAGAGTTGAATGCGTGGATCGCCCAGATTCGCGCTCTGACCGCGGAAGCTCGTGTGGCCCTGTTCGCGGCGAGCGTCTGAGAAATTTGGGCGAGCCCCGGCACTGCTTGGGGTAGACGACCGGCATGCTCCTCCAGGGAAAGAAGCTCCTCATCACGGGCG
>JANODF010000743.1:0-9303 GCA_031412555.1 Archangium sp. | reverse complement strand
GGCACGCCCGAGTGTGTCGCCTACGCCATCACGACCCAGCACCATCGCGCTTCCGTTGACGTCTCCATCGTCGTCTACCGCGTCACCTTCGTGCCGGACCCTCCCATCGCAGTCACAGAGGACCCCGTCATCGTGGCGCAGCACACCCTGACGCCCCCCATGGCCTGCGGGGTGTCAGGCGTCGGCATCGGCTACGGCGCTCGAGGCGTGGGGGTCGTCCCCGACGACAACGGGCCTGGCTTCAGTGTCGTGTACACCCTTTCAGGCACCGAGTTGGTCAACGGGACGTGCTTGCTCGGCGGCGGCACCTATGTGGCTCGTGCAAACCAGGCTCACGCCGATGCGCGTCGCCTTGGCGAAGGTTTTTATGCGTCTGAGTTGGCATTCAGCGATTTCAACCGAACGGTGATGCTGGCGGGTCAGCTGCACGACCGGCTCTTTTCTGCCTCCGTCCCAGCTATCGTTACAACGGACCGCGCGCTCTACCCTAGAAATCTCTGGCAACCGCCACTCCCCGCGTCGGCTGGGTCGGTGTTCGGCCTCGACCTCGCAGCCTCGTACAAGGGCTTCTTCGTTCAAGGTGATTCGACTCTTCAGAGTTCCGTCGGCTGGTTTGAGCCGTGACGAGAATTGGGTTCGGCCTCCTCATCCTCGCGAGCTCATGCGCGTGCATGCAGCCTTCGCCTGCCGGCGACGCAGCGGTCGACGCGTCGATGAATGATGCCGGTGTTACGGACTCGGGCACAGACGCGGGAGATGATTCTCTCCACATCCTCGACATCGCCCCCCCACCGTTTTGGGCAGATGGCGGGCCCGTCACATGGAGAATGCTCTCGTTCGAGGAGCTGTGCCGCGATGGTTCACACGGCAGGCTCGACCCTCAAATCAACGCCCGCGGCACTGCGCTCATTGGTTGTGACGTCGACGGTGGTCAGGACGGGTTTCGACCGGACGATGCGATCGTCTTGTCGTCTGGCCCCAGGCAAAGACTCACGCCGCAGGCTGTCACCCAGGTGTTGATGGCCGATGATACGTACTGGCACCAGTCAGAGAACCAGAACGACAAAGACTGGCACGTTTATCGCCGCCATTTCGATGGAGGCGTGATGTCGAAGCTTCGCTATCGACGCGTTCTAGACGCGACGATGTCCGGTTGGATCTCTCTGGAGCACTGGGGCGACTTGAATGGAGAGCGAGAGGTAGCTGGTCCGGATGGCGGTGTCTGGCCGGTGCCCAGGTCCTCTGGATATGTCTTGGGGCTTTCAGAGCAGGGGGTGGGGGTGGGCCAGTCCTCCCCAAAGTTCGAATTGATGGTCTGGAAGGATGGAAAGACTCAAGTAAGCAAGTACGGGGCACAGAGCTGCTGGGGTAACGATATCAACGAATCAAACCTGATCGCGGGCCAACGCTTCGTAGGCGGGCGGAGGGCAACGCTCTTTTGGGGCAACGAGTACCATGAAGTGCCGTTGACGAAAGGTGACGCATCGGAAGTGCTGGGGGTCAACAACCTCGGCGTGGCCGTCGGCAAGACTGAAGAAAGAAATTTCCCGACCCGATTGCTGGGTTGGGGCTTCGCATGGGCGCGAGGGCACTCCATCATTCTCGATGACTTAGTGCAGGATGCTGGCGTCGACTGTCTCATCCTGACGGCGAACGACATCAATGACTCGAATCAGGTGGTTGGCATCGCCCAGTGCGAGGATGCTGGTTTCTCGTACTACCGCCTGCAGTTGGGGCTCGACCCGTGAGCTTCTTGCGGGTGGCGTGCACGGCGCGAATCGAGCGGCGGCCACCGCAGGGGCAGCGCAGCACGTCGATGCCGCATGTTTTCTGATGGAGCTGAGCCCAGCCCAGTCGAGGCGAGGCGGCTTCGGCCGCTGCTGCTGCGCCGGAGTCGGCGAAGCCGAAGCCGCGGGTGTGCAGTCGGGAATGGCCGACGCGCGCGTGCCTGCGCCAGTGCTTCTACGGCCTTCAGGTCTTCCCCAGTTGCCAACTCAGTCATGTCCGAGCGTTGTAACTCCCACGCTCCGAGCCGTCACCTCCGCGTTGCCGTCACCCCCGCGTTCTCAGGGGGTCACCTGCATCACGTAACCGGTGAACGAGCCCACCTGGTCACTGTTGCCACGCACGTAGGTCATCGCGGTCGAAGAGCTCACGTTCACCGTGGCCAGCGAAGTTCCCACCCGGTCGGTGGGGGAGGAGCTGCTCCCGGTGGCGCTGCCGCCCGGGCCCTGGCCACCCAGGAAGACCACCGAGCGGGTGAGGTCGACCGAGCTGAAGGGGAGGCTCGAGGTGGTGGCGTTGCCCGCCGTGGTGGCGCCGTTGACCTGCTGCACCGAACCGCCGCCGGTGGGCAACTTCACCAACTCCCACGAGATGTCCTGCAGGTCGGCCCCGTTGCAGCCGCGGGTGAAGGTCAACGTGGTGGCGTTGGTGATTTCGCCCCGGGCCCGGCGCCGGCAGATGTTGCTGTTGCCGGTGTCGGCGGCCGCCGCGCGGGTCGAATAGACGAGGAAGCCGCCCGTGGCGCCCGTCGCCGGCGCGGTGAAGCTGAGGCCCGAGCCGCCCGCCTGCACGCCGCGGCTGACCGTGGCCCCCGCCCAGGTCACCACCTGCGCCACGAAGTCGACGGTGCTGGTGCAGGTGGTCGACGCCGCCGCCTGCGAGAAACGCAGGTTGGTGGCCGAGGTGAGCTGGCCGGTGAAGAAGTGATCGGCGTCGTTCTGCGTGCCCACGCTGCGGCTGCTGAACAACACGAAGCTGTTCGCCGGGTTGGCGCTGATGGGCACGGTGAGGTTCACCGGCATCGCCGTGGTGGCCGCCGCGGTGCACCCGCCGGTGAGGTGCTGCACCGTGACGCCTCCAGCCGTGGCCGGGTACGCAAAACTCAGCGTCTGGAACTCCACGGTGACGTTGGCGCCGTTGGCGTTGCGGTCGCAAATCACCTCGGCCACCCCGGTGTTCAGGTTGAGCCGGCAGGTGACGTTGTCATCCGAGGGGTTGTCGTCGGTGCCGGTGGGCGCCGCTTGAAAGAACAACATCGTGCGGGTGATGTCGCTGAGCGTGGGGGTGAGGGGGCAGGTGATGGTGGTGTTGCCCAGGGTGCAGTTGCCTCGCCTGACCATCGGCTGCACGGTGACCACGGTGTTGTCGTTGGTGAGCGCGCCCGCGTTGAGGGTGAGGGTGTAGGCCTGATTACCGGGCGTGGTGCCCCCCAGGCTGCCGCTGACGCCCTTGAAGTACAGGGTGGTGCTGCTCAGCCCCGAGCCGATGGAGACCGTGGCGCCCGCGGCCATCGTGCACGCCGCGTCGGTGAAGAGCAGCGCCCCGGTGGTGGGGGCCAGCACCGGGGTGATGACCGTGGCCACCGCGGGAATGGCGAGGCGATCCAGCGCGTCGCGCCGCTCGACGGTGACCGGGTGGCAGAAGCCCGCCTCGACGGTGGTGTCCGCGGTGGTGATCGCCAGCCGGGTGGGCAACGCGGCGGTGATGGTGGCCGCCTGCGTGCCCGAGGTGAGCGCCGGGCTGTCGGCGGTCAGGGTGAGCGAGGCCGGGTTCTCCGCGCGGAAGTAGACGGTGACCGTCGAGTTGCCGCTGTTCATGGTGATCTGGCTCGAGCCCAGCGCGGTCGTGCAGCCGGAGTTCGAATAGAAAACCGTGTTCGCTGGCCCGGGCGCCGCCGAGAGGGTGATGACCCGGTTCATGCCCGCGTTGACCGTGTTGCCGCCGAGATCCTGCGCGGTGATGACGGTGGCCGCGGAGCAGTTGAGCGCCGAGAGGTTCTGCGCGGCCGAGGTGAACACCAGCTGCGAAGGCGGGCCCGCCGAGACGGTGTGCACCTGCGGGGGCGTGGGGTTCATCAGGCCCGAGCCGTTGGTCAGCCCGACCGACGGCGTGCCGGCGCGCGCGTCACGGTAGAAGAGCGAGACCGTGCTGCTGCCTTGCGGAATGGTGAAGGCGCCCGCGGCCGCGGTGGAGGCGCAGAGATCGTCGGTGAACCAGGTCACCGGGCCCACCGAGGTGGTGGTGGCGGTGAAGGCCTGGCCACCGGGGCCCGCGTTGACCGGGTTGCCCACGGTGTCCTGCAGCTGCACGGTGATGACGTTGGCGGCGCCGGGGCACTCGGCGGCGACGAACGTGCGCGGCGCGGTGGTGAAGAAGAGCCGCGCCGGCGGGCCCACCATCACCGAGTGCGTCTGTGCGTTGGGGTTCACCAGCGCCGAGGTGAGGCTCACCGTGGGGGTGCCGATGGTGCTGTCCCGGTAGAACAAAGAGACCGTGTTGCTGCCCTGAGGAATGGTGAAGCTGCCACCGCCCGCCGCGGCCGCGCAGGTGTTGTTGGTGAACCAGGCCCCCGTGCCCGAGGTGGAGCTCGCGGTGAGCGCGAGGCCACCGGCGAGCGCGTTGGTGGGGTTGCCCGCGGCGTCACGCAGCTGCACGGTGATGACGTTGCTCGCGCCTGCACACAGGCCGGCGATGAACGAACGCACCGGGGTGGTGAAGACGAGCTGGTTGGGCGGGCCCGCGTTGACGGTGAGCGTGCCGGTGCCCACCACCACCCCCAGGGTGGCGGTCATGGTGGCCGAGCCCGCGGCGGTGGCGGTGGCGTAGAAGGCGCCCGAGACCGCGGCGCCATCGGCGATGGCCACCATCAGGTTGTTCGCCGCGCTCGAGCAATCCGACGCGGAAGAGAAGGTGAACTGAGACGAGGTCATCGTCGCGTTGACCGCGCCGGTGAGCACGTCGTTGTTGAACCCATCGCGACGGCGCAAGGTGAGCGGCCCCACGCAGCCCGCGGAGACCATGCTGGTGGGCAACCCCAGCACGCTCAAGACCGAGGTCGGCCCCGGGTTGACGGTCAGGGTGAGCGGCGCGGTCTGCCCATCGAGGGTCACGGTCAAGGCGCGCGGGGTCGGGCTGGCGAGATCGCTGCGCACGCTGAAGTCGCGCGCCGAGGTGCCCGCAGTCACCGGAATGTTGGTGATGGCGGCGCCCAGACAATCCGTCGAGCTGAAGGCCTCCAGGTTCGCGGTGGGCGTGACGGTGAGGTTGGGGCCGGCGGCGGGCACCAGGTTCATGTGCACGTCGCGGCGCTCCACGTTGACGCGTTGGCACTGGTGCGCGGAGAGCGTGGCAGCGCCGCCCACCGGCAAGAGGATGGACAGCGTGGGCGCCGCGGGGCTCACCGTGAGAGTGAGGTTGGCGCTCTGAGAGGCGAGCGTGAAGCCCACGGTCTGGGCCTGAGGGCCTCCGGTCAGGCTGCTCCGGGTGGCGCGCACGTAGACCGTGGCGCGCGCTTCGGTCGCGGCCATCGGCAATGCGCCGATGACGTTGGCGCCGGTGCACGGCGTGCCGCTGTGAACGGTGGTGCCCATGGCGAGGGAGAACATGAGGCTGTTCGCCGTGCCCAGCGGCACGTCGTTGAGGAAGCCGTCGCGGCGAATGAGGCTGACCGGCGTGCAACCACCGGCCACTTGTGAAGCGGCAGCGGCGTTGGTTCCCGTCGCGGGGTCGGTGAAGACGAACAACGCCGTGCCCGGGTTGACCTGGAAGTTCACCACCGCCGACTGCGCGCCGGAGAGGATCGACGCCGTCATCTGGTGCGCGCCGGCGGTGCGCGGGCTCACCGAGAAGCTCACGGTGTGCGTGCTGTTCATGCTGATGGTGGCGTTCGCCCCGGTGGTGCAGTCCACGCTCGAGTAGACGATCCACGTGGTCGACGCGGGGAACTGCAGGGCCACCGGGGTGACGCCGCTGGTGGGCGCGTTGTTCTGGTACTGATCGCGACGGTTCAAGGTGATGCGCTGACAGCCACCGGCGGTCACCGTGGCGCTGCCGTTCAGCGGGCTCTCCACGCTCAGCGTCGAGGGCCCCGGCGTGACGTTGAGGGTCGCCGGCACCGCGGTGGAGAAGCCGTTGAGGGTGGCGGTCAACCCGAAGGGCGCGGCCACCGTGTGCTGCGCGATGAAGCTGAGCTGGTTGACGCCCGCTCCCAGGGGCACCGAGTTGCCGCTGTTGCACGCCGCTCCGCCCGCGGTGAAGCCGGGCTGAACGGGGCTGGCCGCCACGGTGGCGGTCTGCGCGGTGGTGTAGCTGGTGGGGTTGTCGAAGAGGTCGAGCACGTTGGCCAGGTACGGGCTGGGCGAACAGGTGCCCGCTTGCGCGGTCTGGGTGAGGGGCGCCACGAAGACCAGCTTGGCCGGCACGTTCGGGCGAATGGAGTTGCCCGGCAGGAACGTCGAAGGCGCGCTCAACGTGCCGCTCGCCCCGCGGATCTCGAACGACGGGAAGGTCTTGTTGCCCCGGTAATAGAAGGTGGCGCTCGATTGACCGGGCGGCACCGTCACCGAGCCGTTCAAGTCGGTCTGGCAACCGGCCCCGCTGAAGAAGCGGAAGCTGGGGTCGGCCGAAGGGCTGGTGCTCAACGTGATGGTCAGGGGCGTGGCGCTCGAAGCGGGGTTGCCCGCGCTGTCTTGAATGTCGACGCTGAAGGGGTTGGCGCTGCACACGCTGGCCAGCGGGCTCTGCGGGCTGCCGGTCATCGCGAAGCGGGTGGCCATGCCGGCCGACACGCGCAACATCTGGGTGGCGTCGGCGATGGGCGCGCCATTGAGCACGTTGGCGCGAATGTCGCCCTGGTTCGGCGGGGCGGTCATGCCCCTCGCGCGGAAGGAGACCGAGGTGGAGCCCGCGGGAATGACGAAGTCGGTCTGTGCGGCACTGGCGCAGCCGTTGTCTTCGAACAACGAGACCGCGACCAGCCCAGTGACCGACAGGCGCACCGGCACGTCGGCCACGGCGGTGACCGGGTTGTCGAACTGGTCCTGCAGCTGCAGGGTGAACAGCGCGGCCGAGCACATCTGCGTGGTGCTCAAGACCACCGGGCCGTTGGTGAAGGCGAGCTTGCTGGCGGTGGCCGACTGCACGTTCAAGTTCTGGGTGGCCACCAGCAGATCCGACGTGGCCCGCAGGCTGAACACGCCCGCGCGCGCCGCGTTGACGTGCACCGCCACCGCGCCCTGCCCCGGCAACAACTGCTGCATCGAGCCGTCGGCCATGCAGCTCGCGTCATCGAAGAAGATGTTGGCGTTGCCGATGTCGCCGGGCGAGGAGGTGAGCGAGATGGTGGTGGGCACATCGACGTCGGTGCGGCGATTCTGCAAGTCGCGGAACTCGACGTTGACCGTCTCGGTGCTGCACGCGCCGGCGCTCACCGTGCGCACGGGTGAAGTGAACTCCAGGTGATCGATGGGCTGGGGGCGCACCTCGACCGTCGTGGTTCCGGGAGTGGTCACCAGCCTCGCGGTGGCGGTCAGGGTGTTGAGGCCGAACGCCTGGCCATCGGCCTTCAGGTACACCTCGAAGAACGACGCCCCGTACGCAATGGGCAACGAGGTCTGCGGCGCGTCGTTGCAGGTGGCCACGCCGTGCACGGTGACGCCGGGCAACGAGGTGGCGAGCGCGACGTCGGTGTTGCGAATCGCGGTGCGCACGCCGTTGACGTTGTTGAGCTCGACGCGGAACGGGCCGCGGCACTCGTAGCGAAGCATGGTGGCGATGGTGCTGGTGATCACCACACGGTCGGGCGGATCAGCGCAGACGCCCGCGTTGCCACACTCCGAGTCGTCGCAGCCGGTCTGCCCGTCACAGTCGGTGTCGGCGGTGCTGGCGCAGATCTGCGTGGCGCCGGGAAAGATGGTGTTGTCGTCGTCTTTGCAATCGAGCCCACCGCGGGCCGCACCCACGAAGCCGTCCCGATCGCCATCGAGCGCAGAGCTGGGCGGATCGAGGTTGACGGCGAGCTCGCTGACACCCGATTCGGGGAAGGCGCCGGTGACCGCTTCACCCTGCGCGTTCAACTTGAGGGTCGAGTCGTCGCTGCAATTCGAGCCGAGGTAGCCGCTGGCCTGCACCTTCACCGACGCGGGCAAGTCGCTGCCCCGGCGCACGCCGAAGACCGCGGTGTCGTCGGCGGGGCGCTTGATGGTGAGCGACTTGAGCTCCTGCGTGTCGCTGGAAATGGTGAGCCGGATGCAGTCGGCCCGCACGCGCGACGTGCCGACCATGCGCACGGTGACGTTGACGCGCAAAGCGCTGTCGGGAGGAGCACAGGAGCTCAACACCGCGAGTGACGTGAAAGTCAGGAGGCGGAGACGTTCCATGGTGGTGATTACCTCGTGCTCCTGTGGGGCCCGGCGACGGGGAGCACAACGGCGGGCAGCGTACCGCAGCCAGCCCCCTGCCGAGAATCAATGTGGGCTCAGCGAGCACACGGCGTGCTACCCACGGGTTTCACGTGTTCTTCATCCTTTCCAAGTTGCTCGACATCGTCATCGACCCTTTGTGGTGGTCGGGCGTGCCGTTGGTGCTGGGCGTGGTGCTGCTGGCGCGTGAAAAGCGCCGCCGCCTCGCGGTGGGCCTGGTGACCTTCGGCCTGGGCGGGTTGTTCTTGTGCTCCACGCCCCTGGTCTCCAACCGGCTGTGGGCGTCGCTCGAGAACGGCGTGGTGTCGACGATGGAAGACGGCGTCACCTACGACGCGGTGGTGTTGCTGGGCGGGGTGATCTCACCCGCGGGCAGCCTGCCCAACGCGCCAGCGTTCAACGACAACGTGGAGCGGCTGCTGGAAGTGCGGCAGTTGCTGATGACCGGCCGCGCGAAGGTGGCCATCGTGAGTGGCGGCAAACTGGGCGGCGCGCTGCGCACCGAGGCCGACTATCTGGCGGAAGAGTTGATTCTGCTGGGGGTGCCGAAGGAGCAGGTGGTGATCGAACGCAAAGCCAACAACACGCGCGAGAACGCCACCGAGAGCAAGCTGCTGCTGGAGCAACTGGGCGCGAAGAAGGTGTTGCTGGTGACCAGCGCGCATCACATTCCGCGTTCAGTGGGCTGCTTTCGCGCGGTGGGCGTGGAAGCCGACGTTTTGCCGGTGGACTACCGATTGCGAAACCCGGCGGCAGATCCACACCTCGCGCCGCGGGGTGAGTACCTCGGGCAGACCACGAGGGCGTTGAGAGAGTGGCTTGGCCGGTTGGTCTATCGGGTGCTCGGCTACACGAAGTGAAGCAAAAGCCCCAAGTCCTCCCTCTCCCCGAGGGGGAGAGGGTCGGGGAGAGGGCTTACCAACGCACCAAGGTCGAGTAGACACCTCCCGTGTCTCCGGTGCCCCCGCTCCACCCAGCTCAGCGCCGTTACCTCGCTGAGGATCTGGTCCGTCTGCGCAGATCAGACGAAGCGAGGCGCGCCACCTCCCCGCAACGAGCGGCCAAAGTCGATCCCAACCCGCATCAGATCGAAGCGGTC
>JANODF010000742.1:0-9105 GCA_031412555.1 Archangium sp. | reverse complement strand
TGGTCATCGGCGTGCTCTGGCTCTTCTTGTGGAACTGGCGAACGGCGCTCATCAGCTCTCTGGCCATTCCCCTCTCGCTGGCCGCGGCGTTGATCGCGCTGCGGGCGCTCGGGGGCACGCTCAACACCATGATCCTCGCCGGCCTGGTGATCGCGCTCGGCGAGGTGGTCGACGACGCCATCATCGACGTGGAGAACATCTATCGGCGGCTGCGCGAGAACACCTCGTTGGCGAGCCCGAGGAGCGTTCTGACCGTGGTGCTCGAGGCCTCCCTCGAGGTGCGCAGCGCGGTGGTCTACGCGACGGTCATCGTGATGCTGGTGTTTCTCCCGGTGTGGTTCCTCGGAGGCCTCTCGGGCGCGTTCTTCCAACCGCTCGCGCTCGCGTACGGGCTCGCCGTGTTCGCCTCGCTCGCCGTCGCGCTCACCGTCACTCCGGCGCTGTCGATGCTCCTGCTGCCGGGTACCAGCCTCGAGGCCACACACTCTCCGGCGCTCACCTGGCTGAGCCGGCGCTACGAGGCGTTGCTGCCGCGTCTGCTGCAGCGCCCCCGCGCGATCGTCGCAGGCGGTGTCGCCTCGATGGTGCTCGCGGCCGTGGCCACGCTGCTCCTGGGCACCTCATTCCTGCCCGAGTTCAAGGAGAACGACTTCCTCATGCACTGGGTCGCGCAGCCAGGCACGTCGCTCCCGGCGCTGCGTCGTACGACCGAGCGCGTGAGCCTCGAGCTGCGCGCGATTCAAGGCGTCACCAGCTTCGGCTCGCACCTGGGAAGAGCAGAAGCCGCCGATGAAGTCGTCGGGCCGAACTTCGGAGAGCTGTGGATCCACGTGGGGGAGGGCGTCTCTCACGAGGACGTCTCGAAGAAGGTGTTGGCGGTGATCTCGAAATACCCGGGGCTGCGCCGCGACCTCGAGACCTATCTGCGCGAGCGCGTGCGCGAGGTGCTCACCGGCGCGCCCGGGGCCGTCGTCGTGCGCATCTTCGGGCCCGACCTCGAGACGCTTCGCGGAAGTGCCGCAGCGCTCGCAGGCAAGCTCAAGACCGTTGCCGGCGTGACTTCGGTGAAGGTCGAGCAGCAAGCCCTCGTGCCTGAGGTGCGCTCGGCGATCAGGCCTGAGGCGGCGGCGCTGGGCTTCCTCGCGGCCGACGTCCGCACTTCGGTCGATCTCTTCGTTCGCGGGCAACGGGTCGGTGAACTCATCGAGCAGGGTCGCAGCATCCCCGTGGTGGTCAGCGGTGAGCAGGCGTTGCGTGAAGACGTCACCTCGTTGCGCGCGGTGCAGATCGATTCCGCGGCGGGAACGCGGGCCACGCTGGGCGAGGTCAGCTCGCTCACCATCGAGCCGACGCCCAATCAGATTCCACACGAGAGCACCTCGCGGCGCATCGACGTCTCCATCGACGTCTCGGGGGATCTGAGCACCGTCGCGAAGGCGGTCGAGGCCGTCGTCGCGCAGGAGCGCTGGCCTGTCGCTCATCACGCCGAGGTGCTCGGTGAGTGGAAGGAGCGGCAAGCCGCCACACAGCGGCTGCTGGGCTTCGGGCTGCTCTCGTTGGTGCTGGTGCTCGCGGTGCTCTACCTCGACCTTCAGTCGGTGCGGAGGACCGCGCTGATCGCTGCCAGTCTTCCGTTCGCGTTGGTGGGCGGCGCAGCGGGCGCGTGGATTTCGGGCGGCGTGCTCTCGCTCGGTTCGATGGTCGGCCTCGTCACCGTGCTGGGCATCGCCGCGCGGAATGGGATTCTGCTCGTGACGCACTACCGTCACCTCGAAGCCGACGGCATGCCGTTTGGCGAGAGCCTCGTGCGCCGAGGCAGCCTCGAGCGGCTGGGCCCCATTCTCATGACCGCGTGTGCGACTGGATTGGCACTCGTGCCGCTCGTGTTGGCGGGCAATGCACCCGGCCATGAGATTGAACACCCCATGGCGGTGGTGGTGCTGGGCGGGCTGATCAGCTCGACGGTGCTGAACCTGCTCGTGCTCCCTGTCGTGTATTTGCGGTTCGGGCGTGGGTGAGTGATTCGGCCCTCACCCCGACCCTCTCCCAAAGGGCCCGAAGGGAGAGGGAGGCCGCTATTCGAGCCACTTTCCGACTTCGCGTACGGCATCGACCGACGCGGGCACCAGGCCATCCATCGCGGCGCCCGTCTCCAGCGCTTCTTTGGTCTGCGACTGCGACCCATCGACGAACACCGAGCTGAGCACCTCGAGCAGTTGTTCCCTGCGTTCGAGTGGCAAGCCCGGCCGGGTCACCAGCAGCGCGTTGGGCAGCCCATCGAAGCGGGCGAGGATCTCCGGCTTGAACGTGGGGTCCTCCGCCTGCGCTTCGAGCAAAACGCGATCGAACGTCGCCGCGATGTCCACCCGGCCGGATCTCAACAACGAGAGCGCGCGCGTGTGCGTGGAGGCGAAGATCACCTCGCCCATGTCGGTCATGCGCACGCCGTGTTGACCCAGCCACGCGACGGGCGCGAGATAACCGGACAACGAATCCACCTGGACGAACGCGATGCGCGTGCCGAACAACCGCTCGGCTTCGGTGTTGGTCTCCACCTCGGTGAGCGAGCCCGCTTCGTGAATCTCTGTGATGCCGCGTTTCGAAGGCAGGGGGCGCTGTTTCAAACCTTCGCGCGCCACCAGCACGCCTGAATACGTGGTCGCGCCGTGAAACTGGGCCTGCGCCAGCACGTCGACCCCGAGCTTGGTGCGCTTGAGCAGCGCGTACGTCGACGCACCCGGGAGAAAGGCCGCGTCGACCTTCCCGCTCTCCACGGCCAACGCGAGCGCGCCGTAGGACTCCGCGCGGTAGATGTGCGCGTCGCTGGTGAAGCCGTCTTTGAGCACGTCGCTCAAGCCGGCATAGGTCTGCTGGGTGCGCTCGGCCGAGGTCTCGGTGGGAACACCGAGCACGAACACGTTGGCGACTTCACGCTCCGCGGCGGTGTCGATGCCCGGGGGAATCTCGTCGAGCGTGCCGATGCGCGAAGGCACGTGGCTCCACACGCCGATGAGCAGGGCGATCGCGCTGAGCACCAACGCACCTGCCGCGGCGACCACCTTCTTCTGCGACTGCGGCGTCCGCGAAGGGCCCGACAACCGCTCTTCGGAGGTCAGCGGAACGATGCGAGCCGCGCGCTCCTTCTCGACCTGCGAAGCGAGGCCCCCTGCGGGAAACCACCGCTCGAACTGCGAAGGGAATGCCAGGGTGGCCCCGCGGTAGAGGAGAAAACCGCACAGCCCACCGAGTGACGCGAACAGCGCGTAGGTGTGGAAGTACGACGGCGGCAACACCGCGAAGCCGAAGTACGCGCCGATCATCACGCCGCCGCCGGTGAGCACGTAGCGGGGCAGATCCTCCGCGCGCGTCTGCAGCGCTGCCAGGTAGCCCGTCACCCGGCTGGTGTCCGACGCCTTCTTCTTGAGCGAGTACACGATGGTGTCGTTGGGGCACGTGTTCACGCACTGCATGCAGCTGATGCAGTTCGAGTTCACCACGCGATCGAAGAGGTGCACTTCTTCGAACACGTTGATCGCCTGCGGGCAGATGTTGGTGCAGCGCTGGCAGGACAAGCAGGTGTCGCGCTCGAAGCCTTCGTTGCGGCGAATGCGCCCGAAGCTGTAGCGCGAGGTGAGATCGAACAAGTACCCCGTCTCACACACGAGCTTGCAGTACGGCCGCGGCCCGAAGAAATACGGGAGCACCAGCCCCAGCACGACGAACAACAACACCAGGTCGAGCACGAACAGCCCCGCGCGGAACGGAAAACCCAGCAGCCACGGCTCGCGGAACAACCAATCGAACTGCCACAGCTTCACCGGCATCGCGAGCACCGGCATCACCACGAAGTGACCGAGCACCAGCGCGGCCATGCCGAAGCGCACCGTGTTGCTCTGCTGCATCGGTTTTCGCACCGGCAGCTTGAGCCACTTGAGCGTCTTCTCACCGAGGTCCTGCTCGAACCCGATGGGGCACAACCACCCGCACGCGAAGCGGCCGAACACGAACACCGCGGCGAACAGCGTGGCCCACAACACCAGCGTGGAGGAGACCACCAGGTGACCCAGCGAGTCGTAGGCCATGAACGGCAACATCGAGCCGACGAGCTTGAACTTCGCCACGTAGAACAAGAGCCCCTGCACGAGGAAGCCGGCGAACACCGCGGCCTGAATTCCGAAACGAAGTTTCTGCAGCTTCGGCGTGCCTTGTTTGATCTGGAACGGCTTCTTCACCGGGGCGGCCGCGGGCAAGACGGGCAACGAGACACCCGTGCGCTTCACCGCCTTCACTTCTTTCGAGCTCGGCTTCGGAGGCGGCGCCGCGATGAACGCGTCGGCGTGAATGTCATCGAGCGAAGCGCCGAGCCGGTACGCCAACGCGCGCGCGTCTTTCACCATCGGAGGACTTCCGCAGAGGAACACCCGGAACCCGCTCAGGCTCTTGAACTGATCGCTGACCACCTTGTCGACGCGCCCGCTGGTGGTGCCCGGCACCGGCTCGTTCTGCGAGAGCGTGGGCAGGTAGCGAAAGTTGGGGTGCTTCTTCGCCATGCTGCGCAGCTCGACGTCGAGGTACAGATCTTCCGGCGCGCGGCCGCCGTGCACGAGGGTGATGGAGCCGCGGTGTTTTCGCGACAACGCGTCACGTGCGATTCCCACCAGCGGCGCGAGCCCGGTGCCCGTGCCCATCAGCAGCAGCGGCGAATCGGGCCGGCCCTCCACGTACAGACAGTCGCCGGTGGGGCCGCGCATCGACAGCTCATGACCGAGCGAGAGGGTGTCGCGCACCCACGTGCTCATGCGGCCGCCTTCGACCACGCGCACGTGCAGCTCGACCACGCCGTCCGACTCGATGCTGGCCACCGAGTACGAGCGCGTCAGCCCATCGGGCCGGGTGATGTTGACGAATTGCCCCGCACGAAACGGGAAGGGCGCTCGTGGTGCGAGCTTGAGGCGCACCACGTCGCGGCCGAGTGCTTCTTTGCCCACCACCTCGGCAGAGACCTGCACCGAGAGATCGCTCGGTGCCACCGTGACGTCGGCGGGCTCCGTGCTGACGCAGGAAAGACAGAGGCGCTGGTCCTTCCACACCTCTTTGAGGCCGAGCTGCGCGATGGGCGAGATGGGCCCATCGGTCACCCGCACCAGGCAGCTGTGACACGCGCCCGAGCGGCACGCGTTGGGAATGTCTTCGCCGTTGCGCTCGAGACACTCGAGCAACGACTCACCCTGAGCCCAGTCGTAACGTTTGTTTTGAAACTTCACCTCCGCCATGCGGCGGAGACTACTTCATGGTTTTCTGGCAAGCCGTCTCAGTCGCTCAGCGAGCACGTCGCGATAGCCCTTCAGCTCCTCAGACGTCAGCGGAGACAACATCACCGGCAGCGGCGAAACCGGGAACTGGTCGAGCAGCCAGCCCATCACCGCCGGGTCCACGCCTGCGTCTTTCTTGAGCGCGAGCTCCAGGTCAGCGTCAGCCGGAAAGCCTGCGCGCTCGAGGAACAGCACGTCGACGAGATCGCGGGGCTCAGACCTGGAGAGAAGGCACGTCAGCTTCGAGGCTCGCAAGTCCTCGAGCGAAAGCACCTCCACGCCGTCGATGACCTGCGGCGGGGCAAGCTCTGGGGTGCTGTCGACAGCCAGGTCGACCTCAATGCGCTGGTCAGCGAGCTGCAGCTCCGCTCGGAGGAAGCTGCCTGCGTCCTGAACGACTTTGATGCTGCCACCCGCGGCGCCGGCCGCCTCAGCCAACACCTGGGCGAGCTGCCGCAACGACGCGCGGTCCCGCAGGAAGAGATCGATGTCCTTCGACAGACGGTGGCCCAGGAACGCACCGCTGAGCGCCACGCCTCCGGCCAGAGAACAGCGCACCCGCGCCTGACACTCGCGAACGAAACGCAGCACCTCTGGCGAGGCGATGCGTGAGTCAAACGTTGCGCGCATGGGCCTCTTCCGGCGGCCAGGGAAGCAGCGGGAGTTGCATGAGCCAGGCCCATCGCGCCCGCGCCTTGCCCAGGTGGCGCGTGAGATGCGGCCACAGCGCGACGATGTCTTGCTCGCTCACGAAGAGCCAAACATCTCGGGTGTTCGCTTCACGCAGCAACGCGCCCATCCAGTAGGCGCGAGTTTGGAGGTCGGGTGAAGCCAGCTCCCTCCGAAGGTCGGCGACGCTCGCGTCGAGCCACCAGAGGAAATAGGGCCGGTGCTCCGGGTTCCGGAGCTCCTCTGTGGTTGGCGGCAGCATCAGCTCCGAAATTACACCCATTCTTTCGGCGCTGGCC
The DNA here is from genome assembly GCA_031412555.1 of Archangium sp. Lineage (GTDB taxonomy): Bacteria > Myxococcota > Myxococcia > Myxococcales > Myxococcaceae > Archangium_A. The sequence goes on along the minus strand of JANODF010000742.1, from coordinate 2,825 downwards.
ACGCTGCAAGCTACCGGGTGACGTTCACCAGCACGTTGCTGAAGTCGTTCTGCCCGCCCAGCGAGCGCCAGAAGGTGTCGAAGCGGCCTTCTTCCATCGTCTGGCAGCCCTGCGAGCCGGTGTCAGTGCTCCACGCGCGGTGGATGTACATGAGCTGCCCGCCCCAATCGCCGTTGTACTTCTTGTCGGTCTTGTCGAACTTGTAGTTCCGGTTGAGATCGCGCTGCGCGTAGGGGTTGCCGAACGGCTGCAGGTGGTTCTGGAACTTGCTGCTCCAGGTCTTGTGATACCGAATCGTCTGGTCGTCGGCGAGCCGGCCCACCGGCTTGCTGCTCTGGTTCGCGGGCTCAGCCCAGCGGCGGTTCGGCTCGGTGTTGGCGAGCAGCTCGGTGACGTGAGGGCCCGTGCGATCCTTGCTCAGCACGACGATGCGATCGTCGTAGGTGCCGCGGTACGGGCCCGAGCTCATCGGGGTGTCGGTGCGCAGGCTCAAGATGACCTTCTTGCCCGACGCGAGATCCTTCTTCGCCTGCGCGTCGCCGAACTGATTGATGTACTTTTCGTAGACCGCGAAACGTTTGGCCGTCGACATGCCCGAGGTGTTGGGAATGCCGCCGTTCTCGAGCGCGGTGTTCGACTGGGTGGGCACGCTCGGCGCCGGCGCGGCAGGCCCCGCGGGCGGCCTGGTCTGGGGCGGCTTGGTGGGCGCGGGCGCGGCGGCCTTCGCCTTGAGGGTCAGCTTCTGCCCCACGTTGATCTTGTTGATGTCGCGAACCTGCGGGTTCAGCTTCGAGAGCTGCGCGATGGACAGGTCGTTGCGCACCGCGATGGCGCTGAAGGTGTCGCCCGACTTGACGGTGTACGTCTTGGTCGCGGTGGCCGCCGCCGCCGCCTTCTTCGCCAGGCGGATGTGGATCAGCTGACCCACGTTGATCTTGTTGATGTCGCGGATCTGCGGGTTGATCTTCTTGAGCTGCGCGGTGGTCATGCCCTTGCGCGCGGCGATGCCGCTGAAGGTGTCACCCGCGCGCACGCGGTAGTCGAGCTTCCGCGTCGGGTTGGTGGGAGGCGGCGGGGTGGGGTTCGGCGTGGGCGTCGGCGTGGTGCCGATGCCCGGCGCTTTGTTGCCGAACATCTTCGCTTCGGCAGCGCGGCGGCGAACGAGACCGGCGAGCACCTGGCCACCCGCGTGGACCCAGCGGCCGAACTCCTTCTGCGCACCGGCGTAGTCACGGGCGTTGAGCTTCTTCACCAGGGTCGAGCTGGCCAACGCGCCTGCGCCCAGGTTGTAGGTGAAGCTGGTGAGCGCATCGAACTGGCCCTGGCTCAACGGCACCTTCACGCTGCGGCGAACGGCGTCTTGCGCCCAGCCCGTGTCGCCCTTGAGGAGCTGCTCGGCGCGCGCCTGGGTGATCACCTGGCCCGGCTTCACGCCGCCGGTGTGCCCGTAGCCGATGGTCCACACGCCGACCGGGTCGCGGTACGCCTTGAGGCGCAGCCCTTCGAACTCCTTGATGAGGTCGATGCCCTTCTGGCTGAGCGCCGTGGCCGGCTTGAAAGAAGAGGTGGCGCGCGCTGCGGCCGCCTTTGCGGCGGTCGTCTTGACCGGCGGGGGCCGAACCGGCGCGGGGGCGGGCTTGGCGACAGGGGCAGAGGTCTCGGTGCGGGGGGCCGTGCTGGTCGTCCGAAGCAGTTCCATGCAGAGATTCTCTACCGATGCCTCCCTCACGAACCGGTAAAAGAATGTGAACGATCTGTACAGCTCGACGCGGGGACTTCTTTATCGATTCCCCGAGGGCTTCCGCCCGAGCGAGAGCACATTGACCCACGTCACGGAGAAGTGAGGCAGGCGCAGCAGGTAGTTGGGTGAAGCAGGGTCGATCAGCTCGCGGAAACGCTGCAGAGAAGCAGGCTCCAGGTGCGCGCTGACCCGTTGGTCGATGTCTTGAAAGTAGCTGGCGAGCAGGCGCTGCTCCGCCTCACCCAGCGGGGCCTGGCGATCGAAGGCCCAGGTGGTCAGCTTGCCCGGCTCGAAGCCCGCAGCCGCGAGCACGGCCGGCAGCCGTCGCCCGACGTAGAAGCGGCCAGGTCTGCTTCCTTGCTGAAACGAACGCAGCTCCGCGGCGCGCAGCGGCAGCTCGAGTGAAGCAGGCCAGGGCAACAACGCCGTGTGGAGCGTGTCGTTCTCCAGCACCGCCGCCACGCCGCCCGGCTCGAGCACCCGCGCCATGTGCTGCAGCGCGATGACGGGATCGGGCAGCGAATAGAGGCTCTGCGCGCACCAGACGAGATCGAAGCTGCCCTCGCGAAAGGGCAGGTGATCGAAAGACGCGCGCACGAACTGAATGCCCTTCGACAACGACTTCGCCTTGGCGAGGTATTCGGGGTCGAGATCAACACCGGTGATCGAACACCCCGGGCACCGCTCAGCGATGCACCGGGCGTAGAAGCCGTCACCGCACGCGAGATCGAGCACCCGCATTCCCGGCTCGAGCGGGAGCGACGCGATGATCGCCTGCAGCTCCCCTTCGAAGGCCTGGTGGAAGGACGAGAGCTGGCTGTCGTACTGGGGCAGCCCCATGACCTTCGCAACAGGGGTCACTCCACTTCATTCCGCCGACGCAGTATGTGCGCCCGCACCTGTGTCGACGCCCACGTTGCTCCCCCCCGAAGCCCGGAAGACGCTCGAACGAGAGGGCTGGCTCTTCGTTCGCCAGTTCATCAGCGAGACGTTCGTGCGCGAGCTGCTCCAGGCCTCGAAGGTGCTCGAGGCTTCAGCCGCCACCTTCGAGCGTGACACCGTGGTGCTGGGGGTCGGTTACGAA
>JANODF010000741.1:0-8022 GCA_031412555.1 Archangium sp. | reverse complement strand
GTTTCACGACTCGCCCAAGGCCTTCTTGAGCGACTCGCCGATCTCTTCGGCCCACGCGCGGATCTTCTTCGCGTCGATGCCTTCCACCAGCACTCGCACCTTGGCCTCCGTGCCCGAGTAGCGCACCAACACCCGGCCCTCCTTGCCGAGCTTCTTCTCCACGCCGGCGATGGTCTTGAGCACCGTGGGCAACTTGGAGAGCTCCCGCTTTTCCTTGACCATCACGTTCAGGAGCACCTGAGGCACCGGCTCGAAGATCTTCGTCAGCTCGCTCATCGGCTTGCCAGACCTGCACATCACCGCCAGCACCTGCAGCGCGGCCAGCGTGCCGTCACCGGTGGTCGCGTGGCCCAGGAACACCAGGTGGCCCGACTGCTCACCACCGAAGTTGTAGCCGTGCTTGCGCATCTCCTCGACGACGTAGCGATCGCCGACCTTGGTGCGCACCACCTTCACGCCCCACTGCGCCACCGCGCGCTCCAGGCCGATGTTGCTCATCACCGTGGACACCAGCGTCTTCTTCGCCAGCTCCTTGCGCGCGACGAGCTCGCCCGTGCAGATGGCCATGATGGCGTCGCCGTCGACCACCACGCCCTTCTCGTCGACCACGATCAACCGATCCGCGTCGCCGTCGAGCGCGATGCCCAGGTGGGCCTTGTGCTTGAGCACTGCTTTTTGCAGCGTCTCCGGGTGCAGAGCGCCGCACCGATCGTTGATGTTCTTGCCGTCGGGCGTCACGCCCAGCTCGATCACCTTCGCGCCCAGCTCTTCCAGCACGGTGGGCGCCACCTTGTAGGCAGCCCCGTTGGCGCAATCGACCACCAGGGTGAGCCCCTCGAGGGTCAACGAGGTGGGGAAGGTGCTCTTCACTTCGGCGATGTAGCGGCCCTGGGCGTCGTCCAAGCGCACGGCGCGGCCGACCGCGGTGGCCGTGGGGCGGAGCGAATCGAGCGACTTCTCGAAGATCAGCTGCTCGATCTTGCTCTCGGTCTCGTCGGGCAGCTTGAATCCGTCGCGCCAGAAGAACTTGATGCCGTTGTCCTGGTACGGGTTGTGGCTCGCCGAGATCACCGCGCCTGCGTCAGCGCGCATCGAGCGGGTGAGGTGGGCCACGGCCGGGGTGGGCATCGGGCCGACCAGCACCACGTCGACGCCCATCGACATGATGCCCGCCGACAGCGCCTGCTCGATCATGTAGCCGGACAACCGCGTGTCCTTGCCGATGATCACCCGGTGGCGGTGTTCGCCGTTGCGGATCATGTACGCGAGCGCACGACCCAGCTGCATCGAGATCTCAGCGGTCATCGGGAAGACGTTGGCGACGCCGCGAACGCCGTCGGTACCGAAGAGCTTGGGGTGCATCGAAGCAGCAGGAGGCGCCGAAGCCGTAGGAAGTGCCGTGTCTTTCATGAGCGTGCGGCTTCTATCAGCTGCCGAAGCGCGCTCCACCGTCACGCGCCAGCCTGATCGCGTCACCCACGGCGACCGCCTCGCGCGTCTGCGCCACGTCGTGCACCCGGAGCACGTCGACCGCGCCATCCGCCGCCAGGGCTGCCGCGGTGGCCGCGCTCGCTCCCACCCGTTCAGTCGGCGGTTTGCCCCCCAGCAGCGCCCCGAGGAACGCCTTCCGGCTGACCCCGATCAACACCGGGGTGCCCAGCAGCCGGAGATCGGCCGCGCGCCGCAACAGGAACAGGTTGTGCTCGGAGGACTTGCCGAACCCGATTCCCGGGTCGACCCAGAGCCGATCGCGCGAGATGCCCCGCCCTTCTGCCCGCCGCAGGGCCCGCTCGAGCGCGTCGAGGATCTCGGCCCCCACGTCGTCGTAGCGGGGCTCACGCTGCATGGTCTCCGGCGTGCCCAACATGTGCATCGCGCAGGCGCAGACACCGGTGCTGGCCACCACGTCCAGCATCACGTCATCGCGCAGGCCGGAGACGTCATTGACCAGCTGCGCACCGGCCTGAATCGCCGCGCGCGCCACGCCCGGTTTGCGCGTATCAATCGAGAGCAACACGTCGCTGCGTTTCGCGCGCAGCCCTTCGAGCACCGGCACCACCCGGCGCAGCTCTTCTTCTTCGGTCACCGTCGCCGCACCGGGCCTCGTCGATTCACCGCCGATGTCCAGAAGGTCAGCCCCGGCCTCGAGCAACGAGAGCCCCCAGGCGATGGCCTTCTGCGCGTCGGCGTGCGCTCCGCCGTCGCTGAAGGAATCGGGGGTGACGTTGACGATGCCCATGATGCGGGTTCGCTGGCCCCACTCCAGCCGTTGCGCGCCCAGCTTGGTGGGCGCCGGAGGGTGTTCACTCAACAGCAGCCGGCTCAGCGCCACGCCGAGCTCGCTCAAACCGAGCCGGCCAAACCAGTTCTCCACCGACAGGCGCGAGTAGCGAATGACCGCCGCATCACCTGCCCCACCCGCCCACGCCGCGCCCACCAACTCAGCCAACAGCTCGCGGGTGTCGTCGTCGAGGCCGGTCACCAGCGCGTGTGACTCCAGCCCAGAACGAACGAGCCCCACCCCTTCCGGAGTGAGGCCCGAACGAATCCACAGGGAGGCCGCCGAGTCTGCACGAGACAGCGGGCGGGCCCAGATCATCTCTTGGTTACGCCGGTTCGATCTTGCCGGGCAGGCCGTCGAGCGCGTCGAGGATCCGCTTGTCCTTCTTCTTTTCGTCCTTGGGGGGCGGGAGCGAAGTGACCCGAGGCAACGGCTTCTCACGGGTGAGCGGCGTGCCGGCGATCAACATGTCGAGGTCGGCTGCGTCGATGGTCTCGTACTCGATGAGCGCGTCGCTGATGCGTTTGAGCGTCTCGAGGTTCTCGTGGAGCAGCTTCTTGGCCCGCTCGTAGGCGCCCATCACGATGCCACGCACTTCGGCGTCGATCTGGCGAGCCGTCTCTTCCGAGTAGTCGGAGCGAGAGCCCAGGTCGCGGCCCAGGAACACCTCGCTGTTGCCGCTCCCGAACATGAGCGGCCCGAGCTTCTCGCTCATGCCCCAACGGGTGACCATCGCGCGAGACAGGCCGGTGACGTGCTCGATGTCGCTGGCAGCGCCCGAGCTGATCTCACCGAACACGAGCTCTTCGGCGATGCGGCCACCGAGCGACATGCACAAGACGTCCATCAGCTTCTTCTTGTAGTAGCTGAGCTTGTCTTCGGTGGGGATGAAGCTGGTGACGCCGAGCGCCTGGCCACGGGGGATGATGGTGACCTTGTGCACCGGGTCGCACCCCGGGAGCAGCCGGCCCACGAGCGCGTGACCCGCCTCGTGCACCGCGGTCAGCCGCTTCTCGGCCTCGGTCATGATCATCGACTTGCGCTCGGGCCCCATGAGCACCTTGTCGCGCGACTGATCGAAGTCGAACTTGGTGACCTTCTCGCGGTTGGAGCGCGCTGCGTAGAGCGCGGCCTCATTGACCAGGTTCTCCAGGTCGGCGCCCGTCATGCCCGGCGTACCGCGGGCGATGATGTCGAGGTCGACGTCTTCAGACAGCGGCACGCGGCGGGTGTGCACCTTGAGGATGCCCAGGCGGCCCTTCAAGTCAGGGCGGGGAACCACGATGCGGCGGTCGAAACGGCCCGGGCGCTGGAGCGCCGGATCGAGCACGTCGGGCCGGTTGGTGGCCGCGATGATGATGACGCCTTCGTTCGACTCGAAGCCGTCCATCTCGACGAGCAGCTGGTTGAGCGTCTGCTCGCGTTCGTCGTGCCCACCGCCGAGGCCTGCGCCACGGTGACGGCCCACGGCGTCGATTTCGTCGATGAAGATGATGCAGGGGGCGTTCTTCTTGCCCTGCTCGAAGAGATCGCGAACGCGGCTGGCGCCGACGCCCACGAACATCTCGACGAAGTCGGAGCCCGAAATGCTGAAGAACGGAACGCCGGCTTCACCTGCCACCGCCCGCGCCAGCAAGGTCTTGCCGGTACCGGGCGAGCCCATCATCAGGACGCCCTTGGGGATGCGGCCACCGAGCTTGGTGAACTTCTTGGGGTCCTTCAGGAAGGCGATGATCTCTTCGAGCTCTTCCTTGCACTCCTCGATACCCGCCACGTCGGCGAAGGTGATCTTGTTGTGGCTCTCGGAGAGCAGCTTCGCCTTGCTCTTGCCGAACGTCATCGCCTTGCCGCCAGAACCCTGCAGCTGGCGCATGAAGAAGATGAAGAAGAGGAAGAGGAAGACGATGGGCAACCACTGCACGAAGATCGTCACCCAGAGGCTGTTGCTCTCGGCGGCCTCCAGCGCGACATCGACCTTCGCGTCATTGAGCTCACGCAGCAGCGCGGCATCAGGCACGGGGCCGGTGGTGGTGAAGCGCTCATTACTGTCGGCCAGCGTGCCGGAGTAGACGTTGCCCTTGATGGTGACTGCGGTGATCTTCTTGTCGGCCACCTGCTTCTGGAAGCTCGAGTACGTGATGTTCTTCACCACGTCTTTCGGCCCGGAGAATATTTGGTAAAAAGCAACGAACAGGATGATCAGGATCACCCAGAGGCCGATGGTCTTGTAGCTGTTCCGCACGGTTCCAAACCCTTTCCGTTTCGACAGAGCCCCGAACCTAACGCATCCGATCGTGGAGTGCCCGCGCCATCAGGATGAAGTTGCGTGAAGTCGGGCAGGTGCCGTCACCAGGGTCACCCGGCCATTCGAGCAGGCGAGCACCCGATCTCCGGGGAGGGTGGCGGTGGAACGATCCCGCGCCGCTCTCAAAACGTCCTCCAGCAGCGGTCCATCGAGGGGCACGCCCTTGCCGGTGAGCCACTGGGCGAGCACCCGCCGGGCGATCGGCGCCCCCAATGCGTTCAACGCTTCCGCCTCCAGGGTGTCGTCGGCGGGCCAGTGCACCAGGCTCATCGCGCGAGCGGCCTCGGCGCTCAGCCACGCTTCATCTTCCGCGGCGAGGGTGGCGAAGCGGGCCAACGCCCGTTCTGCACCCGGGCCGGCCGCCTTCTCCAGTGCGGGCACCACGTCCTGGCGGATGCGCACGCGAAAGAAGGCGGGATCGTCGTTCATCGAATCGCGCGCCACCTCGAGCTGGCGCGCCGCCACATAGGCTTCGACTTCACCGCGCGTGGCGAACAGCAGCGGGCGGATCACCCGATCGGCGCGCGCCTCGTGAATCGAGGCAGCGCCCGAGAGCGAAGTGCCCCGGGCCAGGCGCATCAACAAGGTCTCCGCTTGATCACTCGCCGTGTGCGCGGTGGCCACCAGCGAGAGCCCGCGCGCGACACGAATCGACTCGAGCGCGGCGTACCGAGCGGTGCGTGCAGCCGCCTCCACCCCGCTCGTCTCTTCGATCGGCGCTTCGATCACGTGGTGCGGAACACCCAATGACTGAGCGAGCCGGGCGACGAGCGCCACTTCGCCGCGCGATTCGGAGCGCAGCCGGTGATCGACCGTTGCCGCTTCAAAAATCAGCCCCAGACGGCCCGCAAGTCGCGCCGCACCTGACAAGAGGGTCATGCTGTCGGGCCCCCCCGAAACCCCCAGTAAAACTGCCCGACCAGTGGGGGTAAGGCGCCGAAAAGATCGATGAAGACGTTCCTCAAGCACCTGAATGTCTTCGGTTTTCATGTACTTACGCCTGTTTGTTTTTCACTTGACGGCGAGTTGCTCGCTCGGACGAGGGCCTTTATGATGCCTGAGTCTTCTCGTCGGTCCGGGGAATGCAAGCGCTCCGGCAAGGTTTGGGTATCCAGCAGCAACCATAGATTAAGAGTTGGACCCTGGGGTCCCCCCCTCCCCTCCAGGGTTCACGGGATGGGGTCGGTTCGCCGACTCCTCCCTCTTTCTGGGCGCTCCATCAGTTCAAATGGAGCGCCCGTTTTTTTCGCCCTGCGCTGGAATCAAGGCTGGCGCGAGTACCACTGCAGCGCGTTCTGCGTGGTGTCGGGTTCACAGCGGAGACTGCCGCCCGCCGCCCTCACCCCGAAGCGGGCCAACGACGGATTCGTGATGCGCCCCGTTCCATCTGCGCCCATCACGGTGAGCACGGGAGGCGGGGTGCCTCCATCGGGCAGCGAGCCTACCGCGGTGAGCGCGGGCCAGGCGACGTCGGCCACGTGCCACAGCTTGCAGGCCCAACACCAGTTCGTCGGCAGGCATCAGGCCTTCCAGCGGAACGACGGTGGAAGGCGTGGGGCTGCCCTTGAAGAACAGGCGCACCACCGGCTTGGTCGCCACGAAACACTTGCCCGAGCCGCTCGGCGCGCTGCCCACGAGGGCTGACTCGGCCACGCAGGTTGAACCCGTCGCGCAGCTGCAGGGTTCACCATCGAGGCAGCCCACGCCGCCGTCGACCACGCAGGCCGGGGGCGAGACGTTCATGCGGTTGTCGGCAAACACGTGCACCATCACCCGGTAGCTGCAGGAGGCGGTGGCGCAGAGGGCATCGTTCTCGGGGAAATTGAGCGAGGCATTTTCGATCAGCTGGCCATCGCCGCGATCGTCGAGGTTGAGCTGCGGATCGTCGGAGGCGCCCGGCTGACCCCAGTCGAAGTCGAAGCCCGCCACCGCGTTGTTGTCCTTCGTGCGTTTGGCAAAGCCGTTCAGATCGCCCGAAGTCTTGCCCGCGGTCCCAGCGGTGAAAGGTGAGTAGGCGCCCGTGTACGGATCGCTCCCGGTCACCGCGCTCGGGCGGATGAGGTGCAGGTCGAGATCGACGCCGGCGAACCCTTCCCACTGCAGCTGCGCGACCAGATCCTGCTTCACGGCCACCGCGAAGCGCATGGTCACCGTGGTGGCGCTCATCCGCGAATCGGTCACGGTGAGCTCCAGCGTGTAGGGGCCGGTGGCGATCGGCCGCAGCTGCACCTGCGAGGTGGTGGCATTAGAAAGCGCCAGGTTCTGCGCGCCCGCGGGCGTCGAGACCAGCCGCCAGCGATAGGTCAGGCCCGTGCGGCCATCTTCGGGATCCGAAGAACACTTCGTCGCATCGGCGCTGTCCGAGGTCGCCGAGAAGAACACCAGCTCGTCGGGCCTCACGTCGCGCGTCGCGGTGAAGTCGTAGCCACCCGCCGGAGGAATCAGCAGCGGCATCCAGAAGCTGGAAGAGGCGTAATCGCGCGGCGCATCACCGATCAGCTGCGGCACCACCCGGGTGAGGTTGGCGCAGATCTGCGGCGGGAGATTGGGGCGCAACGTGCCGCTCAGCTGCACGGTGATCGACGGGCGATCCGGATCGTCCGAGGTGATGGTGAGCGTGCCGGCGTAGCTCGCCTGCTGTTCGCTGGTGGGCACGAAGCGCACCGGCAGGTTGAAGCCCGCGCTCGGCTCGAGGGTCAGGCCGCCGTCCGGCAGGTTGCCCGCGGCCGTGAACGCTGTCGCATCGGCTCCGCCGAAGGTCATGCCTGTGACCTGTAAGGCGACCGAGCCTTCATTCACCACCACGATGGTGGGCAGCCGCGTGGGATCCACGGGCATCAGGCGCACCAGCGGCTCCATGCCGAAGTCGATGGAAGGCGGTTCGACCACCACCGCCGCCGTGCATCCGCGAGGCCCCTGGCAGTCGGGCGTCACCACGATCTTCGGCTCGGCGCCTTCGCCCGCCAGCGCGATGCGGGTGGCCGGCCGGTCGGGATCGTTGCTGTTGAGCACCAGGCTCGCCGTGAACGCGGCCACCGACGGGGGCGTGAAGGTGATGGTCACCGTCGCGGTGCCCTGCGGCCCGATGTCCATGGGCGTGCTGCCGAGGCGGTACGCACCCGCGCCGCCGCCTTCGATCACGATGGAGGAGAAGACCACCGAGGTGCGGGTCTGCGACTCGAGCCGCACGGTGAGCTGCTTCGATTCGGAGACCTTGACCTGGCCGAAATCGAGCCCTGCCGGAGCGACTCCCAACGAGGGGTTCACCTTCGCCACCTCAGGCCCGCACTTGCAGGCCGACGCCGTGAGAACCAACCCGATCAGGCAAGGAAGACGCATGCCCCGCTTTTAGCGTGTGTCGTCCCCTGTGAGCATGAGGGGGAAATGGTTGATTCCCGTGGCCGACTGTCGGATAACTCTGGCCGATTCTCATTCC
>JANODF010000740.1:0-6330 GCA_031412555.1 Archangium sp. | reverse complement strand
GCAGCTGCAGCAGGTACGCGTCTTCTGCCACGCCACCGCGGCCCGGCGCTGCCGACAGCTCGTTGCGAATGAGACCGAGCGCGCCGGGGTAGACGCGCAGGCGCACCGCTTCGGTCCCGGGCAGCGGATTGGCCGGGCCCGAGAGGGAGAACGTGCGGGGCGCGGCGAGCGTGCCCGCCTTGCTCACCAGCTCACGACGGCCCGCGGGCTTGAGCTCGATGCTCTTCTCGATCGCGTCGGTGTTGCCGAGCGTGGCCTTGAACGACGCGATGCCCGGCTTGGTGGTGTTCAGCGTCACGTACTGCAGCGCGTTGCCACCGGCGGGCACCTTCACCGCGCCGCCGGTGCCTGACAGCGTGGCGCCGGAGATCTCGTAGGCGAGCGAAGTGGTGATGTCGGCGTCGGTGGTGTTCACCACCTGAATCGGCAACCGCACCGAGTCGCCCGCGTAGAGGAACGCCGGGGTCACCGGCTCGACGTAGGCGGGCAGGGTGCCGAGGAAGCTCGCCACGCTGCCGGCCTGGCTGCCTTGCCGAGAATGTGCGAGCGCGAGCAGCCGCCAGGTGGTGAGGCGATCGGGCACCTTCACCGGAATGTTCGCCCGGCCCTGCGCATCGGTGACGATCAACGGCTCGAAGAGGAACGTCTCGGGAAACCACGCGCGGGTCGCAGCGGGCTGCGCCAGCTCACCATCCATCTCGCTGGCCTCGGACTCTGACGGAGCATCCTTGGTCATGCCGATGGCCATGGGCGTGGTGACCGCCCCCAGGCTGCCGTAGCCATTGCCCGTGCCACCACCGCCGCGGCCGGAGCCCTTGAGGCCGAGCCCGCCCAGACCGACCGCGCTGCGCTTCTTCTCCATCTTGCCCATCGACCCTTCGTCCATCTTGGGCGGAGGCGCAGCGGCCACGGGAGAAGGCGCCATTTCCTCGCGGTAATAGCCGCCGACGTCGACGTCGCCTGCGAGCGCGTCGGCGCTGGGGCTCATGCTGCGCATGGCCATCGGGCTCGCCAGCCCGAGGAAGGTGATGAACAGGATCGCGACGGCGGTGAGCGCGAGAATGAGGAACTTCTTCATGGCTTCTCCTTCGCAACCCACTGCGACCAATTCTGAGTGTCTTCCGGCAGCCGGGTTCCGTTGATCACCACGGAGCGCGGCTCGGTGAGCGCGAGCAGATCAGCTGGCAAGCGATGCAGCCTGAGCTTTCTGCCCCACGCATCGCGCGCCGAGTCTTTCCTCGACTCCACGGCGTCGAGTGACTGGTTCCACAACCGCGCCATCACGGGCGGCGTCATCTTCTCCGAGGCGGGCGCCGCCGACTCCCATGTGCGCACCTGCGTGTAGAGCTCTCCCAGCACCACGTAGAACCGATCGACCTGCGCTTCGTTGGGATCGAACACCGTGCTCCCTGAGATCGACACCGAGGCTTCGACCTGCGGAGGCGCCGGCATCGACGACACGCGCGCGAGCGTCGCCGCCGCCGCATTCGCACCGCGGATGCGGCCCAGCGAGAGCGCCTGCGCATCCATCGAGCCGAACGCTGCCGTGCCCGTCGCCTGCGGCCTCAACGGCGCGAGCTCATCGGCGCCGGGAAGAGAAGCGAGCTGCGAGAGGCTCTCGTCGACGCCGAACAACCCGACTGCTGCAGCGCCCCCCGTACCGCCCACCGTGGTCTCGATGCCCAGCTGAGCGACCTGACCGGGGGCGTACCGCTCTTTCTCGGGCGTCACCTTCACCGAGAGCGCTGCGTTGGGCTGCACGAAGAGGAACACCTGGCCACCGCCCCATTGCACGCCGGCCCAGCCCTGCCAGTCAGGGGGGATGGTGAAGTCGGCGCTGCGGGTGGTGGGGTCGACCTTCGCTTCTTGCGACTGAAAGGCGTGGGTGAGGAAGAGCTTCTCGGGCAGCTCGCCGGTGAAGTCGGGCCCGCGCAAAATCTCCACCTTCACGTGCTCGCCCGCCTTGAGCAGTTGGGTGGACGCGCGCAGGCGGATCTGCGGAACGGTGCCGGGGTTCATGCGCAGCCGGGTGCTGCCGAACACTTCGGTGCCCTTCTTCGCGGTGACCAGGAACTCGTACCCGACCATCACGGTGTCTTGCGGCTTGAGCGACTCGTACTTCTCCGGCGCGTTCACCGAGACGGTGGCCACGCCGATGGAGCTCTCCTCTTCCTGCGGCTCGACGTCGAGCTGCTTGGGGAACTCCAGCGTCTTCACGCGCGAGGTGATGCAGGCCAGCGCGGACTCGGCGTACGCGTCGCCTTTCACCGGCACCCAGTCGAGCTCGACCCGTTTCCAATCAGCGCTCACCTTCCAGTGGATCATGCGCGGCAGCACGCCGGTCTTGACGGTGGCGGGCAGGCAATCGCGCGCCTCCAGCATCGCGTCAGCCAGCGCGAGGTTGAGCGGCTCAGGCGGCTGGGGAAAACCGTCGAGGGTGATCTCGAAGCGGGGCAGTTCCTCATCGTTGAAGGACCAGCTGGCCTCGAAGAAACGCTCCTTGCCGGCGCCGAGTTGCAGGCCCTCGAGCACGCCTTCCATGCACTTGCCGAGCTTCGAGGTGGGCAGCGCCATCGACACCACCGCGCCCGAAGAACGCACCAGCAGACCGACGCTCACCTCCGCTCCGCCGTCGAGCACGTAGCGCGCACACGGCTCGAGCTTCGCGTCGAGGCGATCGAAGGCCATGCGATCGGCCAACGACACATCACCATCATCTTCGTTGAGACCGAGGCGCTCCGAGAGACCGTTTCGCACCACCAGCTTGGTGCGGGGCGGGGGACGGAAGGGCATCGCGGGAATCACGATGTTCACCGGCGGGCCGGGATCCACCTGCAGGCTCGCCACACCGTCTTCATCGACCTTCGCTTCGGTGCCCTTGTCGGTGGGCTCCCAGAGGCGCTTCACGTTGAGGGTCACGCCCTCGAGCACGCGGCCATCGGCGGTCGTCGCGCGCAGGAAGAGGCGGTTGTTGAAACCTTCCACCAGGCCGTCGGCGAGCTCGGTGACGCCGGAGGTTCCGATCAGATCTTGCGAGAGGAGAATGGACGCGCCGCCTTCCACCCGATCGCCCGCTGCATCGACGGCGCCGATGCTCACGCTCAGCGTGGCTTGACCTTGAAGATCGTCGGGCACCAGCGGCAGCTCAGCGGTGAAGGCGCCGCTCGCGTTGGTGGTGGCGATCTTCGGCAGCGCGTTGCCGTCGACCCAGCTGGTCGGCGGCGGCCACTCACCGGAGACGTTCCAGTTCAGCTCGAGCTTCGCGTTCGCCACCGGAGCGCCTGAGCTGTAGGTGACCGAGCCCTTGAGCACCGGCCGCTCGTTACGGCGGTAGAACGGTTTGGCAGGCGAGGCCTCGACGCGGAAGCGGGGCAGGGTGAACGGCTTGACCGTGAAGGTGCGCGACTCGCTGGTGGCGCCCGACTGCCAGGTCACCGTCCACGTGCCCGACTGGCTGCCGCGATCGATGGGGAAGGTGCCCGAGACCACACCCCAGGGGCCGGTGGGGGCGCGTTCTTCGAGGAGCAACTCGCCTTGCGCGTCGGTGACCCGCCAGGTGCCGGGCCGTTCTTCGAGCGGGGTGAGGTCGGAGGCCTTGAGGGCCACCGCGCGAAACTTCACCACGTTGCCGGGCTCGTAGAGCGGGCGGTCGGTGATCACGTGCACGCGCGCGGGCGTGTAGAGCGGGAGCGGCAGCTCGAGCACCTGCTCTCCGATGGGCGAGGTGATGCGGGTGCGCAGCTTGTAGTCGCCGTCGTTCACCTTCGGCAGCTCGACCTCGGCCTGCAGCCCGCCGCCCGATTTTTCCCAGCTCTTCTTCGCGGGGAGCTGCGTCTCACCCGACGCGCTCACCAGTGAAACGATGGGCGTGAAGTTGGTGATGGCCTCGGTGCGCCGCTGATCATTCGGCGCCACGAGGTAGGTCGCGTTGACGGTCACCCGCACCGAACCGAACGCGCCGCGTTTGAGCTCCGGGGCGGAGACGTTGATGGTCTGGCGCAGCTCTCCATCGGGGCACTCGTCGAGCCAGAGGCCGGTGGAGAAGCCGACGCGCAGACAGGTCTGCGTGCTGGCGAAGCCCACGATGACGGCCAGGGCGACGGCCAGACCAATGACAAGACGGCGGCTCACGGCGCCATGGGGTTGAGTTCGCATGTGGGTGGGGATCCCCTGAAAGGAGGCGGCATCGTACCCGTCGACACCTGTGGGGGAAGCGTTGTTCCTGCCCCGTTCGCCCCTCTCCCCGCTTTCGCAGGGAGAGGGAGAACGTTGACACTGAGTCCACGCCTCTGCGAGGTGAACCCCGTGGCCCGCCAACTCCCCGCGCTGACGCTGGAACAGCTCACCGTCGAGTTGGGCAGCCGTGCGCGCGCGGTGGAGACGTTGCGGTGGTTGTTCGCCCAACGGCCGATGCCCACCGTGTTGCCTGAAGCCATCGAAGGCGTGAGCCACCGCGTGTGGAAGCCCTTCCGCGCGCGCCACGGGCTGGTGGTGCCCAAGGTGACCGAACGCCAGCAGAGCCCCGACGGCACCACCAAGTACGCGCTCGATTTCGCCGGCACGAACGTCGAGACGGTGCGCATTCCCGCGAAGGGCCGCAGCACCATCTGCATCTCCAGCCAGGCCGGCTGCACGCGGAAGTGCGTCTTCTGCGCGACGAAGGAGCTCGGCTTCATCCGCCAGCTCAAGGCCGAAGAGATGATCGCGCAGTACATGCTCGCGCGCAGTGAAGCCCCCGTGGAGCAGCCCGCCAGCAACGTGGTGTTCATGGGCATGGGCGAGCCGATGGACAACCTCGACGAGGTGCTCCACGCGATCGACGTGCTCACCCAGAGCCCCGCGCCGCAGCTGCGCCAGGTGGCGGTGACCGTGTCGACTTCGGGCGTCTTGCCCGGCCTCGAACGGTTCCTCGCCGAGTCGAAGGCGTCACTCGCGCTGTCGCTCAACGCGACCACCGACGAAGTGCGCGCGCAGGTGATGCCGCAGAACAAGACCTGGCCGATTCAGTCGCTGCTCGGCGCGCTGCGCAAAGATGTGGAGCGGCGCAACGGCAAGCGCGACTACTTCATCGAGTACGTGCTGTTCAAAGATCTGAACGACACCGACGCCGATGCAGACCGCCTGATCAGCCTGCTCGACGGCATCCCCTCCCGGGTCAACCTCATCCCATACAATCCGTACCCGGGTACTGGCCTCGAGACGCCCAGCGAGTCGCGGGTGCGCGCGTTCCACGCCAGGTTGGTCGAGCAGGGCATGCTCACGTTGATCCGCTGGCCACGCGGGCGGGAGATCGCTGCGGCGTGTGGTCAATTGGTGCTGTCGCGCGACGGTGAGGGGTTTCAGCCGTCAGCGGTGTGAGCGGGCTGGAATTCGCCCGGGCCCGGGCGCGACTGTGGTTGAATCACGCTGCTCATGGCCGGTGAAGTCCTCTGCCCGAAGTGTGGAACTGTGTCTCCGACGGACACGCGGGCGTGCCCGAAATGCGGGACCACGCTCACCCTCGGCGGCGAAGCGACTTCCAAGAGCAAGGCCTTCGCCCCGGGCGGCACCCGGCCCAAACCCGTCGCCCGCAAGCCGCTGGCCACCGACCCGGGCATGGCCGCCACGCCCGACGCCAGCACCCTGATGGAGCACGAGGAGAAGCAACCCCCTCGGAAACCCGCCGCCCGTCCCGCGGGGCCGGTGCCTCAAGCGGGGGCCGCGCCGCGCCGCTCCAACGCGGTGAACAGCCGCGCCGCGCCCACCAACGACGCGCTCAGCTCGTCTTCGGGCCGCGACTCGTTGATCGGCCGCAAGCTGCAGGAATACGTCATCGAGGCGAAGCTGGGCGTCGGTGGCATGGGCGTCGTCTACAAAGCGACGCACCAGATGATCGGCAAGGGCGTGGCGATCAAGGTGCTCCGGCCCGACATCTCGCCTGATCCGCGCGACATGGATCGGCTGCTCGACGAAGCGCGCATCATCAGCTCGATCAAGAACCGCGGCATCATCAACATCTTCGGCGCCGGTACGCTGGAAGATGGCCGCAACTATCTGATCATGGAGCTGCTCGAAGGCGAGGCGCTCGAGCAGCGCATGCAGCGCGAGACGAAGATCCCCGCGGGCGATGCGGTGATCATTCTGGAGCAGGTGCTCTCGGCCTTGAGTGCCGCGCACGAAGCGGGCGTGGTGCACCGCGACCTCAAGCCGGCGAACGTCTTTCTCGTGAAGGAGGCCAACCTCTTCTACGT
Source organism: Archangium sp. (assembly GCA_031412555.1). Taxonomy (GTDB): domain Bacteria; phylum Myxococcota; class Myxococcia; order Myxococcales; family Myxococcaceae; genus Archangium_A. Next base: position 100 of record JANODF010000740.1, on the reverse strand, counting down.
GAAGCTGCTCGACTTCGGCCTCGCGCGCCGCAGCCAGCAGAACGTCACCCGCATCGCCGGTACGCCCGACTACATCTCGCCCGAACACGCGCGCGGCCGG
>JANODF010000739.1:0-5868 GCA_031412555.1 Archangium sp. | reverse complement strand
TTGTGCTCGATGCCGGCGACCGTGACGTCGTTGAACTCGCCCAGCGATCCGTCGGCCTTCACGCGAACGCGCGGCACGATGAAGAGCGAGAGGCCCTTGGTGCCCAGCGGTGCGTTCTCGGCGCGCGCCAGCACGAGGTGCACCACGTTGTCGGCCATGTCGTGATCGCCGCCCGAGATGTAGATCTTTGTGCCAGTGATCTTGTACGTGCCGTCTGCCTGCTTGAAGGCCTTGCTGCTGGCGCTGCCCACGTCGGAGCCGGCGTGCGGCTCGGTCAGGCACATGGTGCCGCCGAAGGTGCCGTTGAACATGGGCTCGGCGTAGAGCTTCTTCTGCGACTCGGTGCCGAAGTGAGCGATCACTTCTGCCGCGCCGCCCGCGAGGCCCGGGTACATGCCGAACGCAGTGTTCGAGCCGCTCGTGATCTCTTCCACGATTGCGTAGAGCGCGGTGGGCGCTTCCTGGCCGCCGAACTCCTTGGGTACCGAGATCTGCTTGATGCCGGCCTCGAAGAGCTTCTTCCAGGCATCCTTGAAACCCGTCGGGGTGATCACCCGGCCGTCGACGACCTTGCAGCCTTCTTTGTCGCCCGAAGCGTTGAGCGGCCCCAGCACTTCAGTGGAGAACCGGTAGGCCTCCTTCACCACGGCCTTCGCCGTCTCTTCGTCCCAATCGGCGTAGGCCCCTTTTCCGGCGACTGCGCTGAAGGGGTACTGCTCGAAAAGCACGAAGAACATCTCGCGGAGGTCAGCCTTGTACCGATTGATTCCTGCAGACATGAACAGCTCCCTGAAAAGGACGAACACTCACGTAATGACGTGGCGCGTCGCATACTCGACGAAGCTTGATTTCGAAGTCAACGGGGTACGACGCGGTGCGTTGACGCGCGACTCTTCGCCATAAGTTCCGTTGATTTGGCGTGGTCGTACGGCCGGCTGGCGCGCGCACGGAGCGGCAAACTGGGCATGCCGCTCGGCGCGACCGCTACGTCGTCCGACTCACTTCTTCTTCTTCTTGGCGGGCTTCGCGGGCGCCGCTTTCTTCGCAGGTTTGGCGCTTTTCGAGACCTTGGCGGCCTTGACGGGCTTGTTGGCCTTCTTGCCCTTCGCCACGGGAGCGGGCGTCGGAGGCGGCGCGTTGCGAATCGACTCGCGCGGCACGTTGACGATCAGCGGCGGCTGGCCCATGCGGAAGCGGTTCTCGTCTTCCACCGAATAGAAGACCTTCAAGGTCACGTTGCCGCGAATGACCAGGCCACCGGTCTGGTTCTCGGCCCACACGTCGAGCTCGAGGTAATACTTGCCGTCTTGCCCATGGCGATCGGCCACGCGGCCTTTGCAGACCAGCGTGTCACCGGGCCAGAGCATGCGGGAGAACCGGCACGACAACCGCTTCACGTGCGCGCCGCGGGCCCAGTCACCCACCAGCTGGCCGAGGAAACCCATGCCGATGGTGTTGGGAGCGACCACCGAGGGCATGCCGAAACCACGCGCGGCCAGCTCGTCGACGTGCACCGGGTTGAAGTCACCGGTCGCACCGGCGTAGCGGGCCAGCTGCACCCGATCGATCGGCGTCTTGGCCATCGCCGGCAGCTCGTCACCGATGCGGATGTTCTCGAAGTACAGCTTCCGGGGCGGCATCAGCTCTCCCTCGTGGTGCGCACGACGTAGGTGCGGCGCACCTTCAAGACCAGGAGGCCCTTTTCGTCGCGGCCTTCGTCTTCGATCACGGCCACTTCCACCCGGCCCGCTGGGCTGGGGCGTTCGCCCACTTCGATCACCCGGCTGGTCATCAGCAGGCGATCACCGGCGATGACCGGGCGTTCGTATTCGACCGTCCACTCCGCCAGCAGCAGGTGTTTGCCCGGCACGCCGAGCAGCTCGCGCAGATCGATGCTCGCGGTGAACGCGAGCGGAAACGAAGGCGGCACCACGATGCCGGGAAAACCCGAAGCGCGCGCGTACTCCGCGTCGAAGTAGCTCGGGTTGTAGTCGCCCAGGCTCTCGGCGAACCGGCGGATGGCGCCCTTCTCGACTTCACACAGCGTTGGCGGCGTCGTGCGTCCCACGGCGTTGCGATCGAGCATCGGTCGGTGCACTCCTGAAAAACGAAAATCAGCGGGCTGCGGGCAACTCCAACACGGTGAGCAGGCCGGGCTGGGCGGCAGAGACCCGCGGCGCGGCATTGACGACGAGGTTTGCGGTCGCGCGATCGCCGGACAACCCGCCGGGGATCGACATGCGCACCGGAGGATCGGCGTCGAGCTCGATGAAGTCGCCCGGCTCGTCGGCTCCGACGGCGATGGTCAGCTCGAGGCGCACCCGCTCCTGCCCATCGGCGAGGCCAATGGCGACCTGGTGAATGCCGGCCACCCGGCCCTTCTTCACGGGGAACGCGCCGCCGGTGATCTCTTCTTCGGCGAAGACCGGGGTCAGCTCTTCTTCGTAGTCGTCGCAGTCGATGCCCAGGCCGAGCGCACACAACGCGGCCGACTCGACCAGGCCCACGTGGCCGACCAGATCTTTGTCCACCAGCGCGAAGAACTCGTCTTCGGTGAGCCCCGCGCCGACCTTGCGCTGCAGACCCGGCCGACGTTGGCGCGCGTCGACCACCCGCGAGACCTTCGCGTGGCGAATAGGGCCGCACAGCTGGCCCAGGGTGGAGACCAGGCGATCCATCACGAAGCCGGGGTTGATGCCGGTACCGAGCACCGTGGTCCCCGCCTTCTGCGCCGCGCGATCGATCTTGTCGGCGAGCGCAGCGTGGTTGAACCAGGGGAAGGAGAGCTCTTCGCAGGTGCTGACCACGTGCATGCCCAGCGCGAGCGCCTCGAGCACCTGGTCGGTCACCGCGGGAAGCTTGGAGCCGGTGGCGTGCAACAACACCACGCCTTGTCTGCGCCCCAAGGCTTGCGCCAGCGTCGAGCTGATCTTGAAGGTGCCGGCAGGCATGCCCAGCACGTCGGAGAGTTTTTTACCGGCGAGCGACGGTGACTTGTCGACGGCGCCGATCAACTCGAGTTCTTCGGATTGAAGCGCGGCTCGGGCGATCTCCTGCCCAATGAAACCAAGCCCCATCACGACCACCGGCACGGGACCATCAGTCACACCTTCTGACTTTTTCTCGTTCCGCGCGCCCCCTGCGGGTCCAGCTCTCGCCATAGATGTCGAAATGGTACGCGAGCAGATCCGTCCGGCGAGAACTTTTCCCCCCTCTCCCGCTCGGAAACGCATGTGTGCCTTCATCGCACCCGTACCGGAAGGGAACTGCCGCTATGGTCCTGCGACCTCATGTCTGCACCGAATAGCCCCCCCCCGGTCGAGCGCTTCCTGGTGGTCGACGACGATCCCTCGATCACCGAAGCGCTCTCCAAAGTCGTGAGATCGATGGGGTTCGAGGTGCTCTCCCATACCGACCCGCGCGAGGCGGTGAAGGAGACGGCCTTCGACCTGATCATCACCGACTTCATGATGCCGCACATGTCGGGGGTCGAACTGCTGCATGCCCTGCGCGCCACCCGGCCCGAAGCGGTACGCCTGCTGATCACCGCCGCCAACGACTTCAAGGTGGCGATGAAGGCGGTCAACGAAGGGGAAGTCTTCAAGCTGCTGGGCAAGCCGTGGGGCCTCAACGAGCTGCGTTCGGCCATCACCCAGGCGGTCGAGTACCACCGGCTCATTCAGGACAACAAACGGCTGACCCGCGAGGTGAACGATCGCAACGCGCAGCTGACCGCGCTCAACGCCACGCTGGAGCAGCAAGTCACCGAACGCACCACGGGCCTGCTCGAGGGCATGATCAGGGCGCTCGACTATCGAGACACCGAGACCCAGTGGCACTCGTGGCGCGTGGCCCGTTTCACCCGGCGCATCGCCGAGGCGATGGGGATCTCCGGTGAGCAACTGGTGCAGATCGAGCAGGGCGCGCTGCTGCACGACATCGGGAAGATCGGCGTACGCGACGCGATCCTGCTCAAGCCGGGCCCGCTCACTCCGGAGGAGTGGGTGGAGATGAAGAAGCACCCCGAGCTGGGCTACCGCATGCTGGCGAACATTCCGTATCTGCAGCCCGCGGCGGACATCGTCTTTCAGCACCAGGAGAAGTGGAACGGCCAGGGCTACCCGCGGGGCCTCAAGGGCGAAGAGATCACCATCGGGGCGCGGCTGTTCTGCATCGCCGACACGATGGATGCGATCTGCAGTGATCGCCCGTACCGCAAGGGCAGCACGCTCGAGGTGGCGATCATGGAGATCGGCCGGCTGGCGGGATCGCAGTTCGATCCGAAGGCGGTGGAGACGTTCCTCGCCATTCCTCCGACGGAGTGGGTGCGCATTCGCCAGGACATCGAACACCTGGAGCAGGTGGACAAGCGGCGCGCCACCGGAGAGTTCCCCGTCATCAAGGTCTGATGTTCAACCTCGCCTCGAAGGCACCCTACCGAAGGCTCGCCTCGAAGAACTTCACGGCTGAGTCATTGACCTGTTGGTGCACCACCCGCCGGTTCACACCCGGGGGATCCGCACACAACTTCGCCTCGCCATCACAAGGCGCGAGGAAGACGTAGTGATCGGCGCCCGGAACCTCGGTGAACGCAGAGATCGACGGCAACCCCGCACGCACCACCTCGGCGTTCTCCGCCGGAAGCAGCACTGAGTCCTTCTCCGCCACGACGACCGAGACCGGGGTCCTGATCGGGCTCAACGATCGCGGGCCGAAGAAGAGGCCCAGCGGGGCCATCACGAAGGCGGCGCGGATCCGCGAATCGGCGGTGGGCTTCTCATCCACCGTGAGGTTCGGAGGCGGCGACTTGCAGAAGACCGCGTCGCCGGGGTGCCGCGCGCAGTAGCCCGCCCAACGCGAAAAATCGGGCTTCGCGCCGACGAGCAACAGGCTGGTGTAGCCACCGGCCGAGAAGCCCGCGACGCCGATGCGGCTGGCATCGACGCTCTGACCGAACACCGGGTCTTCGAGCAGCGCGTCGATGGCGGCAGAGACGTGCCAGGCGCGGCCGAGCAAGACCTTCTCGGTGCCGGCCCGGGTCTGGTCTGCGTAGTTGTCGCCGGGGTGTTCGATGGTGCACACCACGAAGCCGGCCCGCGCGAGGGCGACCGCGAGATCGTGGTGACCGAAACGACTGCCCGCGGCACCGTGTGAGATCACCACCAGCGGGTGGCGGCCGAACGCGACGGTCTCACTGGGAGCGACCTCGGCCCACCACGGGCCCAGGCGCGCGAGGTTCTGCACGAGCGGCCGCATCGGGGGGAAGAACAACACCGCCTTCATCGGGCCACTGGCGACGGGGTCTCGCCAGGTGCGGGTGGTGTAGCCCATCACCGGACCCGTCAACGGCGGTGGCGGGGGCACGTGCGCGCAGGCAGTCAGCGCGAAGGCGAGGAGCAGGGTCTTCTTGAACACGCACGGCAGCTTACGTTCCTTGCGAGAGCAGTCGAGGGAACCGTTCCTCCCGAGCAGAGACCGGTGACGCAGCCCGATCCCTCTTTCAGCCAACCCTCTCGATGCGAACTCAGCCGCACTCCGTGTGTCCTGCGCGCCATGGTGTGTGGTCGCGACGACGCGCGGCGATCACGCACTCCGAGCGCGGCTGATCAGGCACAGCGAGTGCACACGGCTGCTCGCCCGCAGTGGGCACCCTCCTCCATCTCGAAAGTCTCCATGCACCTCCGCGCTGCAGTGCTGTCGTTTGGCGTTATCCCCCGCACCGTTCACGCCACCCCCCTCACCGATCTAGAAACCGCGCGCGTGCAGGCCAACGCGCACTTCCAGGCCGCCGATGCGCGGGTGAAGGCGGTGAGCACCACGCTGAGCGAAGCCTCCCAATCGTTCCGCAGCTGCCGCAACGGAGCGCTT
>JANODF010000738.1:0-9591 GCA_031412555.1 Archangium sp. | reverse complement strand
CGAACGCCTTCTTCAACTCCCCTTTGGGCCGAGGAGCGGGAGCCACGACCGCTTCCAGAATCACGGGCTTCGATCCTCTGAACGCAAACGGATCCATCGGCTTGTGCCCGAGCTCCAATTGGTAGTGCACGTGCGGCCCGGTGCTGCGGCCCGTCGTCCCCGAGTCCGCGATGATGTCGCCCGCGGTCACCCTCTGCCCGGTGGTCACCCGCAGGTGCGAGTTGTGACAGTACGCGGTCGCCACCCCGCGGCCGTGCTCGACGATCACCACCTTGCCGTTGACCGCGTCTTCACTCGCGCGGCGCACGATGCCGTTGGCGACCACCTTCACGGGAGTGCCTTCGGGCACCGAGAGATCCACGCCGGTGTGGAACTTGCCGTAGCCGAGCGTGGGGTGGTTTCTCCAACCGAACGGCGAAGAGACGCGCGTGCCCGGAGCCACCGGCCACGACAATCCATACGCGGTGCCCAGCATCAACGCGGTGGAAGCCGAAGCGACGGCCTTCGAGCTGGTGGGAGGCAGCCGCGCCGCAAGCACCTCGAGCGTGGTCTCCCGCCCTTCTGCGCCCGAACGTCGCGCCGCGTAGCTGGCCACGTCGTAGCCGGCGAACACCGCGAGCACCGCGGCGTCTTCGCTGCCGAGATCGACACGGGCCTTTTCAACCAGGATGGCCGCATCTTCCGGAGTGGCGAACGGCAGGTTGTACCGCCTGGCCAACGCATCCACGGTCGCGCGCTGCTCACCGGTGAGCGTGGCTGCTGAAGCGAACACCCCGCGGCCGATCGCGCGCCCAGGCGGAATGGTGGAGAGCACCTCGACGTCGGGCACGAACGCGGTCTGCGTGGGCGCTTCGACCTCGTGCGCGTCGTAGACGCCGCCCGTGTAGTAGGCGAGCAGCGGCCGGGTGTTCGTCCTGGTCGAGAACACGCGCGCGCCGAGGTCACGAATCAGGGCGCCCACCGGCGTGTGATACGCGGCCGCCCACAAGCACAACGCGGCCCCGATGAAGTCGAGCAGGCCTCGCGCCGGGCGCTGAAAGGTGGCGGTCGCGCTCATCGGAAGAACGACAGCAGCGCTTCGGCCTCGAGCAGCAGGGCCAGCGCGAGGGGGAAGGACAACACCGAGCCCCACCACCCCGCCATCCACGGGTGTTTCGAGGCGATACAGGTTTCGTCGGCGTGTTGCAGCGAACGCAACACCGCGCGCCACGCATGGGAGAAGAGGACGATGGTCATCGCGGTGCCGGCGAGAATGCGGGCGACCGAAGCCGCGACATCGGCGGGCGCCACGTCACCCACCAGGCCGACGAAGAGCGTCGACTCCACCAGGCGCGAGACGGCGTAGGCGCCTCCGAACACGAAGACGGTGGTGACGAAGGGGCGAACCAGGCGCATGGGCGTCGGTTGTTGGTTGACCCGATGCAGCAGCGTTCGCCAGGTCTCCTTGATGAGGGAGAACTTGCGCTCTTTGTCGTCGAGCTCGTCGTAGCCGAGGGCGGGCAGCGCGATGAACGCGTCGACGGCGAGCTCCCAGGCGAGCGCGAAGCCTCGGGCGAAGAGCGTGCGCTCACGCGAGTCGATCTTGTTCACCCAGGCCGCGGTCGACTCGTACTGGGCGAAGAGCCCGTCGAAGAACACGTCGAGCGCCTCGACCGCGCGGAGGATCTTGTCGTCGACCACGTCGGCCGCGGCGTGCACCCCGACGGCGACCAGCGCGAAGAGGCCCAGGGGCATGAACGCCCAGCGGAAGGCGCCGAAAAAGCGGCTGACTCCTTCGAGGTGGCGCGTGGTGGACACGGAGGTGGGCTTCAACGCACGGCGGAGGGGGTGGATCTACCGCAGATTGTCCCCCTCGCCCTGCGAAGCGGGGAGAGGGTCGGGGGTGAGGGGCCTTCCGTGTACGGCACCCACACATGAAAACGCCCCTTCTCCGAAGTGGAGAAGAGGCGGTTTCGAGGCCCTCACCCTGACCCTCTCCCAGAGGGAGAGGGGACCTCAGTCAACTCAAGCCTGGGTGGTGGGCTTCTGCTGAGCAGGCGCCTCAGCCGGGGGCGGCGAGCCCGCGGCGGCAGAACGCTCGGCGAGCGCCTGCTTGCGGCTCAGGCGAATCTTGCCGCCCGAGTCGATCGAGATGACCTTCACCATCACCTCGTCGCCTTCCTTCACGATCTCGTCCACCGTCTTCACCCGCTTGTCGGCGAGCTCCGAGATGTGGATGAGGCCGTCGGTGCCGGGGAACAGTTCCACGAAGGCGCCGAACTCGACGATCTTGCGAACCGTGCCCAGGTAGATCTTGCCAACCTCGGCCTCACGGGTGAGCGCCTGGATCATCGAGATGGCGGCCTTCACTGCGTCGCCGTCGGCCGAGGCGATGTCCACCTTGCCCGTGTCGTCGATGTTCACCGAGCAGCCGGTGCGCGCGATGATGTCCTTGATCACCTTGCCGCCGGGGCCGATGACGTTCTTGATGTACTCCGGGCGGATCATGATGCTCGTGATGCGCGGGGCGTACTGGCTGATCTCCTTGCGGGGAGTGGGCAGCGTCTGGAGCATCGTCTCGAGGATCGACAGACGGCCGATCTTCGCCTGCTCCATCGCCTTGAGCATGATCGCCGTGGTGATGCCGGTGATCTTGATGTCCATCTGCACGGCGGTGATGCCCTTGGCGGTGCCGCAGACCTTGAAGTCCATGTCGCCCAGGTGATCTTCGTCACCGAGGATGTCGGAGAGGATGGCGATCTTGTCGCCTTCCTTCACCAGGCCCATCGCGATGCCCGCGACCGGCGACTTGATCGGAACGCCGGCATCCATCATCGCCAGGGTGCCGCCGCAGACCGACGCCATCGACGAGCTGCCGTTGCTCTCGAGAATGTCCGAGACCACGCGCACGACGTAGGGGAAGGACAGCTTGTCGGGCAGCATGTTCTTGAGCGCGCGTTCAGCGAGCGCGCCGTGGCCGATTTCACGACGACCGGGGCCGCGCAGCGGCTTGGTCTCGTTCACGGAGAACGGGGGGAAGTTGTAGTGCAGCATGAACGTCTTGCTGATGTCGCCCGCGAGCGTCTCGATGCGCTGGTCGTCTTCGCCGGTGCCGAGGGTGGCCGTGACGAGCGCCTGGGTCTCACCACGCTGGAAGATCGCCGAGCCGTGGGTACGGGGCAGCGGCGAAATCTCGCAGCTGACCGCGCGCACCTTGTCGTGCGGGCGGCCACCGATGCGGCCACCGCCGCAGGTCAGGTCGCGCATGTATTCGTACTTGAGGTCTTCGTAGATGCCCTTGACGTGCTTCTCGACGAGCGCGGTGTAGCCGTCGCCCATCTCCTTCTTGAGGGCCGCCTCGAGCTCCTTGCGGTTGGCCTTCAAGAAGCCGTACCGCTCGTGCTTCTCGACGATGGCGTAGCCCTTGGTGATGCCGGCCCACGCGATGGTCTTGCACTTGGCCTTGAGCGCCTCGTCGTACTTCACGATCTTGTCGAACTCGCGGGTCTTCACGCCCAGCTCGGCGCGCAGCTCGGCGATCGCCGCGATGATCGGTTGGCAAGACGCCATGCCGAAGTCGAGCGCGAGGACCATGTCGGCCTCGAGGATCTCGTCACCACCACCCTCGACCATCACGATCGCGGCCTTGGAGGCGGCGACCACCAGGTCCAGATCGCTCTTCGCGCGCTGGGCGAAGTCGGGGTTGACGATCAACTTGCCGTCGATGCGGCCGACGCGCACGCACGCGATGGGGCCGTCGAAGGGAATGTCGGAGACGGCCAGCGACGCCGAAGCGGCGCAGAGCGCGAGCACGTCAGGCTCGGCGTTCTTGTCGAAGCTCATCACGCTGACGAGCACCTGGGTCTCGTACGCGTAGCCCTCGGGGAACAGGGGGCGGCAGGCGCGGTCGACGATGCGGCAGGTGAGCGTCTCCTTCTCGGTGAGGCGACCCTCGCGGCGGAAATAACCACCGGGGATGCGGCCGGCCGCGGCGAACGTCTCCTTGTACTCGACGGTCAGCGGCATGAAGTCGATGTCCTTCTTCTCGCGCGCGCTCACGGAGGTCGCGAGGAGCATCGTGTCGCCGTAGCGGAGCACGATCGCACCGTCTGCCTGCTTCGCCATGCGACCGGTCTCGATGATGAGATCGCGCTCGCCAACCTTCACGGTCTTTCGAATCATTGCCATTTTTGAACTCAGCTCTCTTGCGTAGTTGGCGCTTCGAGGCGGGCTGCGTTTTGATCACCTGATCGCGAATCCCGAAGCGGTCGGAACTCCCGAACAGAAAATCAAAACGCGAAAGGGCTCATCCCGTCGCGCCGTTGGGTAATCCACCGCGTCAGGCCGCGATGGGTGCTGCTTTGAAGCGAACTGCTCAATACGAAGAAGGGCGCTGGATTCAAACCCCAGCGCCCCTCCGTTCAGCTCGTTGTCACTTGCGGATGCCGAGGCTGTCGATCAACTTCTTGTAGCGGTTCAAGTCCTTCGACTTGAGGTAGTCGAGCAGGCGGCGGCGCTGGCTGACCATCTTGAGCAGACCACGGCGGCTGTGGTGGTCCTTCTTGTGCGTCTTGAAGTGCTCGGTCAGCTCGGTGATGCGCTCCGAGAGGATGGCGACCTGGACTTCAGGCGAGCCGGTGTCCTTCTCGTGGGTGCGGAACTTCGTCACCAACTCAGTCTTCTTTTCGACCTGGATCATTGTGGTTCTCTCCCGCTCCGAGGGTTTGCTTCACCACGGCCCGCGGAGGGGTACAGGTCGGGTGTTCACGGCCGCTTAGCGGACCAACGGCCCCAGCGCAAGGACGGGCTGGCTAGCGAAGGGGAGGCAGGAGCACGTACGTCCCATCATCTCCGCGGCGGTAGAAATAGGGCTCCCGCCAGGGGAAGTGCAGGTCGTCGGCGCTGAGCAGCTCGAGCTCGACCAGCTCGTTGAGGCCGATGGGCAGCGAGCCCTTTTCCAGCTTGAACAAATCGATGGCCACGCTGACCCGCGACATCTGCTGCTGGCTGGCAAACCGCTGGGCCGCGGGGTCCGTGTAGGTGGTGGCGTTCGAGCCCCCCAGCTTCATGGCGCCGAAGTCGATGCGGGTGCCCACGAAGAGCAGCGCGCCCACCACCACCATGGTGACGGCGATGCGGCCGATGACGCCCATCACCGCCGAGGTGCGCCCTTCGCTCTCGAAGTCGTCGCCGCCCTTGCCCGCCGGGGGCACGCCGCGCGCGTACTCGAGGTTGATCAGGTTGCAGAGCGCCTTGGCCGTCTCGAACTCGCCCAGCGCCGACAGCTCGATGATCCGCTGCACGGTGCGGCCGGCGGCGATGAGGTTGTAACAAATGCGCTCGTTCTCACCGACCGACTTGAACTCGCCCTTGTTGACGCTCTTCTTCTCCTCGGCGAACGCGTCGTCGAGGGCGGCGTCGAAGTCGTCTTTCTTGAGCTCTTCGGGAGGCAGCTCCTTCAACTTCTCGAAGGTCATCTGCAGGCTGGTGATGCGTTTGCGCACCACCGGCCACTCGTCGACGCGGCGGAAACCCTCCATCAGCACCGACTCCGCGCGCAGCGGGGTCAGCGTGTTTTCGGTCTCCACGTCTTTCTGCTCGAACTCGTAGGTGCCGGCCTTCCACGCGAAGAGCTTGAAGAGCGTCTCGCTGGTCTGCAGCTGCACCATCGACTTGAACTTCTGCTCGGTGAGCACGCCCTGGCTGACCAGCACGTCGCCCAGGCGTTGCAGCGTGCGTTTCTGGGTCTCGAGGGCGAACTCGAGCTGCTGTTCGGTCACCAGCGAGGCGGCCACCAGCATCGAGCCGATCAGATCCTTGCGGTTGCGGCTGGTGGTCTCGGCGCGAACGATGTTGCCGTCTTTGAAGGTGACGGCCACCGTGTCCTGCTTCTGGGTGAGCACCAACGCGCCGGTCTTCTGCTGCTGACCAATCAGCTGGAGGATGTCGGCGATCCCGAAGTCTTTGAGTGTTCCCTTGAGCGCCATGTCAGCTCCGGCTCCGTCGCAGGCGCAGCAGCGACACGGGGTAGACGATGAGGAAGAGCAACACGAGCGGCACCAGGCGCACGCCCATGGGAATGCCTTCGAACGGAGGCCTCACCACGCCGGCGCGCAGCACCACGCCGGTGATGGCCAGCACGAACAGGTAGCCGTAGACGGCGCCGCGCACCGGGGCACCGGAGAACACGTGGCCCATGCCCGACCAGAGCACGCCCAGGATGGTGGAGGCGCGCTCCAGCTGGCTCTCGTAGCGGGCGACCTCGAGCTGCTTGCGCACCTTCACCGAAGGCGCGACCACGTTCTTCTTGGCGAACACGTTCACGCACTGCGTGCACATCGGGCTGCCGGCGGAGACGTCGGGATCGCCGCGGCGGCTCACCGGGCGGCCACACCGATTGCAGACCTTGGCGGCCTCGAGCGACTTGCCCAGGAAACCAAAAGCCAGCAGCAGGCCAGCCACCAGCGCGGGGTAGAAAGCGGCCACCCACGAAGGCACGTCGCCCACCAGCATCTGCGAGAGCTGGCTGCGCACGCGGGCGGCGGCCACCTCGCTCCTGGCGAGGGCCAGCAGGTCGACCGGCGCGAGGGGCAAGGTCTTGAGGCGATCGTTGCCGATGATCTCCTTGGGGAACGGATCTTCGGACGAGATGGAAGGCAGCGACGGATCGAGCTGGCGGGCCTCCATCAGGTTCGAGTTCGCCTTGTCGATTTCACCGGCGTTCGAGTCGCCGTAGACCTGCACGCGGCGCTGGTACACCCGGCTCAGGTCGAGCAACGAGACCGCGCTGGGTGAGGTGGCCTTGAGCGCCTCGAGGATCGAACGGGAGTTCTCCAGATCACCCTGGAGGAAGAACGCCTTGGCCAGGGCCAGCCGGCCGGGCACGTCTTCCGGGCGAAGCGCGAGGGCGAGCTTGAGGTGGCTGACCGCCTGCTCGAGGTGACCGCGGTTCAGGTGGAAGTGGCCGAGCACGAACCGTTCGGCGAAGCCCACCTTGTCTTCAGCGGCGAGCTTCTCGTAGCGCTGCACCAGCGGCTCGATGTTCGGGCCACCCCGCTCGATGCGGTAGAGATCTTCGGCGGCGGTTTCGGCGAAGGCGGTGTGCTCCACCACGAAGCCTCCGATGAGGGGCACCAGGCCCAGGGAGCCAATCAACACCGCGGCCAGCACGCGCTCACGCACCGAGAGGTACATGGTGATCGCCGCGAAGAAGGCCAGCAACGAAGGCGCCACGCCCATGCGGAAGACGATGGGCAGCGAGAGCAGCAGAATCGCCAGGGCCGAGGTCTGCCAGCGAGCGGCCGCGCGGGGGAAGAAGAAGTGGAAGTCGTAGAGGAAGTAGTACCCGCGGCGCAGGAGCAGCACGAGCATCACCACGATGCAGGTGGCGAGGTAGGCCAGCATCGCGATGGTGACGAAGTCGGCGATCATCGGGCGCAGGTAGCGCGAGTCGCTCAACGAGGCGGCGAGGCCCTTCTGCAGCGACATCACGTAGCGGGGAATGCCGCTGGGGTCCGACGAGAAGTACAGCCGGGTGAGCAGGAACCAGGTGGCGGGGAGTTCGGGCGCGAGCTCGGCGGCGCTCACCGCGATCTCCACGGCCGCCCCACTGTCGCCTGCCGCTTCCCACGCCTGCGCGGCGCGCAACATGCCGACCGCCCACAGCTCCATGTTGCTGGAGCCCACCAGGCTGCGCATGGCCAGCAGCTCTTTGCGTGCGGCCTGCTCGGCCTGGGCGTTTCGAGAGGCGTTGGCCTGCCGCCACTTGAGCCAGACCGCGTTCAAGTCGGAGTCGGAGATGGTCTTCACCACCATGGGCGGCGGCTCTTTTTTCGGGGCCGGCTCGGCCTTGAGCTGTTGCTCCTGCTGCTCCTTGAGCAGCTCCTTCGCGGTCTTCTTCGGGGGCTTCTTGGTGGTGGGCGGCGCGACGAGCGTGCCGTCTTCTGGATCGTCAGCCACCGTCTCGGTCGAGCCCGGTGCATCGGGTTCACCCAGACCGTCTTCGACCGGCTCCTGCTGCGCGCGCGCTTTTTTCTTGGCGGGAGCGGTGTCGGGATCGACGAGATCGACCTGGGCGAATGCCGTTGTCGGAATCAGCCACGCGAAGGCGAGGAAGCACGCGAAATTTCTCATCGGGGGGCGCGCGCAGCCTACCCTTGGAATTCAGCGGTCGCGAGCACTTCGACGAGGGGTGGGTTAGACGGCGCGCATGGGTGACATCGGCAACGCAGTGGAGCGGCTCGCCACCATCATGCAGCGCCTCCGGGCGCCGGGCGGCTGTCCGTGGGACCGGGAGCAGGACCTGAAGTCACTTCGGCCCTACCTCATCGAGGAGGCGTACGAGGTGCTGGAGGAGATGGACCGGGTCTCGGAAGGCGGTCCCTGGAGCCCGCTGGCCGAGGAGTTGGGCGACCTGCTGTTCCAGATCGTCTTTCACGCCCAGCTGGCCTCCGAGCAGAAGCAGTTCGACCTGAGCCAGGTGGCCAACGCCATCGCCGACAAGCTGGAGCGCCGGCACCCCCACGTGTTTGGCGACGGGGCGGCGAACACCTCGACCCAGGTGCTGGAGAACTGGGCGCGCCTCAAGGCCGAAGAGCGCAAGAAGAAGAACGGGCATGTCGGAAGCGTGCTCGACGGCGTGCCGAAGGACGCCCCCGGGCTGCAGCGGGCCGAGCGGCTGACCGAGAAGGCTTCGCGCATCGGCTTCGACTGGCCCGACGTGAGCGGGGTGAAGGAGAAGGTCCAGGAAGAGCTGGGCGAGTTGGAGGAGGCGATGGCCAGCAAGGACAAGGCGGCCATGGAGCACGAGCTGGGTGACGTGTTCTTCGCTCTGGCCAACCTGGCCCGGCACCTCAACATCGCCCCCGAAGACGCGATGCGGGCGGCCAACCGGCGCTTCACCACCCGGTTCCACGTGGTGGAAAAGGGGCTGGAGAAGCAGGGGGTGCCCTTCGGGGAAGCCTCGCTCGATCAGATGAATGGACTGTGGGATCAGGCGAAGGCTGAGGAGAAAGCCTCGAAGGCGAAGGGCTGATCCACTTGACCCATCCGAGAGGGGCCGATAAGGCGCGGCCTTCCTCACTGATCTTTCAAGAGGGCGTTTGCCTTCCGCCCTCACATTTTCGATTCAAGGAGCCGTTCCGTGGCCAACACCAAGTCCGCCGTCAAGCGCAACCGCCAGTCAATCAAGCGTAACGCCCGCAACTCTGCCGTGAAGACCGGCGTGAAGACCGCCATCAAGGCCGCCCGCGCCGCTATCGCCGCTGGTGATCCTGCGAAGGCGAAGATCGCCGTTTCCGCCGCCAGCGCCGCGCTCGACAAGGCCGCGACCAAGGGCGTGCTGCACTCGAAGAACGCGAGCCGCCGCATCGGCCGCCTGGCGCACGCGGCTTCGAAGACGCTCGCCGCGCCCGCCGCGAAGTAATTTCGCTGGGCAGCAGGTCATGACGAGCCGACGAACCCGCATGGGTCCGTCGGCTTTCGTCGTTCCCACAGTGCGCTCCCTCTCCCCTCCGGGGAGAGGGTTGGGGTGAGGGGACAGGGCAACCTGTTGCGCGAGCCAGGTCTCAAGAGGACCGGTGTGCAAGGCTCGGCGGATGCTCAAGCACCTGG
>JANODF010000737.1:0-3886 GCA_031412555.1 Archangium sp. | reverse complement strand
CCAGAAGGTCCCGTTCTGGGCCATCCCCGTCCTCGCCCTGCTGCCGATCTGGGCAGCGGTCTACATGCTCACGCTCGACACGCCGACGCCGACCGAGCTCGGGGCGTTCGAGGCCGGCGCCGAGATCTACGGCACCAACTGTGCGGCCTGCCACGGCGCCGGGGGTGCGGGCGTCGGAGCCAACCCGGCACTGACCGGCGCCGAAGGTGCCACCGTCGTGTTCCAGAGCCCCGCGGACCAGGTCGCATGGGTCATCCTCGGCTCTCGAGGTCACACCGAAGGAGTGTCCACCTGGACCTCAAGGTCAGCTGCGACTCCGCCCGAGTCACCTGATCGCGCGGGGTCTGCTTCGGCCCGCCACCTGCAATCGTCAGCGACGTGCGCCGGGTGATGGTCGTGCAGTCCGATGAGCAGGTGGCCGAGGGCATGCGCCGCTCGTTGCGGAGCTTCGCCAACGCGTGGGAGCTCCGCCTGGTGCGCGAGGCCTCGGAGGCCCTGGCGGCGGCGGAAGAAATCGATGCGCTGATCTGCGAAGCCTCGCTGCCCGGGGTGGACGCCTTGCTCGGCGAGTTCAAACAACGGTTCCCCCGCGTGACCCGCACCGTGTTGGCGGCCCCCGACCTGAAACCCGAAGTGGTGAGCCGACTGCAAGCCCTCAGTCACCAGGTGATGCGCAAGCCGATCCTGCCCGCGCAGATCTTCGATCTGGTGGAGCGCACGGCCACGGTGATCGACGCGTTCGCCTCCGAACGCCTCAAGGTGGTGGTCGGCCAGCTGGGTGATCTGCCCCCGTTGCCGGCGACCTATTCGAGGCTCTCTGCGATGGCGCAGGACCCCGAGGTCTCGATGGATGCGGTGGCCGCGGTGGTCGAGCGTGATCCCGCCATCACCGCCGCCGTGCTGCGCATCATCAACTCGGCCTACTTCGGGTTGCCCCGGCGCGTGTCGTCGGTGCGCGAGACGGTGCGCTACCTGGGCATCATGCCGCTCAAGAACCTGGTGCTCACCGTCGAGGTCTTCGAGGGCTTGGCGCGCGGCAAACGGGCGCTGCTCCTTCAGCACGAAGCGTTGTTGCGCGCGTACGCCATGCGTGAATTGCTGGGCCGCTCGATGCTCGCCGAGCAGGCCTTCGTGGCGGGCATCCTGGCCGACGTGGGGCAGTTGCTGGTGATCGCCCGGTTGCCGGTCGATGCCATCGCCATCGATCGCCGCACCGAAGCCGGCGTGCTCCCCTGGGTGGCGCAGGAAGAGCGGCTCGGTTGTACGGCGGCCACCATCGGGGCCCAGCTGCTCGCCCGCTGGAATCTGCCTGCTTCGTTGATCGAAGCGGTCGCCTTGAACCACCTGCCATCGCGCGGAAGCCCGGCGGCCAACGTCACCACCGCGCTCTCCCTGGTCAGCGCCGTGGAGTGGTCGTTGCGCGCCCCTGACCACCTGCGCCGCGAGTTTCGCCAGCAAGCCGAGCAGCTCATCGGCGCTTTTCCCGCTGCGAGCCTCGAGTCGATTGGCCGCTATTTTGGTGGCGCCGTCGAAGCGGTCGCTTAGGGCCTGTGGTGCCTCCAAATAGCCCGTTGATCCTCTCCTCAGATCGGTGGTGAAAGAGCGTTCAGCGCCTGCCGTCCCGCCGAGGGGAAAATCAATGTCGTTTACGCATCTTCACCTGCACACCCTCTATTCGCTCCTCGACGGAGCGATCCGCATGAAGGACCTGATCAAGACGGTCACGGCGAAGGGGATGAAGTCGGTCGCGGTGACGGATCACGGCAACATGTTCGGCGCGGTCGACTTCTACAAGAAGGCCAAGGAGGCCTCGCTCAAGCCCATCATCGGGCTGGAGGCCTACGTCGCAGGGCCCAAGGGCAGGGCGGATCGCACCGAGAAGATCGCCAATCACCTGATCCTCCTGGCGAAGAACAAAGAGGGCTACCAGAACCTCCGCTACCTCTCGTCGATGGGCTACCTCGATGGGTTTTATTACCACCCGCGCATCGACAAGCAGGTGCTCAAGGATCACAGCAAGGGCCTGGTCGGTCTCACCGCGTGCCTCGGTGGTGAAGTCACCAGCGCAGCCTTTCGCGGCGACATGGATCACGCGAAGCGCGCGGCCCTCGAATACAAAGAGATCTTCGAGCCGGGCCACTTCTTCCTCGAAGTGCAGTGGAACGGCATGGAGGAGCAGAACAAGGCCAACGAGAACCTGAAGCAGCTCTCGCGCGATCTCGAGATCCCGTTGGTGGCCACCGCCGACGCGCACTACATCAAGCAAGAAGACGCGCGCGCGCACGAGCTGCTCATGTGCATCGCGTCGGGCAAGACGCTCACCGACAGCAAGCGCATGCGGCACAGCACCGACAAGCTCTACGTGTGCGGGCCCGAGGAGATGCAGGCGTATTTTTCAGACGTGCCTGACGCGGTCTCCAACACCATGCGCATCAGCGACATGGTCGAGGAGTACAGCATCCTCGCCAAGCCGATGCTGCCCACCTTCAAGGTGCCCGACGGCTACTCGCCCGACTCGTTCATGGCGGCGTTGTCGAAGAAGGGGCTCGAGAAACGGTTCACCGAACTCAGCTATCCGGTCGACAAAGACCTCTACATGCAGCGGCTCGAGATGGAGACCGCGGTCATCAACAAGATGGGCTTTGCCGGCTACTTCCTCATCGTTCAGGACTTCATCAACTGGGCGAAGGAAGCCGGCATCCCCGTGGGGCCGGGCCGTGGTTCAGGTGCAGGCTCGATCGTCGCGTGGGCGCTGCGCATCACCGACCTCGACCCGATTCCGTACAACCTGCTGTTCGAGCGTTTCCTGAACCCCGAGCGCGTGTCGATGCCCGACTTCGACATCGACTTCTGCCAGGACCGCCGCGACGAGGTGATCACCTACGTGCAGGAGAAGTACGGCCACAACAACGTCGGCCAGATCATCACCTTCGGTCAGCTCAAGGCCAAGAGCGTGCTGCGCGACGTGTGCCGAGTGTACGGCTTGCCGTTCTCCGAAGGCGATCGCCTGGCGAAGCTGGTGCCTGAGATCCTCGGCATCACTTTGAAGCAGGCCATCTTCGGCGACCCCGAGAAGGAGATGGTCGCCGAGCCGCGCCTCAAGGACATGATCGACAACCCGGTGCAGTTCGCCGAGGTCGATGGGAAGGTCATCACCAGCAAAGACGTGCTCGAGGTGGCCATGGCCCTCGAGGGGCTCAACCGCCAGGCCGGCATGCACGCGGCCGGCGTGGTGATCGCCGATAAGCCGCTCTGGGAGTACGTGCCGATCTACCGGCCGTCGGGTGAAACCACCCTGGTCACCCAGTTCGCCAAGGACGAGGTGGAAGCCGCGGGCCTGGTGAAGTTCGACTTCCTCGGGCTCAAGACGCTCACCGTCATTCAGAACGCGATCAACCTGGTCAACCGCAAGCTGCCGGCTGACAAGCAGCTGACGCGCGAGACCATTCCGATCGACGACCCGCGCACCTTCGAGCTGATCAGCGCGGGCGACACGGCCGGCGTCTTCCAGATGGAGTCATCGGGCTTCACCGAAATGGTGATGAAGATGAAACCGTCGTGCTTCGAAGACGTGATCGCCGCCGGCGCGCTCTACCGGCCAGGTCCCCTCGATCAGAAGCTCGAAGACGGCCGCACCATGGTCGACGTCTACATCGACCGGAAACACGGCAAGGAGAAGGTCACCTTCCCGCACCCCAGCCTCGAGCCCTCGCTCAAGGACACCTACGGCGTCATCGTCTACCAGGAGCAGGTGATGCAGATCGCCCAGGCCCTGGGCGGCTTCTCACTGGGTGGCGCAGACATTCTTCGCCGCGCGATGGGGAAGAAGAAGGCCGAGGAGATGCAGAAGCAGCGCTCCTTGTTCCTGCAGGGCGCTGAGAAGTTG
>JANODF010000736.1:0-2794 GCA_031412555.1 Archangium sp. | reverse complement strand
GCCGCGAGGCGGAAAAGCCGGCTGTGCCCTACCCACGAAAGCGTTCGCCTCGTTTGAGAGCGTGGGCGACCGATCCCGAATCAAGTCTGGGGTCGGGGTGAGGGGCCGTTCGAGCTATATCTCGCGCTCATGACTCCCCTGGTCGTCGCTCTCCTCCTCGCCGCCGAGCCGATGATCGTCGTCGCGCCTTTCGAGGTGGCGAGTGACGACCCCTCCGACGCGCACCTCGGCCGCGCCTTTGCCAGCCTGGTGGAAGCCGATCTCAAAGCCGCCGGAGTCCCCCTTCGCACCGAAGACGATCTCGACTCGAAGAACTGGGGAAAGATCAAAGGCGCCAGCCACGTGGTGACCGGCACGATCGTCAAGCTGCGGGGCAAGCTGAAGATCGTGGCCCGCATGATCGCCACACCCGACGCGATGATCGGCGCCGCCACCATCAAGAATGAATGGAACGGCCGCCTGCCGATCGCGCAGCTGGTGCTCAAGGAACTCCACAAGCCCGTGCCCCCTGGGCTCAGCGAACTCAAAGTCGAAGAGGTACTTCTGCGCGCGTGGGGAGAAGCCCTCGCCGAAGGTGATCCCGCCGCCGCAAAGCTGAAGGTGGCCGACGTGGTGAAGCGCTGGCCGACGTTCACCCCGGCGAAAGATCGGTTGGCTCGGCTGTGAATCTGCTGCTGCTCCAACCCGGCGAAGTCGATGAAAACGGCATCGCCCGCCTCGCAGGCCGTCGCCTCGAACACGCCCGCGAGGTGTTGCGCGTGCAAGCCGGGCAGACCCTCAAGGTCGGAGTGCTGGGCGGCTTGATGGGCACCGCCGAGGTGATCTCCCGCGACGAACAAGCCCTGGTGCTCCAGGTGAAGGTGAGCGAAGCCCCGCCTCCGCGAGCGGGCGTATCGCTCGTGCTCGCCGTGCCCCGCCCCAAGGCGCTCAAGCGCGTCATCCCCGCGGTCGCGTCACTCGGCGTCGACCGCGTGGTGCTGGTGAACGCGGCGCGCGTCGAGAAGAGCTATTTCGACTCGAAGGTCCTCGCGCAGGAATTCCTCGACGGGCTCATCGAGCTCGGTCTCGAGCAGGCCTGCGACACCATTCGCCCCTCGCTGGAGATCCGCGAACGGCTCAAGCCCTTCGTGGAAGACGAGCTGTCCACCTGGGCGCCGCGAGATTCGGTCCGGCTCATCCCCCACCCGCACACCACCACCCCGCTGCGGCCCGTGCCTTCCACCCACCACGTGGTACTGGCCATCGGCCCTGACGGCGGCTGGGTGCCCTTCGAGGTGGAGCTCTTCTCGAAGAACGGCTTTCAACCGGTGTCGATGGGCCCCCGCGTGCTTCGGGGAGAGGTCGCAGTGTCAGCGGTGATGGGGGCCGTGCGCGCCGGAGGCTGATGTGCTGCATCGAGACCATCGAAGTCATCGTGCCTGATTGACCTAGCGGGCCGTGCGCTACCCCGCCTGACGGGCTATCAAGCAGAGCTGCCATGACGTTTCTCAAAGACGCCAAGACCCCCGTGAAACCGAAGCAGGACTCCGTGAACCCGCCGGCGCTGCTGGCCTTCATGATGAAGGACTGGAAGCCCCAGTCGGAGGCGTTGCCGAAAGCGCATCGTCACGCGAAGGCATTCCGTTCGCGGCGCGAGGCGCTCTCGAAGAAGTTCCCCGGCGAGGTGCTCATCATCCCCACCGGCCACGAGCAGGTGCGCGCGAACGACACGCACTTCCGCTTCCGCGCCGGCAGCGACTTCTTCTGGCTCACCGGCAACCTCGAGCCCGACTGTGTGCTGGTGATGGTGCCGCGCGCTGTGGGCCACGACGCGCACTTGTTCGTCGAGCCCAACCCCGGCCGCAGCAGCGACACTTTCTACACCGACCGCAAGAAGGGCGAGCTCTGGGTCGGCCCGCGGTTCGGCGTGACGCAGAGCTGCGCGTACTTCGACGTCGAGGTGGCGCGTGGCCTGCCCGAGCTGCCGAAGTTCCTGGAGAAGTACCCGCTCTCCCGCGTGCTGCGAGGCGTGTCCGCTTCGGTCGATGCGCTGCGCAGCCCGTCTCATGAACGGCCCGTCGACAAAGAGCTCGCCACCGCCTTGAGCGAGCTGCGCCTGTGCAAAGACGCCATCGAAGTGGCTGAGCTCAAGAAGGTGATCGACTCCACCCGGCGCGGCTTCGAAGACGTGATTCGCGCGATGGGCAAGGCGAAGAGCGAGCGTGAAGTCGAAGGGCACTTCGGCTTCCGCGCGCGCCTCGAGGGCAACGACGTCGGCTACGGCACCATCGCCGCGTCGGGCTCACACGCCTGCATCCTCCACTGGACCAACAACGACGGAGCGCTGCGCAAGCAGGACCTGCTGCTGCTCGACGCCGGGGTCGAAGGCCACGCGCTGTACACGGCCGACATCACGCGCACGTTGCCCCTCAGCGGGAAGTTCTCGAAAGAGCAGCGCGAGATCTACGAGCTGGTCTGGGCCGCGCAGCAGGCGGCCTTCGCGGCCGTGAAACCGGGCAACGACTTCATGGAGCCCAACCGCCGGGCGATGCGCGTGCTGGCCGAGGGCCTGGTGAAGCTGGGCATCTTGAAAGTGACCGCTGAAGAAGCGCTCGCCGACGAGAAGCAGTTCTACAAGCGCTACTCGCTCCACAACGTGAGCCACATGCTGGGTCTCGACGTGCACGACTGCGCGAAGGCGCGGCAAGAGGTCTACCGCTACGGCCCGCTGCAGCCGGGCATGGTGCTCACCGTCGAGCCGGGGCTCTACTTCCAGGAAGACGATCTCACCGTCCCGAAGAAGTACCGCGGCATC
>JANODF010000735.1:0-38469 GCA_031412555.1 Archangium sp. | reverse complement strand
GGCGCGATGGGCGGCGGCACCGGCGGTGGCGCGATGGGCGGCGGCACCGGCGGCGGCGCGACGGGTGGAGGTACCGGCGGCGGCGTGACGGGTGGTGGCTCGGGCGGCGGCGGCGCGCTCCCTTCGTTCACCAGCCAGCTCTGGTACTTCGGCCGGGTCAGCAGCAGCCTTCGCAACGACGTGGGCCGGGTGCTCTTCCCCTCGCGCACGCTGGCGCCCCTCAACGTGCCGGGCTCCGACATCAAGGGCTGGTCGGTCAATCCCGCGGGCCGGCAGGTCGCGCTCGCGGCCGACACCACGCTCACCGGCCGCTTCGATCTGGTGGTGATCAACCACGACGGCACGGGGCTGCGCACCGTCGCGATGGCGCCCGCAGGCAGCGGCGTGACCTTCATCCGCTACGCGCCGAGCGGCCAGCGGATCATGTACGAGACGCGCGACACGGTGACCATGCTTCAGCGGCTCTTCGTGGTGAACGCGGCCGGTGGCACCCCGCTCGAGCTCACGCCCCCGCGCGCCTCGCCCACCGACGCCACGCTCAACATCATCAACAGCACCTGGAGCCGTGACAGCCGCTTCCTCGCCGTCGTCGCGGAGAGCTCGGTGGATCGCCTCAACGAGCTGTGGGTGACCGACCTCAACGTCGCCTCGCCAGTGCCGGTGAACATTCTCTCGTTCAGCATGAGCGGCTCGCCCGGCACGAGCGGCTTCTGGGGCGTGGTGAGCCCGGTGGAGTGGTCGGCCGCCTCGCGCAACGAGCTCCTCTTCAAGTACCGCTCGACCAGCGCGACGGCGTTTCGCCTGATGCAGATCTCCCCCAACGGCACCAACTTCATGCCCGTGCCGGGGAGCCCCGACGGCATCAACATGACCGGCTACGTGGGAAGCTTCGGCGTGGCAGCCGATGGCGTGACGGTGGGCTTCACCGCCGATCCCGTCACCCAGCAGGCCTATGAGGTGTACCGGACCTCGCTCGTCTCCGGCGGGCCTTCCGTGCGCATCAGCAGTGGCACCGCCGGGGTGGGGCAGCGCGCCGACTTCAATCGCAACATCCTCTTCAACGCCGCAGGCACCTCGATGGCCTTCGCCGGAAACTACGAGCAGATGCAGTTCGATCCGTTCGCACTGCCGCTCCCCAACGGCCCGCAGGTGCGCCTGGCGGCGATGCCCTTCGGAGGCAACGTGGACGACATGGTCTGGTCGCCCGACGGAACGCAGCTCGCTTTCGTGGGCGATTGGCGAACCGACGAGACCTTCGAGTTGGCCCTCACCGGCTCGCTCAATTCGCTCACCACCCCCACGCCGTTGGTGGTGCCCATCGCGGGCGGTGACGTTCTCGACGCGCAATGGACGCCGTGAACACGGAGCTCGGGCGCGCCTTCGAAACGACCATGGCCGAGCAGCGTGCGCGGCTCGCCGTACCGCTCTCCGCGGTGCGGGCCATCGCCGTGGCCATCTGGTTCACGCTGGGCATCTTCAAGATCTGGGTCATCGCGCCGCTGCCGCTGGGGCTCTACCTGGCGACCGCCACGGCGGTGATGCTGGCGACCATCGCCTTCAAGTCGTGGCGGGTGCAGGGCATCTGGTCCATCGCTGCGATCGACGTGCCCTTCGTGTTCGCCTCGCAGCTCTTCGCGCTCGAGCACGAGCCGTCACCGGGCTTCACCGCGGCGCTCTCGGTCTCCATCTTCCTGGTGGTCACGCTGCTCTCGATGCTCAGCTTCGATCGCCGGCTGCTGCTCCTCGTGGGCGTGCAGGCCACCGTCGCCGCCGTCGTGTTGATCGTGGTGGGCAACCAGGAGCTCGGCCACGCGGTGCCGATGGTGCTGTTGGTGATGACCACGGCGGTGGTCGCCTCGTACAAAGGCGTCGCGCTCGTGCGTGCCATGGTGGAGCAGCTCGCCACCCAGCAACAACGACAGACCCGGCTCGCGCGCTACTTCAGCCCCCAGGTGACCGAGCGGCTCTCGGCGCTCGACGACGTGAAGCCCGAACACAAAGACGTCTCGATTCTGTTCTCCGACATCCGCGGGTTCACCTCGATGTCGGAAGACACCGATTCGCAGGCGCTGGTGGATTGGCTCAACGAGTACCTCACCGAGATGGTGCGCGTGGTGTTCAAACACGGCGGCACGCTCGACAAGTTCATCGGCGACGGCATCCTCGCGTACTTCGGCGCGCCGCTGGATCAGGTGGATCATCCACAACGCGCCGTGGCGTGCGGGCTGGAGATGCTCACCGCGCTGGCGGAGCTGAATACGAAACGCGCGGCCCGCGGAGATCCGGTGTTGAAGATCGGCATCGGCATTCACACCGGGCGTGCGGTGGTCGGCGACGTGGGCAGTGAGCAGCGGCGTGAGTTCACGGTGATTGGTGACGCGGTGAACACGGCCTCGCGCATCGAGGGGCTGACCAAGCAGGTGGGCACTTCGTTGTTGATCAGCGAGGCGACGCATCTGCGGCTGCCCATCAGCGCGTTGTGGCGCGCGACCGAGCCGCTCACGGTCAAGGGCAAGGCTGAGCCTTTGCGCACGTTCACACCGCAGGACTGAACCTCACCCCACCTCTTCAAATCGATGTCATGGCGACTTCAATTTGATGGAGCCCCGGGTCGGCCCCTGATCTCAACAGTGCGTCCCCCGTGCCGAAACGACCGGCACCAATCCTGCTCTCAGCAGCGCCGCGATGGCGCTCTTGAAGATGAACAGGCGGTGGTTGTTCTTGTTGGTACCCGTCGTGCTTCTCACGGCGATCGGCATCGCCTTCCAGCCGCTGGTGAGCTGGCAGACCACGAAGGTGCTGAGCGTCTTCGAGGGCTACACCTCGACCTACGATACCTCCCGGCTCAACCCGTTCACCCTGACGTGGCGAGTGACCAACGTGAAGATCGTCAAGGAGAGCGCCGGCGGAGCTGACGAGCCGTTCTTCTCGACCGAGGCCGTCGAGTTCGCCGTGGACTGGGGCGAGCTGGTGCTGCACCGAAACGTGGTGGCAGAGGTCGACTTCGAAGGGCCGTCCATCCACCTGATCGCGGCTGCGACGAAAGCAGAGCAGCAGGCCGACCCCGAGCTTCCCAACCTCGGCGAGAAACTCACCGAGGTCCTTCCCCTCAAGGTGCAGCGCGTCAGCATCAAGCACGCGCTCGTGACCTTCGTCGACAAGACGGAGAAGGAGTTCCCGCGGCTGGAGATCATCGATCTCGACGCGACGCTGGAAAATCTGTCCACGCGCGCGTCGCTGGCCAAAGGAGAACCGACGATCATCGCGGTGTTTGGCATCATTCAGAAAACCGCCCGGGTGACCGCGTGGGTCTCGATGGATCCGCTGGCCAAGGGCCTCTTCTTCTCAGGCCGCTTCAAGATCGACGCGCTCCCCCTCGTCGATCTGAAGGGTCTGATCTCTTCGAAGACCGGGCTCCAGTTCGACCGCGGCACGCTCGACGTGTTCGCCCAGTTCGACTGCAACGACGGCAACCTGAGTGGCGGCATCAAGCCGCTGATCAAGAACGGGCACGTGGTGCAGGGAAAGCCTGGGTTGATCAACCTGCTCAAGACGGTGCTCGCCGACGTCGCGCTCGGGGTGTTGTCCGATGACGTTCCGGGGCGGGATGCAGTCGCCACGGTGATCCCCATCAGCGGGCGGATCACCAAGCCGGACATCCAGGTGGGCGTGGCAGTGATCGGGCTGATCCGCAACGCCTTCGTGCAGGCGGTGATGGAGAGCTATTCCCACCTGCCGCCGCCCAGGGCCGGCGAGGAGCAGAACGCTGTCGTTCAGATCGTCGATGGATTGAACAAAGAGAAGGGCCCGCCCAAAGCCCAGCCGGGGGCCGGACGATGAGACTCGCGATCTTGAGCCTGTCACTGCTGGGGGCGAGCTGCGTTTGCGTTCTCGGCGCTCCGAACGATCACGCCCCGACAATTGAAGTGTCGGCACCGGTCGTCAAAGGACAGAGCCCTGCGACTTCACGGCCCAACACGGAGGGCACCTCGGCCAGGCCAGAAGCGGAACGTGAAGCAGCGTCGCCGGGCAGGCCGCAGCTGGCCAACTCTCCCGAGGGGTTGATGCTTCCCGGTGGAGTGCTGTTGGTTCAGCAGGCGCTCACCAGGGCCGGATACCTCACGGAGGCCGAGTCGGGCACCCTCGACGACCAGACCAGCGTCGCGCTGCGGGCCTTCCAGGCATCGCAGAAGCTCGCTCGCACCGGCGCACCTGATCGCGAGACGCTGGAGCGACTCGGCGTTTCGGAAGACAAGGTGTTCCGTCACTGAGGTGGCTGGCGCAGAGAGAGGGAGCGCAATAATCTTCGGGCGTCGCCTTCACGGGTGACGCCCATGATCGTCTGAACTCCAGAACAAGCGTCGCGGTTCTCTTCACACCGACCTGTCGGAGTTCTCCATGTCTGCCACCAAGCTCAACCTGCGCGCACAGCGCCTGTCGTTTTCCTATGCCGAGCGTTCCCTGCTCGATGACGTCACGTTTCACCTCACCGCCGGTTGGACCGGCCTCGTCGGCGCCAACGGCTCCGGCAAGACCACCCTGCTCCGCCTGCTGCTGGGAGAACTCACACCCACCCGTGGGCAGCTGAAAGTCGAGCCAGCCGGTTCTCGGGTGCGCTGGTGCGCCCAACGCGTCGAAGAGAAGGATGCGGAGATCGATGGTTTCGCGTGGGCGAGTGATCGCCTCGCGCGGCAGCTGCACGGCCGGCTGCGTCTGCGCCCCGAGTTGCTCGAGCGGTGGCCCACGCTCTCACCAGGTGAACGCAAGCGCTGGCAGCTCGGCGCCGTGTTGTGGAGCGAGCCCGAGGTGCTGCTGCTCGATGAGCCTTCGAATCACCTCGATGTCGAAGGGCTCGGGTTGTTGCGGGGTGCGCTCAAGGCGTTCGGCGGCATCGGGGTGATCGTCTCGCACGACCGCGCGTTGCTCGACGAGGTCACCACCACGACGCTGCGCCTGGATGGGGGTGGCGCGCGGCTGTGGCATCAGCCGTTCTCCGCGGCGCGCGCGTTGTGGTTGGAAGAAAAGGAAGGGCTCATGAGCAGCCAGCGCGAGACGAAACGCCGGCTGCAACAGGAGGAGCGCCGCCTCGAGGCGAGCCGCAGAACGCTCGAGGCCAGTGAACGCAATCGCAGCGCCGGCGCTCGCATGCGCAATCGTCATGACAGCGACGCTCGTGGCATGGGCGCTGACTACCGCGCGCAGATGGCCGAGCGGGCGCACACCAAGACGGCCAAACGGGTGGAGCGGAAGGTGGGCCTGGTGCGAGAGGCGCTCGAGAAGATCGAAGTGCGTGACGAGGCCGGGCAGCACTTGTTCCTCAAGTACGAGCCGTGCCCGCATCAGACCGTGGTGCAGTTCGAGGGGCCGATCGGGGGGCGTGACGTGGTGCTGCAGGTCGGGCGCGCGGAGCACGTGTGGATTTCGGGGCCCAATGGTGCAGGCAAGACCACCCTGCTTCGCGCGGTGCTCACGGAGTGCAAAGTGCCGGAGGAGAAGCGGCTCGTCTTGCCTCAAGAGCTCACGCTCGAGGAGACGCTCGCGGATCTGGAGTTGGTCCATGCGCTGCCGAAGGAAGAACGCGGACGGGTGCTGCAGCTGGTGCACGCGCTGGGCGTGGAGCCGGAGCATCTGCTTCGCACCGAGGCGCCTTCACCGGGTGAAGCGCGGAAGTTGAGGCTGGCGCTGGGCCTGGGCAGGGATTGTTGGCTGGCGGTGCTGGATGAGCCCACCAACCATCTCGATCTGCCGGCCATTGAACGGCTGGAAGAGGCATTGAGCGCGTTTCCCGGAGCGTTGCTGTTGGTCAGCCATGACGCGAGGCTCGGCGCCGCAGTCACGTCACGAGCGCTCTCCCTCTCCCTGCGCGAGCGGGGAGAGGGTCGGGGTCAGGGGCCGACCTGACGAAAATACCCGATCAGAGCGATCACGGAACCGCTTACTCGCACTCGACTTCTGCTCCGGAGTGGATCTGCCGCCTCCGGAGGGGTTGCGCGGAAGATCGCGGGTGATCACTCTGTTCGTCACAGCGCACTTTTCGAACGAGGAGCACCACATGAAGTCGAC
This sequence comes from Archangium sp., assembly GCA_031412555.1. Lineage (GTDB taxonomy): Bacteria > Myxococcota > Myxococcia > Myxococcales > Myxococcaceae > Archangium_A. The sequence goes on along the minus strand of JANODF010000735.1, from coordinate 32,406 downwards.
TTTCGACGAAGGCCGCGAGGCCCAGTTTCAGGAAATGATGCAGCAGCTGGCGCAGCTCCAGTCGAAGTACAAGGGCGTGCGAGGCGAGCTGCTCTCGAAGGTCAGCGAAGAGCTCGCGCGCCTCAAGCCGGGTCCCGTGCAGGCCGCTCCGAAAGCGCCCACGCTGACGCCGCCCACGCCGGCGATCCGTGTCGCCTCTGCTTCCGCCGACAAGATGCTGCCCTCCTGCCGCATGTGTGGCCGGGGCATGCGCCGCAACGACGCTGACGGCAGCCTGGTCTGCGACAAGGGCCACACCCGCCCGCCCGCGCGCGCGGTTCAGGCCGAAGGCGCCAGCGTCACTCAGTAACCGAGCTGCGGCTGCCGCTGCTTGCCGGCCTTGTCGGGAACGAAGGCCGGTGCGCGGCGGTCGCCATCGACGTTGAGCGCGAGCTCAGCCATGCCGGCGGTGACTTTGATCTGTTGCTTGACCTGCTGCATCGACCACTCGTGCCAGGTTTCCAGCTCGTACTGACCCGGCGGCACGTTCTTCACCGTGAAGCGCCCGTTGCCATCGGCCTGCGCGAACCACGGCGAGTCAGACACGTAGAGCCAGCCGTTCATCGACGCGTGGATGTTGCACAGCAGCTGCACCGGGCCCGCGGTGGGGAAGACCTGTTCCCGCTGCGCGCCGCTCTTGTAGAGCCCGAGATCGAAGTCGTTGGGCTTGCTGAGCGAGAACACGTTGTGGAACAGCTCGTCGTCGTTGCGGAACTCGACCGTCGCGCCTTGCGGCACCGCGAGCACGTGCGGCACGAACCGTTTGTCCTTCTGCACCACCGCCTTCACGCGCGTGGCCCTCGGCTTCGGCGTCGGTCCATCGGTTCGGCGCAGCACCACCACCGCGCCACCAGGGCCATGCGAACCGCCGCCGGTGATCGTCCCTGACACGGCGATGAGCGTCGGCGCTGCCTTCGCGACGGGCGGCTCGGGATCCATCGGCGTCATGGTGATCGACGGCTCGGGCATCGGAGCCGCTTCGCCTCCGACCTTCGCCCGGGCCTGCTTCGCCAGTGGGCGCACCAACGAGTCGAGCTCGGCGGGAAGATTGGGCGTGCGCAGGAGCGACTCCCACCGCGTGGCAGCGCCTTGATAGTCGCCGCGATCCCACGCGACCTTCCCACCCGCGAGCAGGTTGAAGATGAGGTACTCGCGCTCGGCCGCGGCCTTGAAGGCGAGGTCTTCAGGCGAACGCACCGAGAGCGGCAACGGCATGCTCTCCGACAACCACGGCACGCCAGCGTCGGCTTTGGGTGCGGCAGACAGCAGCAGGGTCAGCGCGAGCAACATGGGGTTCTCACCAGGTGAAGACAGCCGATGAAGTGAACACGTCGTTCTCGACGTTGGGAGCGCCAGAGAGCTCCCGGTTGAAGAGCGCCTCGAGCTTGATGGCCAGCACGTCCCACAGATCGATGCGCGCGCCGACGGTGAACCTGTCGGTCTGCACCTCGGTGAAGCCCTCGAACTGGGCCGCGCGGCGATCGTAGCGGCCGAGAATCGTGATGCCGGTGAGCACCTCGGTCTTCCACGGCAACGTATACGAGAGCCGGCCCCAGCCGCCCCACACCTTGAAGCCCGACGCGAGCTCACCGGTGCCCAGGCCCGTCACTTTTCCGCCCGCGGGTGCGTGTTCGTCGATCAGCCGGAGAAATTCGCCCGCGAGCGAGAAACCGTACGCGGAGATCCGCAGGTCGCCCGCCAGCGCCATCTGCGCGGCGGTGGGCGAACGTTGATCATTGCGTGGCCCGAGCAGCCCACTGGCCCCCAGCTTCACCTGCAGGTGTTGCAGGTTGAGCTCGTAGCCGATGCGCCCCGAGCCCACGAAGTTGCCGGTGAGGCTGGCGTCGACCGGCACCAGCGCCTCGATGCGCGTGCCGTTGTTGGTCGCCGCGAAGTTGAAGCTCACCGCCGACCAGATGGCAGGCAGCTGAAACCGGTAGAACACCTTCGCGCCCAGGCCATGGCCAGTGGTGTAGCGAGCGATGAGCGAAGGCGTCACGCCGGGCCGCAGGTTCGCTTCGTTCTCCAGGTACTCGATGCCGAACACCGAATCGAAGCGGCCGAGGAACAGCGCCAGCTCGTGGTTCTTGAGCGGAGAGACGCGGCCGAAGGCCTGCTGCAGCTCCACGCGCGTCGAGTCGCCGGTGGAGGAGAGCCGGGGCATCAACTGCATGCGCGCGAAGAGGAAGATGGGCAACCCGCGCGGCTGAAAACGCACGTCGGCGCTCGCGGTGTTGATGAGGAATGAAGGCGCACTGCCGATGCCCACCGAGCGCGGCAGGAATGCGTTGGTGAAGCGGCCGCCCGTATCGGTGCTCGCCACCTCGCCGCGTGAATTGACCGCGGGGGCGAAGGCGTCGACGCCGTAGTCGAGCGGGCTGCGGGTGTCGTCGGCGCTGAAGCTGGTGCCGTTGCCGGTGGCTTTGACGAGGCCCACGTCGATGTAGCCTGTGATGCGGAGCGCCTCTTCTTTCGCTTCGTCGGGCGTGAAGCCGTCTCCACCTTCGTCATCGGCGAGTTCTTCTTCAGCCCACGCAGCGCTGGAGAGCAGCAGAACGAGCGCGAGCAGCGGCCTCACGGCAGCACCACGCCGATCGCCAGCTGAACGTCTTGCACGATGCGTTGATCCACGGGCAGGCCCTCGAGGCGCGCGGGCGTATCGAGCCAATCGCACGCAGTGGGGAACGAGGGATCTTCGAAGCACGACGGGTTGGTGGCGACGCGCAGCGCGAACTCGGGGAACGCATCGAGCGCCCCGTTCACCACCGGCACGCTCACCTCACGCGCCTCGAGCAGCGCCTTCAACTCAGGCCGGTTGGAGGGCACGAAGGGCGCGGCGCCCGGGGGAATCACCACGTCGACCCGGCGCACCAGGCTGTTCCGGGTCGGCTCGGGGGGAAGTACCGCGGCCAACGGCAAAGGCCGCTGCCCGGCTGCGCTCACGAAGAAGTACACCAGCGTCTCGCGCAGGTTCTGTCCGTCGGCCTGCACCCGATCGGCCCCGATACCGAGGTAGGCCACTTCGCGGCCATCGACCCAGGCCGGGCTGGTGGCCATGGGCACCACCACGGGCCGCAAGGTGAGGGGCTCCTTCGCACCCGTGCCATCGGTGGCGACGAGCGTGCCTTTGGGCACGATGGGACACAGGATGATCGCGCCCGAGCGGCGATCCACCTTGGCGTTCAGCACGTCGCGACCACTGCGAAAGGTCGTCGGTGTGAGCCCCGGGGTCAGCAGCAGCTCCGCGCGCCAGAACGGCGAGTAGAAGGTCGAGTCGACGTCGACGGGGAAGACGTTCGCGACGCCGTCCACCGGCGCGCCGTTCTCATCGAGCGGAGCCCAGACGGGCTGCACCCACGGCTCGGGGTGGTCCTGCCAGATGTCGGTGATGATGAACGAAGCCACCGCACGATCGGCCACGGCGGGAAAGAGGATCAGCCCGTTGCCGCCCACCTGGTTGCCGGGCTGAAAACGAAGCGACGCGCCCTCGAGCGCCAGCAGCTCGCTGGGAAGAAACCCCCCGAAGTCACCGCTGGGCTTCGAGAAGTCGCGCACGCTCCAGAACTTCGCCAGCGGCGCCGCCGGGCCTGCATTGCATGCCGCCAGCAACACCGCGAGGGCACCCGCCCGAAGTCCGTTCAAGCCTGCACCGCGAATTTCTGCCGCTCCGAGGCCAGCTCGGTGGAGAACAAACCTTCGACCAGCGCCTGCAGCTCGGCAGAGGTCGCAGGAGGATGCGCCGCGGCGAGCGCTCTGCCGAACGCCTCTGCATCGGGAAACCGGAGCGCGGGATCGACGCTGAGCGCCTGCAACACCACGCCCGCCAGCGGACCGCACAGACTGCGCACCCGTTCGCGATCTTCTTCAGTGGGGCCTGCGGCAGCGCGGGTCATCAAATCGTAGACGTTGTTGCCGTTGTAAATCGGGTCGCCCGTGAGCGCGGTGACCAGCACCATGCCCATCGAGAAGAGATCGCTGCGCGGATCCACCGAGAGCGCCCGGGCCTGCTCCGGGCTCATGAAGAAGAGGTTGCCCTTCACCACGCCCGCCTGCGTGCGGGTGGTGCGCTCGTCACTCTTCACGATGCCGAAGTCGAGCAGCTTCACTTCACCGCGCGCCGACACCATCAGGTTGTTGGGCGAGACGTCGCGGTGCACCAGGCCCATCGGCTTGCCTGCGTCGTTCGCGCGGGTGTGCGCGTAGCCGAGCGCCTTGAGCGCTTCTTGCGCGATGTAGACCACGATGCCGGGCTCGAGCGGCCGACCGCGCTTCTCTTTGCTCGCGGTGATCAACGCATCGACGTCGCGCCCGAGGATGTACTCCTGCGCGAGGTAGTAGCCCTCGGTGTCCCGGCCGAAGTCGAACACCGGAATGATGTTGGAGTGCACCAACGATGCGCCCAGCCGCGCTTCGTCGATGAACTGGCTGACTATCTCCGGGTTGTTCGCCAGCTCGGGGCGCAGCCGCTTCACCACGAAGGTGCGCCGGAACCCTTCGGCGCCGCGCACCATCGCCACGGACACCTTCGCCATGCCGCCTTCACCGAGCGGAGCGATCTCTTCGTAGCGAGATTGCTGCACCCGGGCCTGGGTCGAGCCCAGCCCGTCGTCGGGCGGCCGTTGATCCAGACCCAGGGCGAACCGGTCGGTGGTGGTGCTGATGCGCAACGAGAGCCGCTGCAGCTCTTCTTGCGACTGCTTGAGCTGGGCGGAGGTCTGCCGCAGCAGCTCGACGTGTTCGTCATTCTTGCGCTGAGGCCAGAAGCCGAAGGCGAGCGCCCCCACCGCGAGCAGCCCGGCGATGCCGAAGATGGGCGGCGCGGTGGCCGTGGCGGCGGCGGTTGCATCGGAGAGGCGGCGCGCGCTGTCGCGGTACACCAGCAGCTGCACACCCGGCGCGATCTGCTTCTGCGCACAACACGGCTCGGGCTCGCGCTTCAGGGTGGTGAGGTGGTGGCGCAGCGCTTCGACCGACTCCTTCTTGCCGCCGCCCACCGCGTCCACCGTCTTGCCTTCGGGTACCACCAGCACGCCCGCGCCGTGCTGAGCGGCGAGCGTGTCGAGCTGCGCCGCGGTGAGCTGCTGGGCGAGCGTCATGACGATCGGCTGCTGTTGGGGGTTGGTCAGCTGCGAGCGGCCGGCGCCCACCAGCCAGACCCGCCCGCCTTGTGCGACCAACGCGGTGGCGCGGCCCGACGTGGTGGCCTTGCCCGCGAGATCCTTCAGGGTGGGGAGCAGCGCGGGGTCGACGTTCTGCAGGGGCGTCGAGCCGATGAAGAACGCGTGCGCCCCCATCTTCACGTACGGCTCGAAGAAGGGCTCCACTTCGAACTCGGCCAGCGTGCGGCCCAGCTCGGCGAGATCCGACTGGCTGGTGATCTGCGGGAGCATGCGCCCCACGGGCTCCAGGTTGGCCCCCCGTTCGGCGGTCTTCGAGAGCTCCTGGAGCAGGCCGTCGAGACCGGCGGCGACTTTGGGCAGCTCGGCGTCGACCTCGGCCTGCGCCTGGGAGCGTGCGGTCGCGAGGTGCGTGGCGCGCTGGGAGGAGAAAATGGCCACGCCTGCGCCCAGCGTGATCATCGCCAGCACCACTCCCAGCAAGCGACGCATCGTGGACGACATGGCAGCGTCACTTCTCTCGCGGGAACCCACGACGGTCAACGAATCAGCTGCAGGGAAGTCCAGAGCCACAGGCGGTCTACGCGCGGACGTTCAGTCTGGTTTCGGCTCGGTTGTGCGCCACTGTGGGCGTCAGGTGCCACTCTTCAGGTCGCTGCGCGCGCGGGCGAGTGTCAGCACGAAGACCCGCTCGGCCCCCGCAGCACGGAGCGCCCGCGCCGCTTCCCGGGCCGTCGCCCCGCTGGTGAGCACGTCGTCGACGAGCACCACCTCGCGACCCTTCACGTGCGTCGACGCGGCGAAGGCGCCCCGCACGTTCTCTTCGCGTTCACCTTCACTCAGGCCGACCTGCCGCCGGGTGTCGCGGGTGCGCACCAGCCAGTCGGCGTTCACCTCACGCTCCAGCCGCTGCGCCAGCACGGCAGTGAGCAGCGCGGCCTGGTCGAACTTGCGCTCGCGAAAACGCAGCTCGTGAAGCGGCAAGGGCACCAGCACACCCGGCATGGAGGCCAGCTCTCGTTTCGCGGTGGCCGCCAGCAGCAGGCCCAGCGGCCGCGAGAGATCGGAGCGGTCTTCGTACTTGAAGCGCTGAATCGCCCGGGCCAGCGCCCCTTCGTGTTCGAACGGAGCCCACGCACGCGCCCAGGGCACCCCGCCCTTCGTACATGTCGCGCAGAGCTGCCCGGGGAAAGCACCCGGCTCGGCACAGCGGCGGCAATGCACCGTGGGCAGCTCGAGCACCTCGTGGGCGCAGTCTTCGCAGAAGCCCACCGGGCCCGGCAGCACCACGTCGCACGCCGCGCAGGAAGGCGGCAGCAGAACATCGACCACCGCGTCGAAGGCGTCGCGCCACTTCGGCATCATTCCTCCGACTGAATCTTCTCGGCGAAGCTGCGCAGCGATTCGAGGCCGTACTTCTTTTCCAGCGAGGCGATCAGCGTGGCTTCGGCGTCGGTCTTCACCCAGCCCCACAGCTCGACCTTGTTGTTGCGCACGCAGGCCGCCACGGTCTTCGAGCCCTTCAGGTCACGTTCGATCTGCTTGCGCAGCTTCAGCTGTGCCGGCGTGCGGGTCTCGGGGTCTTCGGCGCAGGCCATCACGTGCACCCGCGAACCGTCCTTCCGCCAGACCAACGACGTGCGCACGCCCGCGCAGCTCGCTTCGATCCAGATGGCATCGGGCTCTTCGCTGTCCATGCCCTCTTCGATGCAGCGGCCGGAAGAGCCGGTGATGGTCTCCAGCTTCGGCACCCGGAACTGGCGGTGCTGGCCGACCTCCATGGTGACCGCGCGGTAGTCACCCGAGAGCAGCTCGGCTGAACCGAGCGAGAGCAACGTCACGACTCCGAGGAGGAACTTCATGGCGTGGTGCACGTGCTGTTGCGGCAGGTCAGATTCGAAGCGCAGACGACGCCGCAGCCACCGCAGTTGTTTCGATCGAAGGCGGTGTTGATGCAGGCGTTGTTGCAGAGCGTGAGCCCAATCGCGCACACGCACGCGCCGTTCGAGCAGCCCACCGAACCAATCGGCCCCTGGCACACCGTGCCGCACGAGCCACAGTTGAGGCGATCGTTCTGCAGGTCCCGGCAGATGGTGCCGCAGAGGTTCTGGCCCACCTGGCACTGGCAGCTCCCGGCCACGCAGAACTGGGTGCCGCCGCAGGTGCGGCCACACGAGCCGCAGTTTTGGCGATCGCTCTGCAGGTCACGGCAGATGCCGTTGCACTGCCCGAAGCCGCCGGTACAGTAACAGATGCCGCCGATGCACTGCTCACTGGTACCGCACCGCCTCGCGCACGCGCCGCAGTTGGCCGTGTCGCTCTGCAGGTTCTGACAAGCGCCGCCACACGAGGTCTCGCCCGTGGAGCACATGGTGACGCAGGTGCTGTTGTCGCAGACCTGGCCCGCGCCGCAGACGCGATTGCACGCGCCGCAGTTGTTGGGATCGGTGGTGGTCTGCACGCACCTGTTGTTGCAGCTGGTGCTCCCCGTGGGGCAGCGGCACTGGCTGTTGAGGCACTGGCCTCCGGGGCCACACGAGTTGCCGCACGCACCGCAGTTGTTGTTGTCGTTCTGGGTGAAGGTGCACGAGCCGTTGCAGAGCGTCTGGCCCGAGAAACAAGTCGGCTGGCAGTTGAAGCCGGTGCAGACCTGGCCACCCTGGCACATCGTGCCGCAGCTGCCGCAGTTCGACGGATCGTTGCGGGGCACACAGCGGTTGCCGCAGCGAATGAAGCCCGTGCCGCACTGGCAGATGGAGTTGGAGCAGGTGCCCGTTCCACACGAATTGCCGCACGCGCCGCAGTTGGCGGGGTCGCTCACGGTGTTGGTGCACAAGCCGTTGCAGGTGGCGAAGCCCGTCGGGCACCCCTGCAGGCACATGCCGTTCGAACACGCCTGGCCGGCAGCGCAGGTGACGCCGCAGCCGCCGCAGTTGGCGGGATCATTGCCGGTGCTGACGCATTGTCCGTTGCAGCTCGTCTGACCGGTCGCGCACTGGCACGTTCCGCCCGAACAACTCTGGCCGCCGGTACAGACCGTGCCGCAGCCGCCGCAGTTGTTGCTGTTCGAGTTGGTGTCGGTGCAGGCGCCGTTGCAGATCTGCTGACCCGGAGCGCAAGCACACGTACCCATGGTGCAGGCCGCGCCCGTGGCGCACGCGTTGCCACAGCTGCCGCAGTTGGTGGGGTCGGTCTGGGTCGCCACGCAGCGGCCGTTGCACAACGAGGTGCCCGCGGGGCAAGCGCACGCGCCGTTGGTGCAGGACTGGCCGAGCGCGCAGCTCACGCCACACCCGCCGCAGTTCGAAGGATTGGTGCGGGTATCGACGCACTGGCCGTTGCAGGAGACGGTGCCGGTGGGGCAACCGCACTGGCCGTTGGAGCACGTCTGGCCGGGGCCACAGCGCACGTTGCAACCGCCGCAGTTGGCGGGGTCAGTGCCCGTGGTCACACAGCGGCCGTTGCAGAACGAAGAGCCGGGAGGACACGCGCAGGTGCCGCTCGTGCACGAGGTGCCGATGGGGCAGGTCAGCCCGCACACACCGCAGTTCGCGCTGTCGGAGCTGGTGTTGGTGCACACCCCGAAGCAGTTCACCTGGCCGGGCGGGCACACCGAGGTGCACAGGCGATTGACGCACGCGGCTCCGGGCGCACAGACCAGGTTGCAGGCGCCGCAGTTGCGCGGATCGTTGTTCACGTCGATGCACGAACCATCGGGGCACTGGGTCAGCGGCATCGGGCAGGTCGTGGTGCACTGGCGATTGGCGCAGACCTGGTTGGCGCCGCAGGTGCGGTTGCACGCGCCGCAGTTGGTGGGGTCGCTCACCAGGTCGACGCAGCGGCCGTTGCAGTTGGTGGTGCCCGGGGGGCAGCCGGTGCAATTGCCCATGATGCAGGTCAGGCCCGCGGCGCAGCGCTGGCCACATTGGCCACAGTTCGCTTCATCGGTCTGCGGGTCGACGCACTGGCCATTGCAGCTGACCAGGGGGCGGCCGCAGGTCTCGTTGCAGAAGCCGCTCTGGCAAATCTCCAACGGGCCGCAGACGTTGTTGCACGCGCCGCAGTTGCGTTGATCGACGGTGAGGTTCACGCAGGCGCCGTTGCAGAGCACCTCGCCGGGGGTGGTGCAGCCCTGCACGCATTGACCGTTGGTGCACGTGCCGTTGGGGCCGCAGTTGATGCCGCAGCCTCCGCAGTTGTTCACGTCGGTGCGCGGGTCGACACAAGACTGGCCACAGCTGAGCTGGCCCAGCGGACAGGTGGAGACGCAGCGCCCGGCCACGCAAGCCGCGTTGCCGCCGCAGACCGTGCTGCAGCCGCCGCAGTGGAACCGATCGTTCTGCAAGTCGACGCAGCCGGTGCCGCAGGTGGAGAGCGGGGGCGTGCACTGATTGACGCACTGGCCGGCCTCGCAGAAATCACCCTCGGGGCAGGCGACGTTGCAGCCGCCGCAGTTCTTCGCGTCGGCGCGGGTGTCGATGCAGGTGCCGTTGCACTGCTCGAGCGGCGCGCTGCAGTTGCAGTTGCCGGCGATGCACAGCTCGAGCGCGTCACAGGCCGTCGCGCAGGCGCCACAGTTGAGGCGATCGGAGGAGATGTCGATGCAGCGGCCGCCACAGAACGCCTGCCCGCTGGGGCACGACTGGGAACACGAGCCGTTCTGGCACACCGCGCCCGCAGCACAGGCCCGGCCACACGCGCCGCAGTTCGCTTCGTCACTCGTCAGATCCGAGCAGCGGCCCGAGCAGGTCGTCTCACCGGTGCTGCAGCCGATCACCCCGGGCTGACAGCGGTTATCGATGCACGAGTAGCCGTCGGGACAGGGGATGTCGCCGGGGTTGCCACAGACGTAGAGGCCGGTGCGTGAACACCCAACGGACACGAGGGACAGGGCGCCAAGCAGCGCGAGGAGAAGCCGTGAGTGGGACTTCATGGGGAGACCTTGGTCTGAAGGGTGACGGCCAGCGGGCAGTGTACCGTGGGTTTGGAAAGCGATCACGATCCCAGCCGCCGGGTTGTGTACGCTGCGCCGCGCTGACGGGTCCCGGGGAGGCTTTCGATGATTGAAGACGGCCTGCTGGCAACCCTCGCGCGGAACCCGGAGCCCGGTGCGCTGCGGGTCTATGCCGACCGCGTGCTCGAGCAGGGCAACGTGCACGGCGAGTTCATCATGCTCCAGCTCAACCGGGAGGACCGGGGGCGGGAGCCTGAGGGGCGGGAGGAGTCGCTCCGGCGCGAGGTGCTGGAACCGGCGCTGAAAGAAGCCCTCGGGCCCACCCTGACTTCTTGTCGCTGGGAGCACGGGTTTCTGGCCGACGTGGAGTTCGAGGTCGATGGCGACGCGCCGTTCGAGGCGTTGCGGGTGCTGGTCGACCGCCCCGAAGCCCAGCTGTTGCGGCGGATCGTGCTCAACGCGTTGCGCTGGGACGGCGGCGGCGATCTCACCCCGGTCTGGGCCAGCCTGGAGCGGAGCCCGAAGTTTCCCCGCCTGGAGGCGCTGGCGGTGGAGGTGGGCCTCGACCTGGGCAACCCGCATATCGATGGGCCGATCGTGATTGGCGCGGTCGAGCCGCTTTACCGAGCGTATCCGGCGCTGCGGGTGTTGGAGCTGAACGGCATCGAGCACGGGTTCGGGAAAATCGTGTTGCCCGAGCTCACGCACTTCTCGGCGTCACGTCTGTCGCTCGACGCGATCGCCCCGTTGGTCTCGGCGCGCTGGCCGAAGCTGGAAGAACTCGAGCTGGAGTTCGGACCTGCGGGTGGTGAAGCCGAGCCGCTCTTCGGTCCGTTGCTCGCGGCGCCGATGAGCGCGTGTCTCAAGCGGGTGAAGGTGAAGAGCCCCTGGCCTGACTTCTTCCGAGCGGCGCTGCCGCATACCCCCCTGGGCCGCGGAAGAATCGTCGAGGTCTGAGCAGGGAACCGTTCGAAAACTGCCCAAGAACCATCCAAAAAACTGTCCAAAAACTGTCCCCCTCTCCCCGAGGAGGAGAGGGTCGGGGAGAGGGCGTGCATGCCAGAACGAACACTGATCGCATCAGCCACGAATCTCCTCTGGCGAGGCTTTCAAGTCGTCCCAACCGATCGAAAGTCGAGAGCGGGAGAACCCGTCAACGGACTCTTCGCCGTGGCCCGGGCGATCACCCGAGTGCTGGCGATGAAAGAACCCGCGAGAGCGATCGCGGTGATCGAAGCCAACGCGCAGCACAAGCCCTGGCCAGACCTGGTCAAGAAGCAGTTGGCGCAACTCCCAGACCTGCTCAAGGCCCTCGGCCTGCACGTCATCGAAGCCCCCGACGAAATGAACGTCGTCGCGAGCTACGCCAAAGCCGCGCTCGACGCCGGCGACGACGTGATCATCGCCGCCGTCGACAAACGATTCGCGCAGCTGGTCGGTGAACGCAGCTGGTGGTTCGACGCGAACAAAGACGTCCGCTACACGACCGAGATCGTCGAGAAGCGCTTCAACGTCCCGCCATCGCAGGTCGCGCAGTGGCTCGCGTTGGTAGGCGACGATGACGAGCTGCCGGGAATCGAAGGGGTCGGCGCCAAAGGAGCCAGCGGTCTGCTCGAGCAATACGGAACCGTCGAGAAGGCGCTCGAGTCACTCGACGAAGTGAAAGGCCGGGTGGGCAACGCGCTGCGTGCGGCCCGCGAAGAACTCCCCGCCAAACTCGCGCAGGGAAAGTTCGTTCTCACGCGTCCCCTGCCCCGCCCGCTCGCCGAGCTCACCTACCGCGCGCCCGAAGTGAACGCGCTCAACGCGGTGTACGACTCGTTGGGCTTCGCGGAATTGCTCGCCGCCGCCGGAGCCGCGCGGGCAGTGGAGGTCTGCGAACAACCCGCCGAAGTGACCGCTGCGCTTCAGCGGCTGGGCACGGGACCCATCGCGCTCCACGCGTTGCTGGAAGATCCGAATCCCTCCGCGGAAGCGCTCACCGGACTGGGACTCTCCGCCGGAACCGGCCTCGCCTTCTACGTGCCCACCGATGCGCCCGCCTGGCCCGTGCTGGTGAAGTGGCTGGAAGATCCCAAAGCACCCAAGCAGGGCCACGCGTTGATCGGTGCCGTGGTCGCGCTCAAACGCCTGGGCGTGGAGCTGGCGGGAATCATCAACGACTCCGAGTGCGTCTCGCACCTCACCGAGCCGAGCAACTGGGCGCCGCACGAACTTCCCATCGTCGCGCGGCACGTGTTGGGGCGCGCCTTGCCCGATGACGACGCGGTGCGCGGTGTGGGCCGTGCGCGCAAGACCTGGGCTGAGCTCACCCGGGAACGCGCCGCGGAAGTCGCAGGTCAACGCGCCGATGCGTCGGCCGCCATCTGCACGAAGCTCGGGCCCTCCGTCGATCGCGCGCTCCTCGATGAGTACCTCGAGCTGATGCACACCCTGGTTCGCATGGAGCTGACTGGCCTTCAGGTCGACCCCGCCGAGCTCGATCGCGCCGAGACCGCGTTCGTCACCATCGAAGCCGAGCTGGAGAAGGAGATCACCGCGCTCGCGGGCCACGAGTTCAACATCAACTCGTCCAAGCAGCTCGGCACGGTGCTCTTCGAAGAGCTGAAGCTGCCGGTGGTGCTGCACACGCCCACGGGTTGGAGCACGGCCAACGAAGCGCTCCTGCGCATCGAACACGCGCACCCGATCGTGGCGCTGGTGATGCGTTGGCGCGGACTGCGGCGACTGCGCGACAGCTGGGTCAACTCGTTGCGCAAGTGCATCGACAGCGATGGCCGGGTGCACTCGCGCTTTCATCTCGCGCGTTCGTTCAGCGGCCATCTGATCAACACGAACCCCGACCTCGGCCGGGTGCCGGGGCGCACTCCCGAGATGGCCCGCATTCGCCGCGCATTCGTCGCAGGCCCGGGCAAGGTGTTGATGTCGGTCGACTTCAGTCAGCTGGGTCTGTTCGTGCTCGCGCACCTGACGAAGGATCCCGCGTTGACCGAACCGCTGCGCCGCAAGGACGACATGCACCGGCTGACCGCGGCGGCGGTGCTGGAGAAACCACCCGAGACGATCACCCTGGAGGAACGGCAAGTCGGCAAGGTCGTGAACTTCGCCACCTTCGCGGGCCAGGGCGCGAGTTCGTTGGGCATGCAGCTGGGCATCACGCCGCCCGAGGCCAAGGAGTACATCGCGCGTTTCGATCGTCACTACGCGAAGGTGCGCGAGTTTCAGGACGAGCAACTGCGGCTGGTGCGTGAGCGCGGGTACATCACGACGATCATCGGAAGGAAGTGGCCGATCGGTGGTCTCGACTCGCTCGACTCGCAACTTCGTTCGTACGCCGAACGTCTCGCCCGGCGTGCGACGCACGAAGCGTCCGTCAGCGACGTCTCGAGGAGAGCGCTGCTGGAAGTCGACCGGGCCCTCCGCAAGGCAGGAATGAAGACAGTGCCGCTCTTGCAGATCCTCGACGAGGTCTTGTTCGAAGTGCCCGAGGACGAGCTCGAACGCGCCGCACAACTCTGCGCCCAGACCATGAGAGACGCGGTGCAGCTCGAAGTCCCCCTGCGCGTGGGCGTGGAAGCCGGAAAGAACTGGGCCGACATTTTCCCTCTCCCTCTGGGAGAGGGTCAGGGTGGTCAGGGTGAAGGCCCAACCTCGTCAACCAACTGAAATGAAGTGGAAGACCGAAACGGTCCCGCTGACGGGACTCGAGGGAGCAGTCGCCGGAGTCTGCCCCGCATCAAGAGAAGACAGACCGCGTTGGTTCCTGGCGACGCACGACGGCCGCCTGCGCGGAATCGATCTGGACGACGGGGTCATCTTCTTCGAAGCGCAGCTCCCCTTCGTCTTCGCAGAAAACACGCCCGCGACGCTTGTGGCCTCGAACGACGGCCGCTACCTCGCAGTAGTGCAACGCTTCGGAGTGCAAGGCGCCCTCTACGAAGTCCCGAGCGGTCGCCTGCTGAACACGCTCAGCCGCGAGGACTACCACGCGAACGTTTCAGCCTGGGCCCTCGCCATCGTGAACCAGGTGCTCATCATCTCCACCGCGTGGAACCGGCTCGAAGCGCTCGCGCTGCCTTCACTCGAACGCCTCGCCCCAAAAGCCGACGAGTCTTCGCTCGACTACTTCTGGGGCCACGTCACCGCCTCCGCAGATGGCAAGCGCCTGGCGAGCTTCGGCTGGTTCTGGCACCCGGTCGGGGCAGTCCGCTTCGTCGACGTGCCCACGTGGTTGGGCAGCGCAGTGGACCCGCCGTCAGAAGCCTTCTCCTCGCAGTTCGCCGACTGGTGGGACGACAGCGTGTGCTGGCTCGATGAGGGGCGCGTGGCGATGAGAGGTCAGCCCACCGCGGAAGACGACATGTTCGACCAGAGCGAAGGCCTCGTGGTGGTCGACCTCGCGACGAAAGCGGTGAAGCAGTTCTTCCCCGGCCTGCAACCTGCGGAGATCGCCTTCGACGGAACGCACCTGCTCTCACTCGGCGCACAAACCCACTGCGTGTCACTGGAGACGGGCGAAGTGAAAGCGGTGCTCGAGCGCAGAACCGACGCCTGGCATCCCGGAGCACGCGTGGCGCTCACGATTCCCCACGGCGACGAGACGAACTTCGAGCTGCACTGGTTGACGGGAACCCTCGCCGCCAACGTGGAACTTCCGAGGACTCCGACGACCGAAGCACTGCTGGTGCTGGCGGATGCTCTGGAAGAGCAGGGGCTCCCGGCTGAACTGATCTCTCACTGCCGCGAGCGGGGCGGGCACGGTCGCCGCTGCTGGGTGCTCGAAGGATTCCGAGAGCGGGCTCCATTGAAGAATTGAAGCCTGGCATCCGCGCGGCAAAACAGGCTCTGCAACAGCGGTCCTCGAGGGCCCTGCTGGAACTCATCGAGGAGGCTCGTGTCGCAACGGACATCGAACGCGCCTGAGCGGCTCGCCAGTTGCACAGCGGCGCCCCATGACGACCCTCCGCATCCTCACTGCTGCGTTCCTCCTCGCTTTCATCCCGTATCAATCCGCTCAGGCGTGCAGCCGGATCGCCGCCACGAGTGTTCGAAACCTCACCACCCTGCCCCTCGAAGGCACCAACGCCCCGCGCAATACGAAGCTGTGGACGATCGCTTCGAGCACCGAACAGGGCGAGTTTTCCCTCGTGGATGCGAACGGTGTGACGGTGGCACTGCAGCGCAGCACCATCACCGTGAGCGGAGAGGCCCCGGTGAACCTGGAAATCCTGACACCGGTGTCACTGCTGGATCCTGGAGCGTTCGTGTTCTCCCGGGGTGCGACGGTGCTGTCGCGGTTCACGGTGACCAACGAAGTCGACGAAGCCGCCCCGGCTGCGTTGACGCCCACCGTCGCCAGTGTCGTCGGCGAGTACTTCGGGTCGTCTTCCTGCGGGAACCCTTCGTTGGTGACGCTCACGCTCGCCGATGACGTGGCGCTCGCCGTCGCCGCCCCGGAAGGCGAGTCGTGGCGGGTGACCACTGCGCTCGGCGTGGGGAGCGGTTCGGCGCTCGACATCGCGGCACCTGCCGTTGGCGCTCAGCGCTTCGTGGTGTTCAACGTGGATCTCGCGGGCAATGCCACGCCAAGCGAGGTCGTCACCACCACGGTGCCGGCCAAGACGAGCGGGTGCAGTGCGGCAGGCGCAGCGTTGCCCATGGCCTTGCTCGCCCTCACGCTCATCCGTCGCCGCCGCCGCGACTGAACACTGCGCTCGCAGGGTTGATCGAAATAGGAACGCACACCGCGCCTCCCGAGCAGGGACCGGCGTCGCCGGCGATTTCACAGAGCGAAGGCGCGACTCACACCGGTCCTCCCGAGAGCAGTCGAGGGAGCACCTCTGCTCGCTCGGCAAGTGCCCCCTCGACTGGGCTCGGGGAGACCGGTGATTCCTATCTCGCCCAACCCTGTCGATGCGTACGGGGCGGTGCAGGCGCGCGCAAAATTGACGCCCCGCTCCTCGTCGCAGCACAGGCACGGCGCGGACTTGCGCACGGCATCGCACTTGCTGCCACTCGCTCGGAGGCCT
The DNA here is from genome assembly GCA_031412555.1 of Archangium sp. Taxonomy (GTDB): domain Bacteria; phylum Myxococcota; class Myxococcia; order Myxococcales; family Myxococcaceae; genus Archangium_A. The sequence goes on along the minus strand of JANODF010000735.1, from coordinate 16,267 downwards.
GTGATGAACCCGAAACAGTTCTCGAGTGTCGACGCTCTGCAGTTCGGCTGGACCACCCTGCGCAGTCACCTGGCGCCGCTGCTCCTGCTCAGTGGTGCGGGCGCGGTGCTGGCGCTGACGAGCCAGGCCCTCGGCCGCGGTGGAGGAGGCGGGGCGTTGCTGGGCCTGGTGGTGCAGGGCTTTCAGGTGGCCATCGCCCTGCTCCTGGTGCGGGTCTCGTTGCGTCTCTACGACGGTGAGCCGGTCGACCTCGCCCATCCGGCCCCGCTGCTGCGCGGCTACTGGTCGTTCCTGGCCACCCTACTTCTCCTGGGCCTGGGCGCTTCGGTGGGGTTCATGCTCTTGATCGTGCCCGGCGTGCTCTTCGCCCTCGCCTTTGGGTTCACGCCGCTGTTCAAAGCCGATGGCGAGCGCGATCTCATCGAGGCGTTCCGCCAAAGTGGCCGGCTGACCCGCGGCGCGCGAGGGCAGCTGTTCGGCTTCGGCCTGTTGCTGATGGCGCTGAACTTCGCGGGTGTGCTCGCGCTGGGAGTCGGCGTCGTGGCCACCGTGCCGATGTCTTACCTCGCGGCCGTCTACGTGTTCAGGCGGCTGCAGGGCCGCACCGAGGCGACTCCACACGCGGTCGCGTTCACGCCGAGGGTCGCGTGATGAGCCCGGCGCGGCGTCTCCACCTCGCGCTCGTCTGCGTGTTGCTCCTCGGCGCGTGCGCTGCGGGCGTCAACGAGCACCTCGACACCGCCAACGCCCAGGGCGTGACCGCCGGCTTCCTGCGCGGGCTCTGGCACGGCGCCATCGTGCCCATCACCTTCATCGTCTCGCTCTTCAGTCGAGAGGTGCGCCTGTACGAGATCCACAACTCGGGCTGGCCGTACGATCTCGGCTTCGTGCTCGGGCTGACCATGAGCTTCGGAGGAGGCGGCGCACGAGGCGGCTGGAGCCGGGGAAACAAGAGAACCGGTTGACGAACCGTTCACATCGAAGTGCTCGCGGTCGCCCCGCGCCAAGAGCATCTCGACTTCGCTCGCTGACGCACACCGTTCCTTCGGAACCTCAGCTCGCAGCCAGGTGCCGCGCGATCCGCAGCGCCATCGTCATGATGGTCAGCTGCGGGTTCACCCCGAGGCTGGTCGGCACCACGCTGCCATCCGCGATGGTGCAGCCCGGCAAGTCCCAACACTCGCCGTAGGCATCGACCACCGACGTCTCCTTCGACGGACCCATGCGGCAGGTGCCCAGCGGGTGCTGACTGCCGCACTCGAGATCGCGGCCCTTCACGTGCTCGAGATCGAGCGTGCGCAAGCGATCCGGCGTGACGCCTCCGAGGCCCAGCACGGGCAAGAACACTTCCTTCGCGCCCGCGGCGAACCAGATCTCCGCCATCAACCGCATCAAGCGCGGCACGACTGCTTTGTCCTTCTTTGCCATGCGGTACGTGACGAACGGCTCGCGACCCGGCCCGCGCCGCACCACCCCGCCCCCTTCGTCGTGCACCAGCCCACCGAACGTCCCCAGGTGCGGCACCTGCGCTGCGCGCGCGACATGTTGGGGACCGATGCCCGGCAGCGTGGCCGCCAGCCCCCCCGGAGGAAGGAACAACGAGAGCATGGTGATGCCCTCCGGTTCCCACGCGTCGGTGTACATCGACTGCAGCGCGCCTCTCCAGCCGGCCACCACTTCATCGAAGCGGCCCATCACGCGGAAGCTGGGATGCAACGTGAGGTTCTTGCCCACTTGCCCGCTCGAGCGGCCGATGCCCGACGCCTGCGCGAGCAACGGCGTGTGATACGCGCCCGCGGCCAGCACCACCCGCTTCGCGTGCACCGTGAAAGTCGTACCCGGTGAGCCGTGATCGCCATTCAACAACCGCCCGACCACGCCGTTTGCGCGGCCGTTCTCGTTGGTGACGCGCTCCGCAAGACAGTGCGTCCACACCTGAGCGCCGAGCGCGGTGGCCCGGGGCAACCACGAGACATCGACCGAACGTTTCGCGCCGATGGGGCAACCGAAGTTGCACTTGCTGTTGCCTTCACAGCCTTTGGTGTTGCGCCGCATCGGCTTGAGCGGATGCCCCAGCTTCGTCGCGCCTTCGTTGAACAGCACCGTGCTCCGGCTGCGGAGGGCAGCCGGCACCTCCTCGACGTTCACCACCTCTTCCATCTCGTCGAAGAACGGCGCGAGGTGTTCTTCGGTGAACATCGGAAGCCCACGGTCCTTGCGCCACACGTCGAGCACGTGGCCCGGCGTGCGAAAACAGACGCCGCCCGTGAGCGCCGACGAGCCGCCCACGCACTTGCCCATCATCACGTTGATCACCGGCGAGTCGCCCACGCCCACCGCGAAGGTGAGCCCCGCATCGCGCCACATCGCGCGCATTTGCTGGCTGGGGGTCAGCTTGCTGTATTCCGCCGCGGGAACGTGGCGGCCTTCTTCGAGCACGATCACCCGCTGACCTGACTCCGCGAGGATCGCCGCGACCACCGAACCACCCGCGCCGCTGCCGACGATCACCACGTCGGTCTCCAGGATGAGCGGACCTCGATGCGTCGCGCCGTCGTGGAAGCTCATGGCAACAACTCCATGGGGAAGGTCGACGGCCCCACGTGGCCCACTTCACGCTGCACGTCGGGGTGCTCGTAATAGACCACGCAGAGGAAGGCCTTCACCGCGAGCACGGGCGCGGCGGCGAACGATTCTTCCATCAGGGTGAGCGCCTTCACCCGCTCGGGAACGTCCAGGCTCTTCAAGGTGGGGAACCGTTTGATGAACAGCGGCGAGAGCCAGACCACCACGTACAGCGCGGTGCCGAAGACGAAGCGCGCCCAGGTGCCGGCTCGCTGCAGGTAGTCCTTCATCTCCTTCATCAGCCAATCCATGCGCGCGGCGGGGGGCGGCCCGGCTTCGGTGCTGAAGAGCGCCTCGGCGAACGCGCGCAGGTGCAGCAACATCAGCTGCGACCCACGTCGGAGTGCGCCACCAGCCTCGCGATGATCGCGTCGGCACCTTGAATGAGCTTCTCGCCATCCCACAGAGCGGGCGCCGTGCTGCCACCGCGGGCCAGCAGGTCTTTCTGCACTTCTTCGTAGGTCACGTTGCGGAAGCGGATGTCGGCCGTGAGCTCGTGGTCGACCACGTACTTGCGCACCCGGGCGCTGGAGGAATCCGCAATCGCATGAAACAGCTCGAACATAGGGCGTCACCCTAGCGCCCCATTCGATTTCAGCGCATCGCTCGAAACGGGCCCGGCGTAGAGTGCAACCCCAAATCCGGGAGGGATTTCAATGCACAGCCAGACGCTTCAAGCCCTGCGCGCCGAGATCGAAGCCATCACCACCCTGCAGCTTGCGCTCAACCGCATCGCGCTGACCGTCGACGACAACTCGTTGTCCGTGTGGGACGGGCCGCGGCCGGAAGACATCGACGACATCGCGGCGGATGACGGCTCGTTCACCCGCGAGTCGGTGATGGATGTGCGGGCCAAGGCAGGCGAGGCGTTGGCGCGGCGGTACGCGGAGGTCGAACGGGTGATTCTCGGGCGCGCGGCGCTGGAGTCGCTCGTGCGCTCCACCCTGTCGATTGGTACCGGCGGGGTGATTACGGCGGAAGGCCCGCCTCCCAGCCAGGTGCTGGGGGCGCTCGCTCGCAGCGGCGCACTGCGGCTCGATTGGGCTCAAGAAGCGGCAGCGCAGGTGCGCGAGGTGCTCGAGTCGAAGGAGGGGCCGGTCGTTCCCCGCCCCACCACGCCGGCGACGCCCAAGGCGAAGAGCGGCGGCAAGGCGAAGGTCGCCGCGAAGAAGAAGCCCGCTGCGAAGAAGACGACGCCTGCGAGGAAGGCCAAGGCCGTCGCCAAGGTGGTCGCGCGGGTCGTGAAGAAGGCCGTCAAGAAGGCCGTCGCCAGCGCGAAGACGAAGGTGAAGGCGGCTGCAGCTTCGAAAACGAAGAAGCCAGCTCCTGCGAAGAAGCCGGCTGCCAAGAAGAAGAAGTGAGGCCCTCACCCTGACCCTCTCCCACAGGGAGAGGGGACCTCGGCGCGATTACTTCAGCGCGCTGACGGCGATGCGCTTCTGCTCGCGAACGATCAACACGCGCTGCTCTTCGGCGCGCGGGTCGGTCACTTCGAAGCCCTTCAACCGCGTCTCCGCTTCGGTGATGCGCTTCTGCGCCGCGCCCACGTCGATGGCCGAAGCCACCTCGGCGGAGTCAGCCAGCACACGCACCGCTTCCGGGCCTGCTTCCACGAAGCCGCCGGACACGAAGTAGATGGTGCTGCTGGCGCCGTCACGAACCGTGAGCGGACCCGGCTGCATCACCGAGAGATACGGGGTGTGACCAGGGCGCACGCCGAAGAGACCATCTGCGCCGGGCGCGATGACCTCGTCGGCAGCCAGCTGAGCCAGCCGCCGTTCGGGTGTGACGATCTCGACGTTGAGCTTGGCCATCGGTTACCCCTGCGCCAGCTTCTTCGCCTTTTCCACGGCCTCGTCGATGTTGCCGACCATGTAGAACGCCTGCTCCGGCAGACCGTCGTGCTTGCCTTCGACGATCTCCTTGAAGCCACGCACGGTGTCGGGAATCGAGACGACCTTGCCGTCGGCGCCGGTGAAGATCTTGGCGACGTTGAACGGCTGGCTGAGGAAGCGCTGAATCTTGCGGGCGCGGGCGACGACCATCTTGTCGTCTTCCGAGAGCTCATCCATGCCGAGGATGGCGATGATGTCCTGCAGCTCCTTGTACCGCTGCAGGGTCGACTGCACCTTGCGCGCGACGCCGTAGTGCTCGTCACCGACCACGAGCGGGTCGAGAATGCGCGAGGTCGAGTCGAGCGGGTCGACGGCCGGGTAGATGCCGATCTCGGTGAGGGCGCGCGAAAGAACGATGGTGCCGTCGAGGTGAGCAAAGGTGGTGGCGGGCGCCGGGTCGGTCAAGTCGTCGGCGGGCACGTACACGGCCTGCACCGAGGTGATGGAGCCCTTGGTGGTCGAGGTGATGCGCTCCTGGAGCGCGCCCATCTCGGTCGACAGCGTGGGCTGGTAACCGACGGCCGAAGGAATGCGGCCGAGGAGCGCGGACACTTCCGAGCCGGCCTGCGTGAAGCGGAACACGTTGTCGACGAAGAGGAGAACGTCGCGGTTCTCTTCGTCGCGGAAGTACTCGGCGATGGAGAGGCCTGACAGCGCGACACGGGCGCGGGCTCCGGGCGGCTCGTTCATCTGGCCGAACACCAGCACGCACTGCGACTTGCCGGGGATCAGGGTGATGCGACCCTGCGCGTCCTTCTTGATGTGCTTCCCGTCGGGCGTCATCTCACAAGCGATGACGTTCGCTTCCTGGAACTCGACCCAGAGGTCGTTGCCTTCACGGGTGCGCTCGCCGACGCCGGCGAACACCGAGAAGCCGCCCTTTTCGATGGCCGCGTTGCGGATGAGCTCCTGGAGGAGAACCGTCTTGCCGACGCCTGCGCCGCCGAAGAGGCCGATCTTACCGCCGCGGGTGAAGGGGCAGAGGAGGTCGATGACCTTGATGCCGGTCTCGAAGACTTCGATCTTCTTGCTCTGCTCCGTGAAGGAGGGGACCGAGCGGTGAATCGGGTAGTACTTGGTGGCGACGACGGGGCCGAGCTCGTCGACCGGCTGGCCGGTGACGTTCAAGATGCGGCCGAGCGTGCCGGGGCCCACGGGCACCGAGATGGGCGCGCCGGTGTTCTTCACCGCGGCGCCACGCGCCAGACCATCGGTGGTGTCCATCGCGATGCAGCGCACCGTGTTCTCACCGAGGTGAGCGGCGACTTCGACCGTGAGGTTGTCGGCCTCGCCGTTGATGGCGGCGTTGGTGATCTTCAACGCGGAGTACACCTCGGGCAGACCACCGGGGGGGAACTCGACGTCGACGACGGGTCCGAGGATCTGCGTGATGCGACCAGTGGAGTTGACGGAAGCGCTCATTGCGGGGCGGCGCGTACCACCGGGGTGCAGGCCCTGCAACATGGATCAGCGCGAGCATCAGGCCGGCTTCTGAGGTCAGTCAAAGCGGGTGCAGGCGTCGGTCGCCAGCGAATGATCCACGGGGACCAGAAAGTGAAGCAGATGGCCCGGTCCATCCTCCCCTCCCGCATGCGAGGCGGCCCTCTCATGCGCGCCCGAATTCACCGAGGCGTGCGCAGGGAAGTCGGGGCGAAATTGCGCCGCGTAACCCACGATCCGCAGGCCTGGGAAGACGGTCTGGACCTGGACGAGACGCGGCAGATCGAGCTGTCCGCCTTCGTCGGGCGTCGCCGGTCGAGTGACAAGCTGAACCACTTCGAGCGGTGGGCCGTCGAGCGCACGCGCGACCTTTCCTTCCCGGCGCGGTTGGGTCACCTGAAGGCGCTGCTCCCGGGTGGGCTGATTGGCGAGCACGCCCTGAGCCATCTGAAGAATCGGAGTGAGTTGGCGGTGCAGGAGCGTTCCTGGGGCAGGCGGGGCCGCTGGAAGAAGCTGCTGATGGACCGGGGCGAGCTGGCGCAGCTGCTGCGGGAGTTGCTCGAAGCGGGCGATGGGGTGCGGTGCCTGCATCGGGCCATGAAGCGGGCGCAGCGCCAGGATGACCGCGGCGAACCGGTGACGGGTGCGTTCAGGGCGCTGCGCGGTGTGGATGACGTGCTGCCGTTCATCGAGTGGCTGCAGGCCGAGCGGGTGAGCCGGTTCGTGGTCGATGGGTTTTGCCGGGTGTTCAAGGAGACAGGTGATCCGGAGGTGGCGCTCTCGAGGTCGATCGGGAATCAGGTCGTGCCGAGGTACGACGTGCAGTGGACGCCGTGAAAAGCGGCCTGCATGAGGGTGGTGTTTGAGGCGAAAGCAGCGCTGCGCGATCCGGTCGGCGCTTTTGCTCCGGGCAAAGTGCACCTCGGGTCGACTTTCAGCCTGCCGACCGACGCAAGGCGCAGGCGTACAGCCCCCGTACGTGGGTCGCGCGGGTCGCACCTGAACGTTCACCAGCTCATCGCTTGGATGAACTGCGTCACGAATCGCGCGCGCTGAGAGGCCTGTACGCGACGAGCACCTCAGGGTGCCGATCGTTCACCGCGCCCTTCAAGGCCTTTTGGTTAACCTCCGGCCCATGAAGTCCTTCACGCGCGAGCAGCTCATCCGCGACGCCATCGCGCGCACGCTCTTCGCGCCGACCACCCTGCCGCGAGCGATCGATCGCCTCGCCTTCGTGCAGGCTGATCCGATCCGCGCTCCCGCACGCGCGCAGGACCTCATTCTCCGCCACCGCGTCACCGACTACCGCGCCGGAGATCTCGAGCGCCGCTACGCCGACCTCGACATCGAAGAGGACTACCTCGTCAACTACGGCTTCCTGCCGCGCCAACACGTGGCCCTGATGCACCCCCGCACTTCGCGCCGGCCGTGGACCACGGCGCACCGCACCCGCGCTGCCGCCATCGTCGACTTCATCCGTGAGCGAAAAGAGGCGCACCCGCAAGACGTGGAAGCACACTTCGCCCACGGCCGGGTGCGCAACGCCTGGGGCGGCATGTCACGCGCGAGCACGCAGCTGCTCGACCTGATGCACTACCGCGGCCTCTTGCGCATCGCGCGCAGAGACAACGGCATTCGCGTCTACGCCCTGCCCCGCTCCGAGCCCGTCGACCTCACGCCCGCTGAACGCGCGAGCAAGCTGCTGCACCTCGCTCTGTCTCTCTACGGCCCCATTCCCGAACGAAGCCTGGGCACGCTGACCAGTTTCCTGCGCGTGGGCGCCCCACACCTCCGCCCCGAGTTGCGCGCGAACCTCAGCCGCCTCAAACGCGAGCTGCCGCAGCACACCCTCGAAGGCGTCACCTGGTACTGGCCCGAAGGCGAACAGCTCCGCGTGAACGCTCCGGGCAACGAGAGCGTGCGGCTGCTCGCGCCGTTCGATCCGCTCGTCTGGGATCGCCGCCGTTTCGAGCTGCTCTGGGGTTGGGCCTACCGTTTCGAGGCGTACACCCCGATGCACAAACGCGTGCGCGGCTACTACGCGCTGCCGCTGCTCTGGCGCGACGAGGTGCTGGGCTGGGCGAACGTCACGGAAGCAGGCCCGTCGTTCGGCTACCTCTCCGGACGGCCGCCGAAAGATCGCGCGTTCGCCCGTGAGCTCGAGGCCGAGCTGAATCGCCTCGAAATATTCCTGCGGAAATAATCAGCACGGCTGAAACCGTTCGCGTGCGCTAGTCACAGACCCGCGTCATCTCATTTCCTTTGCTGAGGTCTCATGAAACTTCGACTCGTTGGTCTTCTTGCCCTCCTTGCGTCCCCCGCCTTCGCGCAGCTCAAGCTTCCTCCGCTGAGCCCTGAAGCGAAGGTCGTGCAGAACGTCGGCCTCACCACCATCACCATCGACTACAGCAGCCCCGCGGTGAAGGGCCGCAAGATCTGGGGCGGGCTGGTGCCGATGGACACGGTGTGGCGCGCGGGCGCCAACCACTCCACCACCATCAACTTCACGCAGCCGGTGGTCATTGGTGAAAAGGAGATCGCTGCGGGCACCTACGGCTTCTTCGCCATCCCCGGCGCCGCTTCGTGGACGCTCATCGTCAGCAAGGCCAACGAGCTGTGGGGCAGCGACGACTACAAGCCCGAGAACGACATCGTGCGCGTGACCGTGAAGCCCACGGCGATCCCCAACCGCGAGCGCCTGGTGTACCTGGTGACCAACTTCACCAACGAGTCGGCGAACATCGACCTCGAGTGGGAGAAGGTTCGCGTGACGCTCCCCGTGAAGCTGAAGACGGCCGAGCAGGCGGCGGCGAACATCAAGGCCGCCGTCGACAGCGCCTGGCAGCCGATGAACAACGCCGCCCGCTATGCGCTGGAGATCAAGGACTACGCGAACGCGCTCCTCTACGTCGACAAGTCGATCGCCGCACAGGAGACCTGGTTCAACACCTGGGTGAAGGCGCAGATCCTCGCGGGCTCCGGCAAGAAGGCCGACGCGCTCGTGCTCGCGCAGAAGGCGCAGACCCTGGGTGAGCAGAAGCCCGACGGGTTCTTCTACGCCGCCGACGTGAAGAAGGCGCTCGCGGAGTGGAAGGGTAAGTAAGACTGATGTCGTCCGCATTCTCGCCGGCGTTTCTCCGCGGTGAGGCGCGGGCCCACGCGTTTCTGCCCGACGACTTTCGACACGCTTCACGGCGTGCCGAGAGTGTCCGCAGGGCAGCGACGCGTGCTGTTTCGCCTTCGACGATCGCAGCGCTGCGGGCGCAGTCAGCACGACTGCCCGCAGCGGCTGCTCGTGAGGCAAACCTGGAGGCGCTCGCAACTCCGGGAACGACCGTGGTGGTGACCGGCCAGCAAGTCGGGCTCTTCCTGGGTCCTCTCTATTCTTTCTACAAGGCGGCCTCGGCCGTGGTCACCGCGCGCGCTCTCCAGCAGGAAACGGGCGTGCGCTGCGTGCCGGTGTTCTGGCTGCAGAGCGAAGATCACGACTTCGAGGAGATCGATCACTGCGACGTGCAGAACGGCGCGGGTGAGTTGGTTCGACTTCGGCTCGACGCTCCGGGCCGGGTGTTGCGCTCGTCGTTGTCGAGCTTGCCGTTGGGCGCGAACGTGGCGGCCGCGCTGCAAGAACTGGCCAGCGCGCTCGAGGGGCTGCCGCACGCGAACGAGGTCATCGAGTTGTTCCGCCAGCACTATCGGCCCGAACGCACGTGGGTGAGCTCGTTCGCCGGGGTGATGGCTGAGCTGTTCGACGAGCTCGTGCTGCTCGACCCGCGTGATGCAGCGCTCGCGTCGGAGATCAGGCCGGTGCATGAACGCGCAGTGCGGGAGTGTGACCGCATCGCGAACGTGCTGCTGGAGCGCACGGCGCAGCTCGAGGCCGAGGGCTTCGCGGCGCAGGTTCATGTTCGGCCGGGTGCGCCGCTGTCGTTCTTTCATCCGGAGGGAAGTGACGGTCCGCGCTTCCGCATGGAGAAGCGCGATGACGCGTTTGGTCTGGTGGGTCGTGAAGACTCGCGCAGCGCACAGCAGTTGTTGGCGTGTGAGCCGCTCTGCTTCAGCACCTCGGCGCTGCTGCGGCCGATCGTGCAAGACACGCTGCTCCCCACCGCGGCGATCGTCGGCGGGCCGGGCGAGTTGAACTACTTCGCGCAGCTGCCTCCGCTGTATGCGCACTTCGGGTTGCCGATGCCGATGCTCGTTCCCCGCGCTCGGTTTCGGGTGATTGAGCCTCGTACGCGTTCGCTGCTCGAGACGCTCGGGGTGACGGCGGCTGAGGTGGAGGCGCCTGCGGATCAGGTGCTGAAACGAGTGCGGCCGGCTGCGGTGGAGCTGACTCCGGAGCTGTTGGAGCGACGGCTGGCCGATGCGATCGAGCCCATTCTCGAGGCGGTTCCGGCGAAGCCGGGCTCGGATGTGGAGGATGCGGTGAAGCGCACCCGGAAGACCATCGAGCACGCGGTGTCACGGCTCAGTGGGCGGTATTCGCGGGAGTTGCAGCGGGGCGATCAGACGTTGACCGACCGGTTGGAACGGTTGCAGCGGGCGCTGTATCCGCATGGTGAGCCTCAGGAGCGGGTGTTGGGGTTGCCTGGTTTTGCCGCTCGTCATGGGCTGGCGGGGTTCACTTCGCTCGTGATGACTTCGCTCGAGCCGTTCTCCGTGCCTGTGAAGGAGCTCTCGCCATGAGTGGCCCCACACCCCGACCCTCTCCCCTCGAGGGGAGAGGGAGCACATTTCGCATCGGGGTCACGTGTCACTCGAACTTCGGTGGCAGTGGGGTCATCGCGACTGAACTCGGTCTCGCTTTGGCGAAACGGGGGCATGACGTGCACTTCATCTGTGCAAACGCCCCGCCCCGCCTGATTCAGCAGCCCAACGTGACGTTGCACGAGGTGCAGAGCCCGACGCACCCGCTGCTGCCTCACGGCGACTTCACCCTCGCGCTCGCTTCACGCCTGGCCGAAGTGAGCCAGGCGCATCAGCTCGACCTGATGCACGTGCACTACGCCATCCCGCTCGCCACCAGCGCGTTCCTCGCTCGGGAGCTGTGTGGAGCCGGTGCACCGAAGCTGGTCACCACCGTGCACGGCACCGACGTGCTCACGCTGGGACTCGAGCCCGCGTTCAAGCCTCTGGTGCGCCAGGCGTTGCTGCACAGCGATGCAGTCACCGCGCCTTCACGTTTCCTCGCGGATGCAGCGAAGCGCGATCTGCAGTTGAACAACGAGGTCGAGGTGATCTCCAACTTCGTCGATACCGCTCGTTTCGCGCCTGGGAAACCCGGGGTTCCGCTGCTGACGCACAACTCGAACTTCCGCTCGGTCAAGCGCATGCAAGACGTCGTGCGCATCTTCGCGAAGGTGCGTGAGCAGGTGCCTTGCGAGTTGATGCTGCTCGGAGACGGCCCCGAGCGCCCCGCGGTCGAAGCGTTCGTGGCGCAGCTGAAGCTGACGCCGTTCGTGCGCATGGTGGGCGAGTCGAAAGAGGTCGCTCCGATGCTGCAGCAGAGCACCGTGTTTCTGCTGCCCAGCGAAGTGGAGAGCTTCGGCCTCGCTGCGCTGGAGGCAATGAGCTGCGGCGTGCCGGTGGTGGCCTCGAACGCGGGAGGAATCCCCGAGGTCGTCGAGCACGGCAAGACGGGCTTCCTGCACCCGGTCGGCGACACCGACGCGATGGCGAAGAGCACGCTGAAGCTCCTGCAGGATTCAACGCTCCACCGCGCCATGTCGCTCGCTGCGCGCGAAGCATGTCTTTCCCGCTGGCAGACGGGCCCGATCGTCGACGCGTGGGAAACGCTCTACGCCCGGTTGCTGAGGAAACACAAATGACAGGAATGATGATGATGAGCTTGTTGCTCTCGGCTTCGGGTCCGGATGGCGCGGAGATTCTGAACGACCTGCGGCGCGTGTCCGTGCTCGGCACCGTGCTCTACGTCGCAGCCCACCCCGACGACGAGAACACCCGGCTGCTCGCCACGCTCGCGAAGGAATCGAAGGTGCGCGCGGCGTATCTCTCCTTCACGCGTGGAGAAGGTGGCCAGAACCTGATCGGCGCTGAGCTCGGCCCGCTGCTCGGCGTCATCCGGACGCAGGAGCTGCTCGCAGCCCGTCGCGTCGACGGCGCGGAGCAGTACTTCACCCGCGCGCGCGACTTCGGCTACTCGAAGAGCGTCGATGAGACGCTGGCGATCTGGAACCACGATCGGGTGCTCGCCGACGCGGTGTGGATCATCCGCTCGTTGCGGCCCGACGTCATCGTCACCCGTTTCTCTCCCGACCAGAAGGACACGCACGGTCACCACACCGCCTCCGCCCGGCTCGCGCTCGAGGCGTTCACGGCCGCGGCCGATCCGAAGTTCCATCCCGAGCAACTCGATCGCGTCTCGGTCTGGCAGGCGCGCCGCATCGTGTGGAACGCGTGGTCGCGCGATCCCAACATGGTGTTGCCGCCCGGCACCATTCAGTGGGACTCGAGTCTGTTCAGCCCGCTGCTGGGGTACTCGTACGGCGAGCTCGCCGCGCTCAGCCGCAGCATGCACAAGAGCCAGGGTTTCGGCGCAGCGCCCGTGCACGACGGCAGCGTGGAGAACTTCGTGCCGCTCGCCGGAGAGCAGGCCACCAAGACGATCTTCGACGGCATCGACTCGAGCTGGAAACGCGTCGCGGGCTCGGAGAAGTTTTCAGCGCTGCTGAACAAGGCGATCGCCGAATACAAAGTCGAAGCACCCGCGAACTCGGTGCCTGCACTGCTGCTCGCGCTCGAAGAACTCCGCCGCCTTCCCGCGAATCCCTGGAAGGAGCAGAAGACCACCGAGCTCATCGACGTCATCGCGAACTGTGCAGGCCTGTTCGTCGAAGCGAGCGCGGATGTGACCAGCGTGGTGCCCGGCGGGAAGCTCAAGCTCAGCGTGATGGTGCTCAACCGCTCGAACGCTGCGCTCCAGCTCGACGAAGTGAAGGTGCTGGGTGCGTCGGCCCCCGGCAGCGCGCTCGAACGCGGCAAGGCGAAGAAGCTCGAGCTCACCCTCGACGTGCCGATGGAGCTCGGCGCATCGAACCCGTACTGGCTCGAGCAGGCGCCTTCCAAGGGCACGTGGACGATCGCCGACGATCTCCCCATCAGGCCCCCGGAGCTCAGCTCACCCTTCCTCGTCGAGTACCGCTTCAGCGCGGGCCAGCAGCGCTTCACGCTCAAACGTGCAGCTTCGTTCAAGTGGACGGACCCGACCGCAGGTGAGCGCTACCGGCCCATCGAGGTGTTGCCGCCCGTGGTGGTCAAGCCGAACGCAGAGCTCGTCGCCTTCACCGACCTCAACGCAAAGCCCCTCGAAGTCACCATTACCGCGAACGCCGATGCGCAGAGCGGAACGATCAAGCTCGAGCTACCGGAAGGCTTCACCAGCTCACCCCTGGTCGCGCCGTTCACGCTGGACAAGAAGGGCCAGGAGTCGAAGCTGCTCTTCAAGATCAAACCAGGCACGAAGACCGCTGCGAGTGCATCGCTCACGGTCGTCGCCACCATCGGCACCGCGAACTACACGCGCGCCCTCACTCGCCTCGAGTACGCGCACATTCCGATTCAGACCGTGCTCGCACCTGCGCAGGTGAAGCTGATCAAGCTCGACCTGTGCCGCGGCAAGACCTCGAAGGTCGGCTACATCGCAGGCGCTGGTGACGACGTGGCCACCGCGCTGCGTCAGGTCGGTTACGACGTGACGTTCCTCAGTGACGAAGCGCTGCGCACCGAATCGCTCAAGCGGTTCGACGCGATCGTCCTGGGCATCCGCGCGTACAACGTGAACCCGCGCCTGCCTGCCGTCACCGAGCGCCTGATGCAGTACGTGAAAGACGGTGGGACCGTGCTCGCGCAGTACAACACCAAGAACTGGCTCAGCAGCGTGCCCACGCAGCTCGGCCCGTTCCCCTTCGAGATCAGCCAGGACCGGGTCACCGACGAAGACGCGAAGGTCACCTTCGAGAAACACCGCGTGGTGACGGGCCCCAACGCGCTGACCGACGCCGACTTCACCGGCTGGGTGCAGGAGCGCGGCCTCTACTTCGGCGCGAAGTGGGATCCCCGCTACGAGACGCCGTTCTCGATGAACGACGCGAACGAGAACCCCTCGAAGGGCAGCCTGCTCATCGCGAAGCATGGCAAAGGCCGCTTCGTGTACACGGGCCTCTCCTTCTTCCGGCAGCTGCCCGCGGGCGTGCCCGGTGCGTACCGCTTGTTCGCCAACCTCATCGACCATGGAAGCTGAACCCGAACGCAGCTGGCGGGGCGCCTACCTGGTGGTGATCGGCACGTTGGTGGTCGAGGTGGTGCTGCTGGCCTTCATGAGCTGGAGCTACTCCTGAGCGCGCTCGACTGGGCGGTGCTGATCGGCACGCTCACCCTCATCGTCGCGTACGGCGTGTGGAAGACGCGCGGGCCGCAGAACGCGGGCAACTACCTGCGCGGCGGCTCTGATGCGAAGTGGTGGACGATCGGCTTGTCGATCATGGCCACCCAGGCCAGCGCCATCACCTTTCTCTCCACGCCGGGCCAGGGCTTCGAAGACGGCCTGGGCTTCGTGCAGTTCTACTTCGGCGTGCCGCTGGCGATGGTCATCCTCTCGGCGACCATCGTGCCCATCTACTACCGCACGCGCGTGCTCACCGCGTACGAGTACCTGGAGCAACGGTTCGACCTGAAGACCCGCCAGCTCACCGCGCTCATCTTCTTGCTGCAGCGCGGGCTCGGGGCGGGCCTGTCGATCTACGCGCCGGCGATCATCTTGAGCACGGTGCTCGGCTGGTCGTTGATGTGGACCAACCTCATCCTCGGCATCGTGGTGATCGCGTACACCGTGTCGGGCGGCACGCGCGCGGTGAACCAGACGCAGCAGCTGCAGATGACCGTGATGCTCAGCGGCATGGCGCTCGCGTTCGTGTTCATTCTGCTGAACCTGCCCAACGGCATCTCGGCCGGTGACGCGTTCGATCTCGCGGGCGTATTCGGCAAGATGAAAGCGGTCGACTTTCAGCCGCGTCTGGAGACCCGCTACACCTTCTGGTCCGGCATCACCGGCGGCACCTTCGTCGCGCTGGCATACTTCGGCACCGATCAATCGCAGGTGCAGCGCTACCTCTCGGGCGAGTCGTTGACGCAGAGCCGGTTGGGCATGCTGTTCAACGGCCTGGTCAAAGTGCCGATGCAGCTGATGATCCTGCTCGTCGGCGTGCTGGTCTTCGTCTACTTCCAGTTCCAGGCGCCGCCGGTGTTCTTCAACAAGCCCGAGCTCGAGCGCGTGCGGCTTTCTGAGAAGGCGCCTGCGCTCACGCTGCTGGAGCAGGAACACCAGTCACTCTTCGCCCAGAAGCGCGTGCTCATCGATCGCTGGCTGGAAGCACCCGCCGGCCGCGCGCCGATGGAAGACGAGCTGCGCAGCCTGGAGAAACGTTCGAAGGCGGTGCGTGAAGAGACGCGCAAGCTGGTGAAGTCGGTCAGCCCCCGCGCCAACGTCAAAGACGCCGACTACGTGTTCCTCACCTTCGTGATGACGCGCTTCCCCCCGGGCCTGGTGGGGCTGCTGCTGGCGGTGGTGCTCTGTGCCGCGATGTCGGCCACCGCCAGTGCGCTCAACGCCCTGGGCACCACCACGGTGGTCGACTTCTACAAACGCAGCTTCAAGCCCACGGCCACCGATGCGGAAGGGGTGCGCGCCGGCAAACTCTTCACGGTGATGTGGGGCGCGTTGGCGGTCGGCTTCGCCATCTTCGCCTCTCAGCTCGACAACCTCATCCAGGCCGTCAACATCCTCGGGTCGATCTTCTACGGACCGATGCTCGGCGTCTTCCTGGTGGGATTCTTCTTCAAGCGCGCACGTGGCACGCCCGTGTTCTGGGCGACCTTGCTGGCCCAGGCCGCGGTGCTGACGGCCTTCTTCACGACCGAGATCGGCTACCTCTGGTTCAACGTCATCGGGTGTACCGGGGTGGCCTTGTTCACTTTGGTGTTCCAGCTCGTGCTGCCGGGGCCTGAAGACAGAAAGCAATCCTCGAAATTCTGAGGGTCTGCGAAGCTGGGTGCCTTGAATCCCGCCCCGTGGCGGTCGTCCCACGGGCGTCACTTTCGAGCCCCCCGAAGGAGCCCCATGCGCCACCCCCTGATTGCGCTCACAGTCCTCACCCTCGCGTCCGTAGCCTCCGCTCAGCAGTACAAGCGGCCGGTGAAGAAGGCCGCCGAGGCCCTGCAAGACGCCGCCAAGCAGGCCCGCCGCGGCGGCCCGCAGTGCAAACAGGCCGTCTACGAGCAGCTCGATG
>JANODF010000734.1:0-8339 GCA_031412555.1 Archangium sp. | reverse complement strand
GGGGTGAACACCACGCCCGGCATGCAGGTCGACCCGCGCGTCTCGTTGCTGGATCGCGTGAACCAGGACTACCGGCGTTTGAGCCGCGGCGCGTTCGGGCCCGGCCGGCGCATCAGCACGGAAGATCGCCAGCGCCTCGAGGAGTACGTCTCGGGCGTGGAGACCATCAGCGCCCGCATGCGCGCGATGGTGTCGGCGGGCTGTTCTTTGCCCACGGTGGCCACCGGTCAGCGCACGCTCTACCTGCGTGAAGGCGAAGCCGATTGGGATTGGGATCAGGCGTCTCCGATGCCGCAGCAGCGGGTGGCGGATCAGAAGACGGTGCTCGAGCTGCGCAACCAGATGCTGGTGAACTCGTTCCTCTGCGGCACCTCGCGCATGGCGGTGATGTCCTTCAGCTCGATCCGCGACCAGTGGGATCCGCTGATCTTCAACACCCCCAGCCAGACCGAAGCGCAGCGCACCGACGCGCACGGCATGCTCTTTCACAACCACGCGCTCGCCGATCGCCAGCAACACCTGGTGTCGAGCCAGCGGTTCTTCATGCAGTACGGCTTCATCGATCTCGTGCGCCGGATGCAGGCGACGCAGGTGTTGCCCGGCGTGACTATGCTCGATCAAGCGGTGGTGTACTGGAGCTCGGAGAGTGGCCCCAGCACGCACGACGCGAAGTCGGTGCCCACGATTCTCGCGGGTGGTGGCGGTGGGTTCTTCCAGACGGGCAACTACGTCGACTACACCAACCGCACCCGCGCCATCCGGGGGCGTTGGGGCAATCCGTGGATCGCCGGCATTCCGCAGAACCGGGTGCTGGCGAACATCGCGCAGGCCATGGGGTTGGCGCCGGCCGACTACGAGCTGAACGACACGGCGTATTCCACCAAGTTCGCTTCGCGCGGAGGCAAGGTGCCGGGCTACGGAGATCCGTTCGTCGAGCCGGGTGACGACAAGGTGCCCTACCCGCCGGCGATGGTGGCGGCGATGAGCGACAAGCTGCCGCTGCTGTGAAACGTGTCTCCCTCTCCCTTCGGGCCCTTCGGGAGAGGGTCGGGGTGAGGGCAGAACGAAGTAGCCTCCCGACCCGATGATCATCACCCGCACGCGCATCGTGCTCATCCAGCACGTGCTCGAACTGAGCGAACGCAGCAACACCGGCCGTCACGCGGCCGCTGCCCTCAACAAGGTCGACGTTCGCGTCTTCGGCGCGAAAGACGCACCGCTCAAAGTCGACGATCTCGATGGCGCCTGGTTGTTGTGGCCCGGGGAAAAGGAACCAACCGAGCCCCCTCCCTCGACGCTGGTCGTGCTCGACGGCTCGTGGAGTCAGTCTCGCAAGATGATGCAGCGGGTGCCGGAGCTGCGATCGTTGAAGCGATGGTCACTGCCCGCGGCACCGGGCCGGAGAAGCCTGCGGGCGTCTCCTCCGGGCGGCATGTCTTCGCTGGAGGCCATCGCCGAAGCACTGGCGGTGATTGAAGGTGAAGCGATCGGTGCTCGGGTGAGAGCCGTGCACGAGGCGCTGTTGATGAAGCAGATGTCCGAGCGCGGGTACGTGGGGCCACACAAGGGCTAGTACTTCGCACAGTGATTCTGACCGATCGAGAACGTCGCCGTTCGCATCGAGAGGGTTGGCGGAAATAGAGTCCGTCTCAATCACCGGTCTCCCCGAGCCCAGTCGAACGGTGTCCGTCTGTTCCTTCGGAGGAAGTCGTCGGCCCGAAGGGAGAGGGAGTTCGTTTCGATTACGGCTGGGCCCAACGACCCACGGAAATCGTTCCGCCCGGCCGCATCTCCATCAACAACGTGCGCGCGGAATACCTCGAGCTGGTGAGCCACGCAGGCTCGGAGCTCCAGGTCACCTTCGAGCTGGTCACCTTGCCGGCCGCGTCGACCTGCACCGTCACCTCTTCGGCGTAGTTGTTCACCTCGCCCAGGCTGTTCGGCGCCGTCGCGCCATCCGCGTCTTTCATGTCGTCGAAGCTGCCGGTCGCGAGCACCAGCTGGGTGACCACGCCCTCCGCGTTGCGCTCGACTTTGATCACGTTGGCCATGTGATCCACCCGGCGGTCACCGGTGTGGTCGATGAAGAGCACGTCACCGGGCGTCAGCTGCGCCACCGGAATCTCCGGAATGCTGCTGTCACCCGCGTTGTCGCGCGGCGCGGCCCACGGAATGGTCACCTTCACCGCACGCGAAGCCATGTTCGCGTCGACGCCGCCGTAGCGCACGTTCACGCCGGTCATCATGCTGGCCTTCGGATCCAGCCGCTGAATCGCCTGCGCGTTCTCGTAGCCCGGCCGCGCAGCCGGCAGCGTCTCGAAGCGGCTGAAGAAACCCTTCGTGTTCGAAGCCGTGGCCGCCACCCAGTTCACGTTGGGCAACCCCGCGGGCCGGGGCAGCTGCACGCCCAGGTCGTTCTTCACCTTGGTCCTGAACTGGTCCATCACGAACAGCGAGAGCGTCTTGCAGTCGGCCTCGACGCGGTTGGTCTTCAGGTGCTCCCAGTAGTTCGCCGCGAACTCGCCGTAGGCCTTCTGGATCTCAGGGTGGTTCCAATCGGCAGGCTTGCTGCGATCGACCAGCGGGCTCAGCGTCGCCATGCCCAGCGCGGCGTGGTTCGAGAGGAACGCGAGCGGATCTCCGCTCACCTCGGCCGGCGTCCGCAGCTCGGTGCCCGCCAGCTTCAGATCGAGCGCGCTGAGCGTCTGCTGATCGACCACCCCCGAAGCGGGCAGCCGCATCGAGGTCTGAAACGCCTTCACCGCGCGCTCGGTGCCGGGGCCAAACTGCCCGTCGACCGTGCCCACCGCGAAGCCCAGGCGCGCCAGCCCGTACTGCACGGCGACCGCACGATCATCTTTTGCCCCGCGCGCGAGCGGAACCGAACCCGCCGCAGCGAACGCATTCTTCAGCGCCGAGTCAGCCAGCGGATCGCGCACTTCGTACATCGCCCGGCTCTGCAGCGCGGTGGCCAGCACCGCCGCCTTCGTCGAAGCCCCCGCGGCCGTGGTCAGCGCGATCGACGCCGAGTCGCCGTTCTTGTCGAACCGATCCACCTCGCGAAACAGCGCAGCCGCCTCGGTCGCACCGGCAATCTTCCCATCGGAGTTGAGGTCGGCCTTGCCGACGTTGAGGCCGGCCAGCTTCGGATCAGCGGCGGCCTCCGCGACGTCGATCTTCTTGTCCTGCAGGGACTGCGTGAACTCGGAGCGGGTCAGCCGGGAAACCATCGCCCCTCTCTACCATCACGCCCGGGCGTTCGCCTCGCGCTCGAGCCAATCTTTCAGGAAGGCCAGCACCGCCGGGTGCCGGGAGGCCCGGAAGACCTCGGGCGGCCCCACCTCGATGACCCGCCCCTCGAAGAGCAGCCCGACCTGATCAGCGATGCGGAACGCCGTGGGCAGATCGTGGGTGATGATGAACGCGGTCACCCCGAGCTGCTTCTGGGCCACCTCGATCGCCTCGTCCACCGTCTCGGTGGTGAGGGGGTCGAGCCCCGCGGTCGGCTCGTCGGCGAGGAAGACCCGGGGCCGCAAGGCCATCGCCCGCGCGAACGCCACCCGCTTCTTCATGCCTCCCGACAGGTCAGAGGGGAAAAGCGCCGCCGCGTCGCTGAGCCCCAGCAGGGCCAGCAGCTCGTCGACGCGCGCTTTCACCTCGGGCTCCTTCAAGTGCTGCAGCTCGCGCAGGGGGAAGGCCACGTTGTCGGCCACGGTGAGCGAGTCGAACAAGGCGTTGGCTTGAAACTGAATGCCGACCTCCCGCCGCACCGCATCGAGCTGCGCGGGATCTCCCGTCGACAGCTCGTGCCCATCGACCATCACCGAGCCTTCGTCGGGCTGGAGCAACCCCTCGAGGTGCTTGAGCAGCACCGTCTTGCCGCTGCCACTTCCACCGAGCAGCACGAAGGTCTGCCCTTCGAAGACGTCGAGATCCACCCCGCGCAAGACCGGCTGGCCCTCGAAGGCCTTCTTCACGCCGCGCATCGAGATGAGCGGCCGGGGGTTCACGCGGCGGGCTCGGCTTCCACTTTGTCCTTCGAGCGGAAGCGCAGGTTGAGCAACTCGACGACCACCGAGAAGGCCATCGCGAAGTAGATGTACCCCTTCGAGACGTGCTGGCCGAGGCTCTCCGCCACCAGCAAGGCGCCGATGAGCAGCAAGAACGAGAGCGCGAGGATCTTCATCGAGGGGTGTTTCTCCACGAAGCCGCCGATGCGGCCGGCGAACAACATCATCGAGATGACCGCGACCACCATCGCCACCACCATCACGGGCACGTCTTCCACCATGCCGACCGCGGTGATGACCGAGTCGATCGAGAACACCAGGTCGATGGCGATGATCTGCACGATGGCGCCGAACGAGCTGCCCGACTGCTTCTTCGGGCCGTCGTGCTCTTCTTTGTGCTCCACCTTCTTGTGGATCTCGGTGGTGGCCTTGAACATCAGGAACAAGCCGCCCAGCAGCAGAATGAGGTGGCGCGCGGTGAACGGGTGATCGCCCACGTGCACCAGCACGTACGACAACTTCATGATCCAGCTGATGGTGAAGAGCAGGCCGATGCGCAACACCAGCGCGCCGCCGACGCCGATGCGGGTGACCAGCTTGCGCTGATGGGGCGGCAGCTTCCCAGTGAGGATGCTGATGAAGACCAGGTTGTCGAGGCCGAGCACCACCTCCATCGCGGTGAGTGAGACGAGGGCGGTCCAGGTGGCGGGCTGCGTGAAGAGTTCGAGCATCGCGCGTGCTTCTAACCGCTCGCGCGACTGCCCTCACCGTTTTCGGGGTTCTCGAGGAGCGTCTCACCGTTTTTGGCAGGCAGACATGCTTGTCCGCGGCGGGCGAGGCGCCTACCTCTGATCGGGCGCACCCATGAGAGTTCTCGTCGTCGATGACAATGCCGATCTCCTCAGCTCGATGGATCTGATCTTGAGCGCTGCGGGACATCAGACCCGCACCTGCGATGACACCCGCCGGGCGATCGAGCTGAACCGGGAAGAGCCGGCCGATGTGCTGATCACCGACATCTTCATGCCCGGCGTCGACGGGCTGGAGACCATCACCGAGTTCCGCTCCATCTGGCCCAACCTCAAGATCGTGGCCATGTCAGGAGGCGGCAACATCTCGAAGCGCGACTACCTCAGCGTGGCCTTGAAGATCGGCGCCGACGCGATGGTGCGCAAACCGTTCGAGCCGCAGGCGCTGTTGGAGCTGGTGCTGCAGCTGGTTCCCCGGCACCCCTGAGGTGTCGCATGGCGCATTGGAATGTGAGCGAAGCGGTGATCCCCTCTCCCTCCGGGCCCTCCGGGAGAGGGTCAGGGTGAGGGCGCTGACTCAGAAAACGGATTACCCAAAAACGCCCCTGGAGGGCCAATTCGGGTAATCCGTTTGCGGAACCGCTTCAAAGCCAGGCGAACGACGCGTTCGGGTGGCCCCTGCTCATGCGCTGGACGCGGCCGGTCGACCGATCCACCGCCACCGCCGCGCGGCTCTCTGCCTTGGCGTCGAGCGTCAGGTACGCAAGCACGTACCTTCCATCGGGCGACACCTGCGCGCCAAGGGACATGCCAAACGTCACAACCGTTCGAGTTCTTCGCGGCTCATCATCATCAGGTGAATCGGGTTCCCCAGATCATCAGCCACGTCGCGCACGTAGTGAAAGCCCGCCTTCTCGTACGCCCGAATGGCGATGAGATTCTCCTTCTCGGGATCGATGAAGCAGTCGGTGTGACGGGAATCACGCAGCGGCAGCTCGCGCAGAAAGCGCGTGATCATCGGCCCACCCAGCCCGTGATGCGCAAAACACTCTTCTCCAATCAGCACGTCGCACCCGACCGCGTCCTCGTCATCGAGGCCATACGCCTGCATCAAGCTGGGGAACTGGCCAAAACGCACCCACTCCATCAGGCCAATGGGCGCGGCGTCGTAGCAAACGATGTACGGGTGAATGGGGATGAGCCCCGCCAGGCGCGGGGTGTATTCGGCGATGACGTCTTCGACCGAACGCCCCCGGCCCCACCAACGCTCCGCGTGAGGCGCGTGCATCCACCGGTGGACGAGGGGCAAGTCTTCGCTCTCCAGCGAGCGGAACCGAAGCGCAGCGGGTGTCAGGCGTGCGTTCATGGGCCATCAGTAACGTCCCGCCCCGGCGCCGCGCCCCTTCGTCACCGGGGAGAAACGCACTAGGAAGCGCGCATGTCGACTCAGCTCAAGCTGCTCGCGCTGGCGCTGCTCGTATGCACCGCCTGCAAGGTGAAAGAACCCGGCCTCACGGTTCTGGTGACCGCCGAAGATGAAGCCCTCGTGCGTGAAGGGCTCGCCTTCATCGGTGACCCGCGCATCCACACCACCGTGGTCACCGCGCCCGAAAAAGACATCACCTCGCGTGAAGGCGTGGTGGTCGCGTTGAGCACCCAGAGCTCGTGCTCCGAGTGTTACCGCATCGAAGGCAGCGGCACCGTCTTGCACGTCAAAGGCGGCGGCGCGCTCGGCCGGCAGTACGGCCTGTGGCACGCGCTCGAGGCGTTGGGGTACCGCTTCCCTCACCCGCGCTACACCAAGATCCCCACCGACTTCACCACGGCACGCGCGGAGCTGCTCAACGTCGACCACGCGCCCGACGTGAAGCAGCGGCGTGGGCTGCACCTGCACACCCTGCACCCCATCGAGACGCTCTACGACTTCTGGATTCCCGGGCCCGAGAACCTCGAAGGTGCGAAGCGCGCCATCGACTTCTTGATCAAGAACCGCGGCAACTACCTGCAGTGGTGCGCGCTGGACGACATCGTGAAGTCGCCTTCATTGCTCCCGGCGTGGCAGGCGCACACCCGGGCCATCACCGGCTACGCGCACGCGCACGGCGTGAGCACGGGCATCGCGTTGCAGTTGTTCGGCGGCGGCAACCTGCAGAACGCGTACGACCTCATCGACGATCTCACCGGAGATCCCGTACCGGAGATGGAGCGCCGCCTTCACGTGCTGCTCGACGGCAACGGCTTCGACTCGCTCGCCCTGAGCTTCGGGGAGTTCTTCGCCGAAGAGCCCGCGCGGTTCGTGGCGAACGTGGATGCCACCTACGCGGCCATGCAGCGCGTGCAGCCCGGCGTGGAAGTGACCGCGTCGATCCACGTGGGCAACTACGACAACCTGCGCATCGACTTCATGGGCGAGCGGCAGCTGTATTACTTCCTGGTGCGCTACGCGAACCCGGCCATCGTGCCGTGGGTTCACACCACCATGTTCTTCAATCTCTACGAAGACACCGGGCTGGCGTACCTGCACGAGCAGTTCGACGAACACCGCGCGTACCTCGAGGGCCGCATCCGCGAACGCAAGCGCGTGGGCTACTTCCCGGAGTCGGCGTACTGGGTGGCCTTCGACATCAACATTCCCGTGTTCATCCCGCTCTACATCCGCTCGCGTCACCTCGACCTCGAGCGCATCGCAGCGGTGGGTGAGCTCGATGACCACGTGCTCTTCAGCAGCGGCTGGGAGTGGGGCTACTGGCTCACCGACGCTGCCACGCTGCGCATGAGCTACTCGCGGCCCGCGAAGTGGGAAGACGCGGTGAGTGACATCTACGGCGGCTGGGGTGCGCAAGGCGCCACCGCGGCCGAGCTGATTCGCAAGCTGGGTGAGGCGCAGCACCGGGCGCTGATCATCGAGCGGCTCGCGGCGTACATCGCCTCGAGAGATCAGATCATCGACGCGGGTGATCGCCTGGGCATCTTCAGCCAACCGGATCGCCCCGAGTTCTCCGAGTTGCTCGCGGCCACGCCGGCAGAGCGCGAAGACTTCCGCACCCGGGTGGTGGAGAAGCTCGCGGTGCACGCGGCGGAGTTGGCCGTGCTGGCGGCGGAGGCGGACAGCTTGCCTTCGGATGATCCAGTGCTGGCTGAGTTGAAGGAGGGCGTGCAGGTCACCGCGGCCCGGGTGGCCTTCATTCATGCGCTGTATGCGGCGACGCTCTCGTACGCGGCGGGCGGCACGGACGGTGGCCTCATCGCGAAAGCAGAGGCGCAGCTCGCCGTCGCGAAAGAGTTGGTCGCGAAACGCCGCCGCGCGCTGTGGGATCCGGATCCCAAGACCATCTTGCGCAACACGGTGAACCCGACCTTCTACCAATACGGCTACCTGCGCGAAGGCGACACGTTGTGCTTCTGGGAACGTGAACGGGCGCAGGCGCGCAATGCCGTGCTGCAGGCCGGGCAGATGGTTCCTGGCTGCGTGCTTTGACCAATACTCACCGTTCGCATCGAGCGCAGTCGAGATGCCAATGCTGCACGAAGTGGAAGTGCTCCCTCGACTTCGCTCCTCAGGAACAGCCCACACCGATCC
>JANODF010000733.1:0-6911 GCA_031412555.1 Archangium sp. | reverse complement strand
GCAGACAACGAGGACCCACCGTGGTGGCAAAGGAGCCGCCGGCGCATGGGCGGCGCTGACCATCGTCCGGAAAAACAAACTGTCTCCCTCTCCCCGTGGGGTATAGGGTGGGGGTGAGGGCTTAGACTCTTCCCCAGATGGCCGACTTCCCCGCCCTCGAAGTCCTCACGCCCGGAGCCCACCAGCTCCAGCGAGGAACCCGTCTCCCCCTCGTGACTCCATTTCGCATCGGCCGCGGAAAGGAGAACACGCTCGTCATACCCGCCCCCGACGTGTCATCGCGGCACTGCGAGGTGGTTCACGAGTACGACCGTTGGTGGATCCGCGATCTGGGCACCACCAGCGGCACCTTCCACCTCGGTGAACGAATTCACGATGCCGAGCTGCGCCATGGAGACGTCTTCGAACTCTCGGGCCGCGTCTGCTTTCGCCTGCTGCTCCGCGAGCCCGTCGACCTGCGCGACGAAGCGATGGAGCAGGCCCTCATCGAGAACCCCGACGATCCCCAGCGGTGGTCGGTCTACGCAGACTGGCTTCAGGAACGCGGCGCGCCGCTCGGAGAACGAATGGCCAACCCGCGCACCGCAGATGATCGCCGTTGGCTGGGCCCGCTCGCAGGTGACGCGGCCCGGGGCGTGGTGCAGGTCACCTGGGCGCACGGCGTACCAACGCGGGTGGTGCTGCGAAGCCTGGCGCCGGCCGGTCGGCGAGAAGGCTGGGAGAGCCCATTCGCGTTGCTCAGGTCAGAATCGATCTTCCGATTTCTGCGCGTGCTCGAGTTCGACCTCGTGTCGTTTCATCGCTCGAACCTCGAGTGCGCCTGGGTGGATCGGGTGCTGGGCCTGCTGGGCGATGCCTTCCCCATGCTGGAGAAGCTCTCGTTCGGCCCAGGCGAGCCACCACCTGACGCTGAGCTCCTCGCGCCTCAGCTCCGCGCACGCCGCGCGCTTCACCCTCGTTTCTCCACCACGAGCCGTTCGCTCTTCCGCCGGTGGCGCGCTGCCACGCTGCACTTCGATGGCAAGGCGCACCCGCTTGACCCCGGAGTGACCTTTCACGCCGCCACCGAGTTGGGCCCCTCCTGTCCTCCCTTCGGAATCTTCTGGGAAGACGAACGCTGGCGGCTCAGGGCAACGAGCGGTGAGGTGAAGGTGAACGGCGTGGTGCGCAGAACGGCCCTGTTGCGGCCGGGCGATGTCATCGAGCCGCTGCCGGGTTTGCAGCTTCACTTCGATGCATGAGCACCAGGTCCTTGGCCAGGGCCGGCACCTCGCGCAACGTCCACCACACGCGCGAGAGCCAGAACTGATCACGCGGCGCTTCCAACACGGGGCTGGTGCTCACAGTCCGCCCAGCGAGGCCCTCAAGGAGCCGTCGCGCACGCGCCAGGTGGTACGGATCGGAGACCACGATGACGTGCGCTCCTCTGGGAAATCGCGAACGAATCAACCGCAGCGAGAACACCGCGTTCTGCAGCGTGGAGTGACTCTCTTCTTCGACCAGACACCGGTGCGCTGGCACGCCGAGTTGCAGTGCCAGTTCGCGCGCCACCGACGCTTCCGAGGCGCCGTACGTGCCCACACCGCCCGAGAACAACAGCACCGTGCCGGGTGGTGAAGACGCCAGCCGTTTCACCGCGTGTTCCACCCGGGCCTTCAGCGTGGGGGAAGCACGGCCGTCCTGATCGACGCGCGCCCCCAGCACCACGATGACCTCGTGAGCGTCGACCCGGTACATCTCGCGAGGGGCACGCCCTTCGTGGTGGATGGCCCACGCCAGCAACGCCCATGCGGTCAGACCGAGACCCATCGCGGCCAGCACGACACGTCGCAAGCGCATGCCGAACGACTGAGCAACATCCACGCCGACCGTTCACCCCTTCAAACGGGCGGCTCGGTGGAATCGCTGCAAGCCCCCGAGGGCCCGCGCGTAGAGTCGCCGCGCCCATGACAGCAGCCCTCTCCGTGAGCCAACTGGTCAAGACCTGGAAGGGGTTGTTCGGGCCAGCCCAACACGCCCTGAGAGGCCTCACGCTCTCCGTACCGAAGGGCGCTGCGTTCGGGTTGATCGGCCCCAACGGCGCGGGAAAGACCACCTTCATCAAGGTGCTGCTGGGCGTCGTGCGGCCGACCTCGGGTGACGTGACGGTGCTCGGCGGCGATCCCCAGGACACCGCGGTGCGCGCGCGCATCGGCTACCTGCCCGAGCGCATGCACCTGCCGGCGGCTCTGCGGGGCCGCGACTTTCTCCGCTCGGTCTCCACCCTCAAGAGCCTGTCTCCTTCCGACACGGAGCTCGATCGGCTGCTCGAGCGGGTCGGCCTGCGCACTGGCTCGCAGCGGGTGGGCACCTTCAGCAAGGGCATGCGCCAGCGACTGGGCCTCGCCGCAGCGATGTTGGGCCAGCCCGAGTTGCTCATTCTCGATGAGCCCACCGACGGCATCGATCCCGTCGGGCGAGTCGAAGTGCGCGCCTTGTTGCTGGAAGAGAAGAAGCGCGGCGCGACCATTCTTCTCAACTCGCACCTGCTCGCCGAGACCGAGCGCATCTGCGATCGCATCGGCGTGCTCGAGCACGGTCAGCTGCGCCTCGAAGGCACGCTCGACGACGTTCGCCGGGCGGCCAGCCGCTGGGTGGTGCGCTTCGAAGGCGAGGTCACCGCCGAAGACGCCGGGTTCACGCGCGTCGAAGCGGGTTGGTCCTACGAGGGTGACGTGGATGGGCTCAACCAGGCGCTCGACACCGCGCGGGTTCGCGGACTCAGAGTGATCGCGGTGACGCCCCAGACGCGTGATCTGGAAGCCGTGCTGGCCGACTCGTTGATCTCGAAGGAGACCAATTGAGACAGCTCCTCCGGGTCGCGTTCGATCTCCTGCTCGAGGCTGCGCGCCGCAAGTGGTTCCTCGGCCTGTTCGGCGCGATCACGCTGGTGCTTCTGGTGCTCGGGTTCTCTCTGCAACTCGACGTGGTCGATGGCGCGATCGCCGGCTCGAAGTTGTTCGGTTCGCTGCTGTTCGACGACATCGTCTCGACCCACCAGGTCATGGGCGGCCTCTACATGGCGACCGCCTACGTCAGCTTCTATGGCGGCGCGTTCTTCCTCGCGATCGCGTGCAGCGACTTCGCACCTGAGTTGCTGGCGCCCGGGCGCATCGAGCACCTGCTCTCCTTGCCCGTCTCGCGGTGGCAGTTGCTCTTCGGCACCTACGTCGGCGTGGTCGCGCTCGCGGCGCTGGGCGTGTTGTACGGCGCAGGCGGGCTGACCGTGCTGCTCGGCGTGAAGACGGGCGTGTGGAACGTGAAGTTGCTCATCGGCAGCGGAGTGGGGTGGGTGGGGTTTTGCGCGCTCTACGCGGTGATGCTGACCAGCAATTTCTTCGTGCGCAGCGCAGCGCTCTCGGGCGCGCTGGGCGTGGTGACGTTGATCCTCGGGGTGATCGCCAGCTTCCGTGAGTCGATCGCGGTGGCGATGACCGCGGGTTTCGGGCGTGAGCTCTTCTCGTGGGCGATGTTGCCCATTCCGCGGCTGGGCACGCTGGCGACGGTGTCTGCGCGGCTGGCCGCCTCCGAGCCCATCGAAGGCGAGCTGGTGAGCCGGCTGCTGGCCGGGTGCTTCATCTTCAGTGCTGCACTGCTCTCGGTGGCGGCGTACCGCTTCGAGCGAAAGGATTTCTGAGACATGGCTCAACGGCGACGGACTCCGTGGGTGTGGCTGATCGTCGCGGCGGTGCTGCTGGCCGGAGGCGCGTGGTTGATGCGGGGTGCAGAGCCGCCGAGCCGTCCTCCGCCGCCCCCCGTGCGACTTCCGACGCGTATGAACAAGAGCGAGAACCAGCGCGCCGACGACCGGAGAACCTGGGTGCCGGTGGCCGCGCCCGATGCGGGCTTCGTGAAGCCACCCCCTGCGAAGGATCCCATTCTCGCGTTGATGCCGGCCGAGGTGAAACGCGCCGCGGTGGTCGCGGAGTTCAACGCGATCATCAACTCCGAGCTGGGCGGGTTGATGACCGAGTGTCTCTTCGGTGAAGACGATTTCCTGGGCGAGCTGCGTGACGCGGGCATGGATCCGATCACCAAGGTCGACCGGGTGGCGATGATCGACGACTCGTTGGTGGTCACCGGCGACTTCAAGAATTCGCAGTGGAAGAAGTTCCTCCCGCCCGAGGCGGTGGGGAAGGGCTACGGGCGGCAGGGCGAGGTCATCGAAGTGCAACGTCAAGACGGCGGCGTGCAGACCTTCGCGGTGTGGGGCGGTCAGATGTTCATCGCCGGTGGCAACGAGGCTTCGCAGAAGGTGATCCTCGACAGGCTCGAAGGCAATGGGCCGCCGCAGGCCAGCTCGGTGCTCGATGACTCCATGGCGTACGGCGAGGTCTACGGCGTGATCGCCTCGGGCATGCTGGCGGATCTGATCGGCAGGGAGGACGCGCGGCTGGGCGAGACGATTCGGCAGTCGGCGAAGTCGGTGCAGCTCCACATGGACGTCTCGCACGACGTCGGCCTGGTGGCGGACATCGAGTCGGGCAATCCGCAGACCACCGAGGAGCTGCGGCGGACCATCGGCAGTGCGCTCTCACTGGCGCGCATGCAGGCGCAGGCGAAGGGCAAGACCGAAGAGGCCGACCTGCTCGACCTCGCCCACGTGCGCAGCGCCGAAGGGGGCAGCGACTTCCGCCTCGAGGCGGGCCTGCCCTACGAATACATGGAGAAGACCTTCCGCAAGTGCATCGCCGACCGGAAGCTCCGCGAAGCTGAAGGAGCTCCCTCTCCCCGAGGGGGAGAGGGTCGGGGAGAGGGCGTAACGCCTTAGTTCTTCACCGCGAGAGTCTCATCGACTGCCACCCAATCGATCTCGCAAGCATCGAACCGAGTCCCGCAAGCACGGTCCAGATCCGCTCGCGTATCGCACCCCGGCCTATCCTCCGCGCACGTCTCCGGAAGATACGCCCAGACGATCTGCAGCACGTTCTTCCGCTCCTCCGGCAGCGCTGCCAGAAACTCATCCGCATGAATGCGGAACAGCTCTGACAACTTCACCGTCTTCCCATCGATCGCAAAATGATCCCGCCGCTGCACGAAGCGCCGGGTTGCATCATCGAGCTGCAAATTGAGCGACTCGGGATCGAACGGAGCTCCATCGAGCACGCCGCGCCCCTTCGCGCCGGTGAAGATCGACAAGAACACCCGCGCGTCACCCGACTGACTGAGCGTGCGCCGGTAGATCGCCAATCTCGTCAATCGCCGCCCACCGATCGACGCGGCATCGAACGCATCACGCCAGGCCGAGGTGGTGGTGCTGCGGGTGTCGAGCAGCTCGAGCAACGCGAGTGCATGGTACGCGTTGAGCCAGTAGGCCAGCCGCGCCTCGACGGTGGGAAACAGCTCCGGCGAGTGATCGGGTGAGAACGCGGCGAGCGAGGCGACGAACGACTCCAGGCTGCCGTGCCGCTTCTTGAGTTCGGTCAGGTCGATCTGGCCTCTCGCATCGACCGACCGCAGCGCATCGACCAAATCGCTCATCTGATGGGCCGGCGCGTCAGCGGGCACCGAAGCAGGGAACTGACCGTTCACGTGCAGCACGAACGCGGCGACGCCGATCATGGCGGCGGCCATCACGTACACGACCTTGCGGAAGAAGCTGCGCGCGCTCACGTCAGCCGCGGAATTTCGCATGAAATGGCGAGCACCGGACAGCCGGTTTCAGGAAGCCGGCTCGTCTGGAAAGTACGAGACCGGCAAACCGAAGGCCTCCGCGTTCTGCTTCACGCGCAGATCGCAGGTCAGCACCTCGAGTGGACCGCTCTCAGCCCACCTGATGATTGCTGCGAGGTGAAGACCGTCGAGCGTTCGGACCGGCTCGACCGGAAACGGCTGACCGGCGCGATCGAACATTGCTCCATCGAGTTCGCTCACGTCCGTCCTCCAGATGACTTCACGAAGGTACGTGTGTGCGCGGGCGCGGGCACTTCGAGAAATGCTCTTGCGATGCGCCATCGCGACGAGGGCGCGTTCACACTCGAGCAATGTGAGCGCTGAGGTTGCCCAGGCCTTCACCGCGTCCATTCGGGAGACCACCTCGGGTTGGTTGTGGAGTGCGGCGCGAAGGAGGGCGCTCGTTTCGAGGTAGAGGATCAAGGAAGTTCTTTGTCTCCGCGCGTGAAGTCGAGCGCACTCGCGATGTCTTTTGCTTTCACTGATGAACGCCGCCCAAGGGACTTCTTCATCCACCGAAGGTCGGAGTGATCCTTCACAGCCGGGCGAATGCGCATCGGCGACCGCGGTTCCGTGACAGGCGTGTCGAGCCCGACCAGGCGGGCCACGGCGCGGCCTCTATCTGTGATCACCACTTCGTGGCCTCCTGACGCGATTGCCCGCACGTAGGCAGACAGCCGATCTTTGAGCACTCGAATGCCGACGGTCCGGGTCTTCATTGGACCAATGTAGCCACGTGCGGCCACCTCGACAATCTGCCCACACGAACGCCGGGCCGCCCGTGAAGGCAGCCCGGCGCCCGCTACGAACGACTCAGCGGTTCTGCGGTCGACGGCCTTGCGCTGCCGGCGCCGGCGCAGGGTCTGACTTCGCGTCGGTCTTCACCTTCTTCACGGCCACCGTGGTGGGCCCCGAAGTGGTGAGGAAGCCCTTGAGCTTCTCCAGCTTCTTCGCGCCGAAGCCCTTCACCTTGCGCAGATCGTCGACCTTGCCGAATGGCGTCTTGCTGCGGTGCTCGATGATGCGCTTGGCCGCCTTCTCCCCGATGCCGGGCAGCAGATCGAGCTGCTGCGCCGATGCGGTGTTCAGGTTCACCACGCCGCTCACTTCCTTCTTGATCACCGGCTTGCCGGCGAACGCCGCCCCCGCGCTCATCGCGAGAACCGCCACCGCCACCCACCCCATCACCTTCGTTCCCG
>JANODF010000732.1:0-11509 GCA_031412555.1 Archangium sp. | reverse complement strand
GCTCCACCACCGGGGCCGCCGTCTCGAGCTCACCGCCACAACCCGCCAGCGTCACCACCAGCACTGTCGAAAGGAGTCTCGCGGTCATGCGCACTGCGTAGGCCAGCGCTGCACTGGGTTGAAGCCAAACGGCGTTCCACTGTCGCCCTCGGGTGACAGTTGAGAAAGCCCGGTAACGCCGGCGCAAAGCGGGCCGGTTCGAAACGCAGCCGGTGCGTACTTCGGGGTGATCCGTCCCTTGTCTTCGCGGCTTGCCGCTGACGTGCGCGGAGGCATGGTGAATGCACACCTGAGCGTCCATGGATGCCCTTCCGAGAATGACGGTGCGGCGTGATGAATCGCTGCCAAAGCTCGCGTGGTACGCAGTCATCGATCGACGCGCAGACACCTGCGACGCGGAGGTCGGCCGGTTCGTCGAGGTCGACCCTGCACCCTCTCCCCGATGGATCGTCTCGGGCATGTGGAGCGGTGACTTCGTCGCCGGCAACTTCCACACGGCCGAGCATCTCTACGGCAGCGGTGTCCGCATCGATGACGACGAAGTGGTGGTGGCCACCGCGCACACCAGCATCGAGCGCTGCGTGTACCTCCGCGACGGCCATCTGTGGCACGTCTCGAACTCGCTCTCGGTGTTGCTGGGCCGCACGGGTGCGCGGCTGGACCCCGAGGCCGACCATCGACGCTGGAGCGAGTCGATCTGCCTGGGCGTCTACAACTACGTGCGCCAGTTCAGCATCGCGCACCCTCGGCTGGAGGTCGCAAACCAGCTCATGTTCGAGGCGATGCACCTCGACTCGAAGGGCAAGGCTGCCTTCCGCACGCACGATGTGCCCCACACCTTCACGGGCTTCTCCGACTACATCACTCAGCTCTCCAGCGCGCTGAGGTCGTTGTGGAACAACGCGACCGACCCGCGTCGGGTGCGCCCCATGCGCGCGGTCTCCACCGCCAGCCGCGGCTACGACAGCCCGACCATCGTGGCGTTGGTGCAGCCCATCGTGGCCACCCCGCTGCTGACCTGGAGTTCCTCTCACTCCAACACCCGCATTCCGGCGCTGGTTCAGAAGATCATGAAGGCCGAGTTGTCGAACGACGACGGCTCGGACATCGCCCGGCTGCTCGGCGCGCATCCCAAACATCTCGATCTCGACGAGCGCAAGGTGCCCGCAGCCGTCGAAGCCTGGTTCTGGGCCAGCTCGCAGACCTCGCCTGAGCTGGTGTTCCACTCGCTGCTGCGTGAAGCCGACGTGCACGACGTGCCCACCGTGTGGTTCGGCGGTCACATGGGCGACGGCATCTGGGGCGTCGATCTCTCGTCGGTCAAGCTCACCGGTCAGCTCGTGCGTGGTTCACCCAGCGGCGTCTCCCTCAACGAAGCGCGCCATCGGTTCGGCGTGGTGGAGTGCAGCCCCGCCTATCTCTTCAGCCGCAGCGTGGCCGCGGTGCACCGGGTGACCGTGTCTGACGAGATGGCGCCCTGGCGCCTGGGCAACGGCTACGACCGGCCCATCTGCCGCCGCATTCTCGAGGAGCGCGGCGTGCCCCGCGAGGCCTTCGGTTGGGGCAAGAAGGCAGTGGCCGAAGACATGGAGTCACCACAAGGCGATGAGCTGCGCGCCTTGTTCTTCGAGCAGACCGGCTGGTCGAAGCTGACCGAGACCCTCTATCGGGATCTGAACCTCGGCTACTACCTGAGCACCCGCGCGCTCACCCTCGTTCAGCAGCGCGGCAGTCGCACCAAGATGATGCTCAACCCGGGCCGGAGCGACGGTAAACACCGGCTGGCGCGGTTCGCCGACCTGCAGAAGAGCACCTTCCTGATGGCGTCGGGGTGGCTCGCGGATCGTTACGCGAAGGACTGAGCGCCTCAGAATTTCGTGATGAATGGCGGGGCACCGGCTGATCATTCCGGGTCGGGCGGGGGCGCAAACGCAGCAAACGCTGAAGTTGTGGGGTGGCACGCATTCTGCGAGGAGCGGCTCGCTTTTCCTCCCACCCCAAGGTCTCTTCATGATCGCTCGACTCAGCAGTGCAGCGCTGGTGGCCACCCTCGGAGTTGCACTCAGCAGCCAACCCGCCGAGGCCTGTGGGTGTTTCGCGCCTCCCGACCCGACCGTGCCCATCGTGCAGGCGGGCGAGCGCATTCTCTTCTCTGCGCAGAACGGCGTGGTGAACGCCCACATCCAGATTCAGTACGCGGGTGAAGCGAAGGACTTCGGCTGGCTCTTGCCGCTGCCCTCCATCCCCACGTTGAAGCTGGGCAGTGAAGAGCTCTTCACGCAGCTGATCAACGCCACCCAGCCGCGCTACTTCGTGAACACCACCACCACCGGCACCTGCGGCGGGTTGCGCTTCGCGTCGCCCGCCTCGGCGTCGGGGGGTTTCGAGAATGACTCGGCCGGCGGCCAGGGCGGAGGCCAGTCGGTGTTGGTCACCCAGTCTTCCATCGGCCCGTACGACTACGCGGTGCTCCGCGCCGATCGCAAAGACGACATGCTCCAGTGGCTGGCGACCAACCGCTACTTCATCCCCACGGGCACCGAAGACGTGGTCGGCCCCTACATCCGCCCGGGCGCGTACTTCCTCGCGCTCAAGTTGAAGAGCGGCAAGTCGGCGGGCGACATTCAGCCGGTGGTGCTCGACTACCCGTCGGATCTGCCGATGATCCCCATCATCCTCACCAGCGTGGCGGCGCAGCCGAACATGGGCATCCAGGTGTGGATGCTCGGTGAAGGGCGCGCGATCCCCCGCAACTACAACCACGTGGTGCTCAACGATTCGCAGATCGACTGGCTCAACCGCGCACAGAACTACAACGACGTGGTGATCAAGGCCGTCTCGGAAGCGCCTGAGAAGCACGCCTTCGTCACCGAGTACGCGGGCACCAGCACCATCATGCAGGGCGTGCTCGATGCACCGGGCCGCTTTGGCAGCAACTCGGAGCTGGCGGCCATCACCGACCCGGGTTTGTTCGTCGACTACCTGTTCGAGCACGGCTTCGCGCCCGCGGCGAACAACAACGGCGGCTTCGGCTTCGTGCAGCCCGTGTTGCCCCCGCTGCTCAAGACGCTGGTGCTCTCCCAGATTCCCTTCCCTGCGTCGCTCAGCACGGAGACCACGGAAGACGAGTTCCTCCGCCGGCTGCAGTACTACCTGGGTGAGTACCGCACGCAGAACCCGGACAAGTTCGTGGGCTACCAGACCAGCTTCGATCCTTCGGCGCTCGCCGCGCAGATCAAAGAGAAGATCGTCGACCCGGCGCTCGCCGCGGGCGCGCTCTTCCGCCAGCACACGCACCTCACCCGCCTGTACACCACGCTCTCGCCCGAAGACATGAACCGCGACCCGGTGTTCAGCTTCAACCCCTCGTTGCCCGACGTGTCGCGCGATCACACCGCGCAGCTGCGCATCGACTGTGGCCTGGGTGGTGACCCTTCGACGTCGCCGGCCACCCTGACCACCGAGCAGGGGTGGACGTTCTCGCTCCCCAACCGCACCACCGCGCCCGACGTGAGCAAGGGCCCCGGCGCGCTGCGCGTGGAGACGCTCGCCGAAGAAGGCAGCCCCCTGGTCATCCTGGACAACGGGAAGAACATCGCGGCGGCCACGGGGTGTGGTGGTTGCTCGAGCGTCGACCCTTCGACCGCGTTCGGCCTGCTCGCGTTGATCGCCGCGCGCCGCCGCCGTCAGCGCAGCTAAAGTTCACGGCATGAAGCCGTCGCTGCTCCTGCCGATCTTCGTTTCACTGGTGGGCTGCGTGGCCATCGAGCTCCCCGATGGGGGCATCGATGGCGGCGCCGTACTCTGGCCGGAAGGCACGCTGGAGCTCGGCGGTGACGATGCCGGCGCGTTCACCACGTTCCCCGCTGAGGTGCAGGCCATTCCCGGCGCGCAAGGCGGCTTTCACGTCGGCGTGATGTACCGGATCACCGGCCAGGCCCTGGCGGGCGTGAAGTTCGAGCATCGGGTCACGCGCGTGCGCGATGGGGTGCTGGTGAGCAAAGGCACCCGCATCCTCGACGTGAATCCCGTGGCTGCGGGCGCGAGTTGGACCACTGAAGATCCCATCACCGTCTTCATCTGCCCCACGCCGGTCGGCGTCAACGTGCTCGGTGAAGCGCTTCGGTTCGAGGTGAAGGCGCTCAAGAACGACGCGGTGCTGAGCGAGGCAAGCGCGACCACCACGTTGCGCTGTCCTGCAGGCGATGGCTTCTGCGCCTCCATCTGCGCGGGCTGAAGCGCCTTCTGCTGCTGGTGCTCGGCTGCCCGGCCCGCAAGTGGACGCAGCCCGTCTGTCTGCCGCTGGCGCCGGAGTCTGCGACGCGGGGTCGTCAGACGCTCAGAATCGGAAGTCGCGACCAGTGCTTGCGGAGTCTGATTGAAAAGGCCTCATCGACATCATGGTCGCGAGCAAATTCGGGCCACGACCCGACCAGGCGCGCGGCAAAAGCGATCGCGTCTTGCACAATGGCATCCGGGGAGAGTTCCTCTCGGCCGGCTACGTGAAGCTTCGAGGCGAACGACCTCAGAACGCCAACGGAAAATGCATCGTAGTGCTTCGTTCGACCGATGTTCAGCGCATATTCCTCTTGGTCCGTCTCGGCGTACTGAATGGTCGAAACCAGGTCGAATGCAGGCGAGAGCCGAGCGTGCTGGGGATCTTCGTAACGCAACATCCAGTTCTTGAGATGAGCGTCACCGTTTCCCATGAGTGCGTTGAAAACCAGCCGTCGGACGAACTCGGTCAGGTCAACATCATCTGGATGGAGAGCGCGCAGGAGTCTCCCGACCCACTCAGCATTCGCGGCGCGGTATTTGGTGCGTTCGTCAGGGTGTCTGTTGAGAACCTGCAGGAGGTCCTCTGTGTGAATTCGCGTGCTGCCGCCTGTGCGGTCGAAGCGTTTGACGAGCAGCGCGTTCTGTTCACGACCGACCATCTCCGGTGAGACCACCTCCCTGACCCCCTCTACGTCACCAAGCTTTGCCAAGACGACCTCGGCAGCATTGAGACCGAGAGCGCGTGCAAACCTCATCATCCAGAACTCATTGTGCGGCACTTGCGGATACCTGGGGCTCGGGAGCTTGATGAGCCAGCGGCCACCGGCCCCGCGAACCGGAAGCACCCATCGGCCTGAGGCCTCGTTGACAGAGAACTTGAGCTGCAGCCCAGCAACCGAAAACCGGAGCGGCTCTTCCACCGAAACAGGGCTCGGCAACTCCAACGATGTCAGATCAGAATCTTCCAGAGTTCCTTCGGGAATCACTCTGACATTGCCTGGAAGATCAGCACCCAGTTGGGCCAGCAGGAAAAACTCCCTCATCGGGTTCACGCCTGCTCGATGGGCGAGCAACTCTCGAAGGACTCCTTCGGGAAGCAAGTTCGAGAAATACGCCGGCGCTCGAATGCGCGACTCCCACACCTGACCGAGATCGTCCTCGAGTGACTGGCTGAGAACCGGTCTGCCAACCATCAGGCGATAGCCTTCGGTCGTGGTGAAGCGGACGCGATCATGACCGCTCCCCTCGAGCTCGATTCGACCCACCGGGGTGGCGCCAAGCAGCACCGTAAGCACGTTCACGCTCATGACTCAGGTTCCCCCAATGAAGCGAGGGCAGGTCGGGTCGATTGCCCAATTCCTGTTTTGCGTTCGGCAAACGAGTCAAAGGCGAGGCGGAGGAGCCCGCCGCGCTCATTGATCCACTCAATTGACCCATCCAGCGGCGGTCGAAGAAAGTGCGACCGGAGAACCTCCTGAGGCGCACTTTCCAAAGCGGACCGCCATCGCTTCGCGGAAAGTCGGGGGTGAAAGATGCTATTGATCAGACCAGCGTGGGTGACGCCGCCGCCCACCGGCTGAAACAACTCAGAGGGACGGTGCGCCTCGAGGAGAGCCGAAGTATTGAGGAGCTGGCCGGTTTCGAGATCTCTGGGCCCCGCCTCAATCATCACCAAAGCCAGGATCTGACCGACTGCACTCTTGAGGGTCGGATCTGGTTGAGTTTCGAGGTTGCCTGCATAGGCCGGAACGGCCTCCAGCAGCATCTGCGAGGACTCATGTTCATCCATGATCACTGCTCGTTTGTAGAGGTTCCGAATGCTGGAGAAGTCACCTTTCATTCTGAATGAGAGGGTCGCTCGCCAAAACCAGTACTCGAGCAATTGCCGTGTACGCGCCGCAACGTTTGCGTGGCGCGCGAAGAATGCCACAAGGACACCGAGCGGAAGCGAGAAGGGGAGCAGGTCTGCCGTGGGCACTCCCGATTTCTTGACCAGGACGACCGCCTCGCGAGTTCCCCGTATCAGCGCGTCCTCATCTCCTGCTTGAGTCTCTTTCAGATCAGAAATCGGGTCCTGCCCTGCCAGCGCCTTCATTGCTCGCAGCAGATTGGATTCGTCCAGTGGGCCGAAGCGGAACTCGGGGCCCACCGCAAGCGCACCAGCCAGCGCTTTTCCAGCGACCCTTCTTCCGTGCGATGCTCTGAAAACTTCAACTTGCGTGAGCGGCTTCCCTGCACGATTCAGCCGCGTAAAGACGTCCTCGGCGAAGGCTTGGTCGTCCGCATCCAGCACGATGATCGACAGCGGATACTCCCGAAGGCGTTTGGAGACGGTTGATGCCTTGTGCACATCGACCGCCGGATTCGCGTGAAGGAACGGAACGAGCGCGTCCACGTTTCCGAGGATTTCGAGGGGAACGAATGAGGCGAGCGGCTTCTTGGGCCTTCGCATCACCTTCTCGGTGGCCAGATCCACGCCAAAGTCAAAGTCGGATGGGCGACTCCCTGGAAGCGGGAGAAGAGCGCCCGCCAAGGCCGTCAACCGTTGCTGCCCGTCAACCACCCTCCATGCACGAGGATTGCTTCCCGCTTCAGTGACGAAGGGGCCTAGTTGAACGCGGGCGGGTTCCTCTGCACGCATCCACATGAGCAAACTTCCAACTGGGTAGCCCCCCAGAAGGCTGTCGAAGAACAGCAAGTTGTCCTTTGCCTTCCAATTGAGGGGGCGCTGGAAAGAAGGGATTCGAATAGAACCTTCGCGCAAACGCGCGAGGACATCTTCGACTTTGAGGGTCACGGCTTCGACTGAGGGGCGCGCGCTGGCCATCGGGAGCAGACGGCGTCCTAGCATGCCGCTGACCGAACCCGATGGAGACAACAAGCCGCGTCAGTGGCCCCAGTTCGAAGAAGCTGCACCCATCACAAGAATCAACCGGCCGCCGTTGATCAAATCGGAGTGAATGAACTCAGCCTTGTCGAGCGCCACACCGTTCAACGTCGCCGACTGCACATAGATGTTCTCGGTCGACACACCCTGCGCCTCGACCGTGAAGGTGCCACCCGGCAACTTCAGCTCGATCTTCGGAAACAGCGGACTCCCGACGATCCACACGTCACTTCCCGGCACCGGATAGAGCCCAGCCGCCGCCAAGACGAACCAGCTCCCCAGCGTGCCTCCATCGTCGTTGCCCGGCACACCCTCCGGAGCTGACGAGAAGTACGTGTCGCGAGCCCAGTCGCTCCACTTCGCCGTGAGATCCGGCCGACCCGCCCGCGCGAACATGAACGGAGCCTGAATGTCGGGCTCATTGCTCGGCCAGTAGTGATTGCGAGGCAGGTACCGCAGCTCGTACGTCGGCTGCGCCAACGCCTCTGCTTCTTCCGCCGGAGCCGCATCGAAGAATGCCTCCAACTCCGCCAGGAACGCCTCCCGCGAACCGAACGCCGTATCGAAACCCTCCATGTCCCAGAACGGCATGAAGGTGGTCTGCAGCGCATTCGCCTCGGCGAAATGATCCCAGCTCGTCAGCGAATACGGCTCAGCGACGAGCGACCCATCGAGGTGACGCGCGCGGAGCACCTTGTTCGCGGGATCGAAGAGCTTCCGCCAACCGAGTGCACGCGTGGTCAACGTGTCGGCCTGCGCCTGGTGTCCGAGCTTGCGAGCCAGGTTGGCGAGGGCGAAGTCAGCGTGCGCGTACTCCACGGTGATGCCGACGCTGCGGCCTGACTCTTCGACCGGCACGTAGCCGAGCGTGGTGTAGCTGCCCATCGACGCACGCGAACCACGCGTCGGAGCACCCAACGCCTCCGCCGACACCTGCAGCCACGCGGCCTCCGCGTCGATGCCCGGAACTCCACGCAGCACGGCATCCGCGATGACGATGTCTGAAGGCGCGCCGACCATGGTGCCCGACTCGCCCGTGCCCATCGGCCACCGGGGCAAACCACGTCCTTGCGCCGCCATGCGCAGCAGACTGCTGACCGACGCGCGCGCGGCCTCTTCGTCAACGAGCGCGTAGAGCGGGTGCACCGTGCGGTAGGTGTCCCAAAGGGAGAAGTCGCTGAGCATCGGCTCGCCCGCGGGCATCACGCCTCGTTCTCCAGCGAAGACATACGCACCATCGACGTCGCTGATCACCGTGGGCATCAAGAAGGCGAGGCGCAGCGCAGAATAGAAAGTGGTGCGATCGGCCTCGGATCCGCCGAACACCTTCAGGCGCGAGAGCTTCGAACGCCACGCGTCCTCCGCAGCAGCGCGGTGGGCATCGAAGTCGAAGCCAGGCATCTCTGCATTCAGGTTGGCCGTCGCGCCTTCAGGTGAGACCAGAGAGACACCGATCAATAACTCGACCGCTGACTGGCCGAACGAGAGCAACACCACGTGACCGTTGGCCGAGGTCTGCGAGACCGAATACGGCGAGAGCGTGCGCACTTCGAAGAACACGCGATTGCCGCCGAAGCCGTCGCTCATCTGACCCGAGAGCAGGAAGCTGCCCTTGAGCGTGTTCGCGTCGACGGCGGTGATGATCTGCTCGGTGAGCTTCCCCGGAGCCAGCGCGCGCGACAGATCGAGCACCACATTGCGCGGATCATTCTCCGCGAAGGTGTAGCGGTGATGAGCCGCGTGAGTGGACGCGGTGAGCTCGGCCTTCACGCTCCACTTCTGCAAGGTGAGCTCGTAGCTGCCAGGTGACGCGACCTCTGAGCGCTTGGAGAACTTGCTCTGGTACGTGTCGCGAATGAGCACGCCGGGATCATTCGAGCTGACGGGCTGCACGATGAGCGCGCCCCAATCGGTGGCGCCCGCTCCGTGCAGATGCAGGTGCGAGAAGCCGAGCGCGGTGTCGTCTCCCGCCCAGTAGCCCGAGTAGTGAATGAAGCGGAGATCCCCGTACTTCGCCCCGCGCGTGTCGGGCCCCACCTTCACCAGGCCGTGTGGAACACAGGCACCGGGGAACGCGCTGCCGTGAAAGTACGCAAAACCACCGGTGCCCATCAGCGGCGAGGCATACGGAATGGGATCAGCCACCGCTTCAGGGCCAGGCACTGCGGGAACACAGGCAGCGAGGAGCGAGAGCAGGAACCAGCGCATCCCCTCTCCTTACTCCCACTCCTCAACCGTCAGACTTCTTGGTTTCCCAGCGAATGTCGAAGGCGGTGTCGACGACGCCGCGCTCGATGTCGACGCGGGGGCGCAGGCCTCCGGTGTAGGTCACCAACCCTTCGATCGAACCAGCCAGGAGTTCGGGAATGGGGCTGGCGTCATTGACGCGCAGTTTCACCCGCTGCGGTTCGTCGACTTCAATCACCGTCTGCAGATAGTTGTTCCCCGAGCGGAAGGTGATGGGGCTTCTGAGCAGACTGCGCCGAGTACCGGTCAAGCGCGCCAGGGGCCCGACGGCTCGGCCGAGCAGGCTGAGACTGAAGCGATCGGTGAGCCCACGCCCCAGGCGCCGGAGTCGTTCTGCCGGTGCGCCCTCGAGCGCGTTCGCAGCCAACTCCACCGCGCGCCACCAGGTCTCGACGGGGTACCCCGGAAGCGGTCTATCGATGTCGACGCCCAGCGCCTTCCAGCCGCTGGCGACCTGGGGCTGCAACGGCTCAGGAACCGCCTCCAACAGCTGGGTGAAGGAGGTCTGAAAAATGATTCGTTCGCTCGGCATGGGCCCCATTCATGGCCGCTTGCGCGGCATAAAGTCCAGCGGTTCACGGCCCCGGGTGCGGACCATCAGCACTCCTCGCGCGCAATTCAATCAACGAACTGCCGTAGAAGAGCGACCGTGACGACGCGAATCACGTGGGGCCTCTTGCTCGCACTCTCCGCCTGCGCCGAGACCCTCGAGAGAGTACCAATCGAAACCACCCCCTCCTGGCCGACCGCCTCGCCGGAGGAAGTGAACCTCGACAGCACCAAGCTGAACGAAGTGCTCGCGGCGCTCCCCGCCGAGCACGGCCTGCGCAGCTTCCTGGTCATCCGCCACGGCAAGCTGGTGAGCGAGACCTACTGGAACGGCTCCGACCAGAACACCTTCCAGGATCTCCGCTCAGCCACGAAGAGCGTGACCTCATTGCTGGTGGGCATGGTGCTCGGTGACGCCACCCAACCGATCTCCGAACACCTCGAGGTCCCGGCGAACAAGAGCACCATCACCGTGAGCGACCTGCTCACCATGCGCAGCGGCCTCGACTGCGACGATCGACTCACTTCATCGCCCGGCCACGAAGACCGCATGTACGGCTCGAAGGACTGGGTGAACCACTTCCTCGCGCTCGCGGTGAAACACGAACCTGGCACCGTCACGCACTACTGCACCGGAGGGGTCGTCACACTCGGGCGCATCCTCGAGAAGGCGACCGACACGCGGATCTCCGAACTGGCGCGCACCCGACTCTTCGAGCCGCTGGGCATCGAGCACGCACGCTGGGCGACCTTCGATGACGGAAGAGGAACCGACACCGGTGGGCACCTCCGCTTGCGGCCCCGTGACTTCGCCAAGCTGGGCCAACTGGTGCTCAACGGCGGCGCGTGGAACGGCCAGCAGCTCGTACCCGCGGCATGGCTCGCCGAGTCGACGCGAGAGCAGACGCGCATCGACGAGCAGCAGGCGGCGTACGGCTACCTCTGGTGGCTCGATGAACTGACCGTCGGCGACACGAAGGTGCAGCTCATCTTCGCGAGCGGCAACGGGGGCCAGCTGCTCTTCATCGTGCCCGCGCTCGAGCTGGTCGTCGTCTCGACGGGCGGCAACTACGACTCACCGAAGCAGTCGATCGGCTTTCAGCTGTTCGGTTCCGGTGTGCTGCGCGCGGTGACGGACCGCTGAGCGACTCACTCCTGCGGAGGCGGGGTGGCAGGGTCCGCGCGAGCGATGCGAACCGTCAGACCACCGAGCACGAGCACCGCCAGCGCCAGCACCGCCCAGAAGATCCACCGGGTCACCCCACCGGTGCGCTCGACCAGGGTGGGCGCGATGAACGCCGGGTTTGCCTCCACGCGCTCGGCTTCGTGCGGCGTGGTGCGGAGCTCGCGCAGCACCTCGCTCACCCGCTCCACGTCATAGCGGGGCGCGCGCAGCGTCGGCACACCCCACACCGCCCGGTAGTCCCCGGCCGCGAGCAACGCCGTGAGCTGTGGCACCTTCACCACCGCCTCGAGTGACAAGTTGTTCAACGGCGCGTCGCCTCCGTCATCGAGGTCGAGCGTGTACGTGCCCGCGCCCCGCGCTTT
>JANODF010000731.1:0-7565 GCA_031412555.1 Archangium sp. | reverse complement strand
CTACAATCCCTGACGCCCTCTGCTCACTTTGCTCCCTCTCCCCCGCGGGTTTGTCAGCTGCCTCGGTAGGTCGAGAAGCCCCAGGGGTTGAGCAGCAACGGCACGTGGTAGTGCGCCGCGCCGTCGACGATCTCGAAGACCACTTCGACGTACGGGTAGAAGGCCTTCGTTCCGATCGCCGCGAAGTACTGCTTCGTGTCGAAGCGGATTCGCCAGACGCCGGGCTCCACCGGGCCGGGCGGGGTGAGCGTCTTGAGCCGGCCGTCGTCGTCGGTTTGGCCGGAGCCGATCAGCTTCCAGTCGGTGCCTGACTGCTTTTCGAGCTGAATGGGTACCGCTCTCGCTGGCTTGCCGAGTGTCGTGTCGAGAATGTGCGTGGTGATCATCGTGGGCCCCTCACCCGGCCTGCGGCCGACCTCTCCCCGCGGGTGCAGGGAGAGGTGAATACGTGGTTCATGACGCGTGCTCTTCGAGCCACTTGTTGAGACGGAGTTGCGTGATTTTGGCCTGCTCTTCAGCGGCCGTGCGGATCTCGGTGGCGCGATCGTTCGGCAACCGCGCCTCCAACAGCGCCAGCATCTCGTCAGCCGACTTCCCCGTCGCGCAGACGATGAAGATGAACCCGAACTTGGCGAAGTACGCGTCGTTCTGCGTCTTCA
Organism: Archangium sp.; assembly: GCA_031412555.1. GTDB lineage: Bacteria > Myxococcota > Myxococcia > Myxococcales > Myxococcaceae > Archangium_A. The sequence continues at coordinate 6,906 of JANODF010000731.1, read as the reverse complement.
GCTTCTCCAGCGTGGCGTTCGCCGCGGCCGCAGCACCCGACTGTTCCTGCGACGCCCATTTGGCCGCGCTCTTGTCGCCGATGCGGGGATGCGCCGCGAACGCTTCCAGGAAATCGGCCTCACCCGACTTCCACCACTCCCGCTCTGCCACGCGCATCAACGCGGCGACGTTCTCGAACGGCCGCGCCCACGCCATGCCCGTGGCCCATTTCTTCGAGCCGCACGCCTTCAAGAACTCGGTCGCGGCCGCGTCGGTGGAAAGGCCATTGAGCCGCGTTAGCCCCGCATGCGGCGTCTCGGTCAGCTCGCCCCACACGCGCAGGCGCGCGATGCCGCCATCCGGAAACACCGAGAGCCGCACGTGCGTGACCGGCCCCACCCGACGCAGCTGCTCGTCGAACACATGCCGCGTGTGCGGCTGCAGCGGGCTCTCCACCACCGTGCGCCAACCCGTCAGCGCATCAGGCTTCGCGTCATGCGGCCCCGTGCACGCCTCGATGAGACAGCGGCCCGGCGCGTTGCCCTTGAAGTGCGTGGTGTCGACTTCGATGCGCTGCACCGTACCGGCCGCGGCGAGGCGAACGAGTGACCAGTCGTGACCGGGGCCCCGGCGGCGTTTGGTCTCCCAGCCGTCGCCCATGTTCACCGAGCGGTCGGGCTTGATGAGGTTGTGGCGCGAGCCGAAGAACATGTCGCTGCACGCCAGCACGTAGGCGCCGTTCTCCAGGGCCGCGAGATCCACCAGGCCGCCGAACACGCGCAGCTTCGTCCAATCGGGGACCACTTCACCGTGCACGCGCAGCCGGGCCACGCCGCCGTCGGGAAAGATGTTCAAGCGCACGTGCGTGAAACGCCGCGCGTCGTTCACCGCGAAGTAGTTCTTCGAGTCGCCCTGCAGCTTCGCCTTGGGCACCAGCTCGACCCACTCGGCGGTCTGCGACTCCTTGATGTCGAGCGGGCCCTTGAGCGACGCCGCTTCGATCGAGCACGACTCGGGGAAGTTGCCGCGGAACCACTTCGTGTCGACCACGAAGCCCTTGAGCACGCCGGGCAGACCCAGGCGCACCACGCACCAGTCGTAACCGGCCTCGCGGCGGCGGCGCGATTCCCAGCCGTCCATCCACTTGCCCTTGTGGGTGTACTCGTGGTCCGTCCACACGGCTTCGTGGGCTTTGAGCAGGTTCTCCTTCTCGGCGAAGAAGTCGTCGTTCGTGCTCAGCGCAGCGCCACCGACACGTTCGGCAGCGAGGTCCGGGTAGTCGACGAAATCAGGAGGCTGGCTCACAGGAATTGTCCCTTCAGTTCACGGGCGTGTTCGCCCTGGTGGAAGACGCGCTCGCCGCGCACATACGTCGAGGTGACCACGCCCGTCAGCCCCGCATCGGCGTACGGCGTCAGTTTGTGTTTGTGCTGAATGCGCGCGAGGTCGACCTGAAACTTCGCTTCAGGCTCGAAGATCACCAGGTCTGCGTCGAAGCCGGGCGCGATGCGGCCCTTCTTGTGTTCCAGCCCCGCGAGCCGGGCCGGCGCTTCGCACATCCACTTGACGACCTGCTGCAGGGTGAAGCCGCGCGCGCTGGCGCCACTCCAGGTGACGGAGAGCCCCAGCTGCAGGCCGCTGATGCCGCCCCACGCGGCCATGAAGTCGCCCAGCTCCTGTTTCTTGAGCGCGGGAGTACAGGGTGAGTGGTCGGAGGCGACCAGGTCGAGCACGCCTTCGCCGAGCGCAGCCCAGAGCAGCTCGCGGTTGCTCCTCTCGCGAATCGGAGGCGCGCACTTGAACGCAGTGGCGCCGTCGCGAATGTCCTCGGCTGCGAAGTGAAGATAGTGCGGGCAGGTCTCCGCGGTGAACGGGAGTCCTTCAGCGCGGGCCGCGCGGATGAGGGGCAGGGCCGTCGCCGCCGAGTGATGAACGATGTGCGTACGCGCACGCGTCTCTCTGCAGAGACGGGAGACCAACTTGATCGCGTCTTCTTCGGCCGTGGGCGGGCGCGACGCGAGGTAGGTCATGTACGAGCGGGGATCCATGCCCTTGACCTGCTCGGCGACTGCGTCGATCGGCGCTTCGACTTCCGCGTGCACCAGGAGCGGGCGGCTCAAGCGGCGCAGCTCCATCATCGCGGGCTGCAGATGTTCTTCCTGCACGCCGGGAAATTCTTCGACGCCCGAGTAACACATGAAGGCCTTGAACCCGCGCGCGCCTTCACGCACCAGGCCCTCGAGCTCACGGGTGTTGCCGGGCACCACGCCGCCCCAGAAACCCACGTCGATGAGGCACTGGCCCGCCGCTTCCTGGCGTTTCTTGCGCAGTGCTTCGGCCGTGGTGGTGGGCGGAATGGCGTTGAGCGGCATGTCGACCAGCGTCGTGACGCCGCCACTCGCAGCGGCTCGGGTCGCGGTGAGGAAACCTTCCCACTCGGTGCGGCCGGGTTCGTTGACGTGCACGTGCGTGTCGACCACGCCGGGCATCAACACCGCTTCACCCGCGTCGATGCACTCGTAGCCTGCGGGGATCGCCTCGTAATCGGCGATCGCTTCGATGATTTCACCGCGGACATGCACCGTCGCCGGGCGGATGCCGTCGGGGGTGACCACGCGTTTGCTGCGGAAGACCTTCATGCGGCGGAATCTGCCACGGGGCAGGCGAGATACGGAGAAGACAACGGCCTTGGGGAAGGTGGGGCGAGGGTGGGGCCCGCTGCCCTGCTCGAATGGGCCCTCCGCGCGAGGTTTTTGGTGACCAGCTGGGCCTGGCTTCGACCCAAGGCACAGGCGTACGGCCCGCTGTACGCTGGCCGCGCAGGTCGCTTGAACGCATCGAATGGCGACCGAAGGCGTCTTCGACCGAAGCCGAGAGGCCAGCTCGAAGACGAGTCACACCCAGAATCCGAACCCCCACGCCCCCCCGGGCCCTTCTGATGACCATCGTCGATGTGGCCCACTCGGTCTCATCGCAGCACTTCGGTGCGCTGAAATTATTCCCCCACGCGAACTGGTCGTACTTCTCGTTGACGTCGAGCGCGCACGGTGGTGTCTCCTCGCCCGTCGCCTTCTCACCAACCGAAAGCAGGCCCTCACCGCATGTTGCTCTCTACGCTCGTCGCGATCTCGCTCTCGGCCGCACCTCCGCCGAAGCCGTTCACCGCCGGTCCTTCCATCGAAGGCATCTCTGAGTACGCGCTGCCCAACGGCCTGAAGATCCTCTTCGTGCCGGACTCCTCGAAGCCGACGGTCACCGTCAACCTCACCGTCTTCGTCGGCAGCCGCCACGAGAACTACGGCGAGAAGGGCATGGCCCATCTCTTCGAGCACATGCTCTTCAAGAAGACGAAGAAGTTCGCCGACGTGAAGGCCGAGCTCACCAAGCTGGGCGGTTACGCGAACGGCACCACCTGGTTCGATCGCACCAACTACTTCGAGAGCTTCCCCGCTGACGACGCGAAGCTGCGCACCGCGCTCGAGCTGGAGTCCGAGCGCCTGCGCAACGCCATCATCTCGCGCGAGCAGCTGGTCACCGAGATGACCGTGGTGCGCAACGAGTTCGAGATGGGCGAGAACCAGCCCGAAGGCGTGCTCGAGGAGCGGCTGATGGCCGCCGCCTTCCAGTGGCACAACTACGGCAACACCACGATCGGCGCGAAGAGCGACATCGAGAAGGTGCCCAACGAGCGCCTCGTCGCGTTCTACGAGACGTACTACCAGCCGGACAACGCGATGCTGATCGTCGCGGGCAAGTTCGACGAAGCGAAGACCTTCAAGGCGATCGCGGAGACCTTCGGCAAGCTGCCGAAGGCCAAGCGCGTGTTGCCCACCACGTACACCGACGAGCCGACGCACGATGGCGAGGTCACCGTGGTGGTGCGCCGCGTGGGTGGCACGCCCGTGCTCAACGTGGGGTACCACATCCCCGCCGCCTCCGACCCCGATGCCCCGGCGATCGATCTGCTCGACTCGCTCATCGGCGACTCGCCGTCGGGCCGTCTCTACAAGGAGCTGGTCGAGACCAAGAAGGCCGCCAAGGTCAGCTGCACCAGCTACACCCTGCGCGAGCCCGGCTACTTCCTGTGCAACGTGCAGCTCAACGCGAAGGACGCTCCCGGCCCCGCGAAGGACGCGCTGTTGAGCGTGCTGGAAGGTTTCGCCAAGAAGCCGCCCACCAAAGAAGAGGTCGATCGCGCCCGCACCGCGCTGCTCAAGCAGTACGAGCTGCTGCTCAACTCGTCCGACCGCATCGGCATCTCGCTCTCCGAGTTCGCGGCCGCCGGTGACTGGCGCCTCATCTTCCTCTCGCGCGATCGCCTCGAGCAGGCCACGGTGGAAGACGTGGTGCGCGTCTCGAGCAAGTACTTCAAGCAGGCCAACCGCGCGTTCGGCGAATACGTGCCGACCGACAAGCCCGAGCGGGCCGACATCGCGCCGGTGGCCGACCTGGGCCCCGTCTTCAAGAACTACACGGGCAAGGCGGCGATGGCGCAGGGTGAAGCGTTCGACGCGAGCCCCAAGAACATCGACGCGCGCACCACGCGCACGGCGCTGAGCAACGGCATGAAGGTCGCGCTGCTGCAGAAGAAGACCCGCGGCGAGACGGTGCAGGTCGCCTTGCAGCTCAAGTTCGGCAACGAGAAGACGCTCAACGGCCAGCGTGCCGCCGGTGACTTCGCTGGCCGCATGTTGCTGCGCGGCACCAAGACCAAGACGCGCCAGCAGGTGAAGGACAAGCTCGATCAGCTCAAGGCCCAGGTGGGCGTGCAGCCGGGCCCCACCGGCGTGACGGTCACCATCGAGGTGCGCAAGCCGCAGCTCAAGGAGACCCTCGATCTCGTCGCCGAGTGCCTGCGTTCGCCGGCCTTCGATGCGAAGGAGTTCGAGCAACTGCGCCGTGAAGTCATCGCCAACGCCGAACAGAAGAAGGACGACCCCTCGGCCATCGGGCAGATCGGTCTGCAGCGCATGCTCTCGCCGTTCCAGACCAAGGGTCACCCGCTCTACGTGCCGAGCATCCCCGAGCTGATCAGCGATGCGACCGCGCTCAAGCTGGAAGAAGTGAAGGCGTACCACGCGAAGTTCTACGGATCGCAGGCGGGCTTTGCGGCGGCGGTCGGTGACTTCGAAGGCAAGGAGCTCTCGGCACAGCTGGAGACCCTGCTGGGCAACTGGAAGGCGAACGAGGCGTTCACCCGCATCCCCGTGCCGTACCAGCCGCTCGAGCAGAAAGACGCGATCATCGAGACGCCGGACAAGAAGATGGCGTTCTACGGCACCGGCACGAACTTCAAGCTGAAGGAAGGCGACGCCGACTACCCCGCGATGATGCTGGCCGACTACATGCTCGGCGGCGGCTTCCTCAACGGCCGCGTGCCGCAGCGCCTGCGTGAGAAGGAAGGCCTGTCGTACGGGGCTGGCACCTTCATGAAGGCGGGCACGCACGACGACTTCGGTGCACTGCTCGGGTACGCCATCTACGCGCCGCAGAACCTCGACAAGATTCAGAAGGGTTTTGCCGAGGAGCTCACCCTGGCCGTCGACAAGGGCTTCACGGACACCGAGCTCAAGCTCGCGCGTGAAGGCCTGCTCAAGCAACTCGAGCAGGGCCGCTCGGAAGACGAGAACCTCGTGATGGATCTCGTGCAGCAGCTCGACCTGAACCGCACCACGGACTTCGATCAGCAGGTCGAAGACAAGCTGCGCAAGCTCTCCGTGTCCGACATCAACGGGACGCTCAAGAAGTACGTCGACCCGAAGAAGTTCAGCGTGGTGAAGGTCGGCGACTTCAAGCAGTCCGCCGTTCCCAAGTGACCCCGCAGTCTCCCTCTCCCCTCAGGGGAGAGGGTCGGGGTGAGGGGTCAGACATCACGTTGCAACGAGCCACGGATCCCCAGTGGCTGGTGCTGGCCCTGGCACGCTTCCACGAAGTGCTGATCGATCACGCGCACTGCGAAAAGAAGGCGGCCTCCAACGCGCTCTCCCTGATGCAGGCGTACCCTGAAGTGCCGGGCCTCCCCTCTCAGATGGCGAGGCTCGCGCGTGAAGAGTCGGCCCACCTCGCGAAGGTGCTGCAGATCATGGAAGACCGTGGCCTGTTGCTGGGGCGCGACGGGGGAGACCCCTACGCGCAGGGCCTGCAGAAGCTGATGCGCAACGGCCAGAAGGAGCGGCAACTCGATCGTTTCCTGGTGGCGGGCATCATCGAAGCGCGCAGCGCAGAGCGCCTGTCACTGCTCGCGGAAGGGCTCACCGACGAGCCCCTCAAACGTTTCTACACGGAGCTCGCGACGAGCGAAGACGGGCACCAGAAGTTGTTCCTGCGCCTCGCGAAGGAGATCGCCAGCGACGAAGCGGTTCACGCGCGCCTGGCCGAGTTGCTCGAAGGTGAAGCGGCGTTGATCGCCATGTTGCCCATTCGGCCTGCGATTCACTGACTCGATGAAGAAGTCGCGACCGATCGCCACCGATCATCCGGCCACGCGAGGCAGGCCGATCACGGTGGCGCATCACGTGGATCATCAGGCCACACCTTCCGCCACCCCGGTCACGCACACCTACGCGGCGCTCGGCTTCTACACAGGAGGCCGCTCGCGGGTGGAGCTCAACGGCGAGTGGAATCTGCGCGAAGGCGACGTGCTGCTCATTCCCGCGGGTGAGCCGCATCGCATGGTGGACTCGCGCGCCCCGGCGTTCTGGGGCCTCTCGTTCTGTGTGCCGTGCGTCGGTGCGGATGGCAGTGCCGCGCTGCTCGCGCCGTTCGAGCGGGTGCGTGATGGTGGCTCGGCGGTGGTGCACATTCCCGCGGCGCGCCGGGACTACTTCGCGGGCCTCTTTCGAGAGCTGGAGAACGTCGGCCGCGAGCCGAGAGGCGCCGGCGACACCCTCGACGCGGTGCAGAGGAGCCTGCTCACGTTGATCCTC
>JANODF010000730.1:0-1607 GCA_031412555.1 Archangium sp. | reverse complement strand
GCGACGAGGGGAAGATCGATCGCCCGGTCGGAGAGCGCGAGCGCATTGCCACCCGCGTTGAACACGTTGAACACCATGGCCATCGACATGGTGAGCAGCGGTTGACGCTTCGCTTCGTCGCGCATCAACAGCGAGAAGACGAAGGTGCGCTGGCCGTAGTGAATCAACCACGCCGCGCCGAGCAGCGTGACCACCGGAGTCCCCCACTGCGGGTTCATCGCCCAGAGCGCGGCGAACACGAAGAACGAGACCGACTCCATCACCACCCACGACAGCTTCGCGGGCAACGTGGGGCCCCACCCCGGCCGCTCGTGGCGGCCATAGGGCGCGGTGATGAAGAACAGCACCGGGAAGACGACGCCGGCGAACAACAACACGATGCGGGGTGCGACGAAGGCGAACTCCTGCAGCATCCCGCTTCGATATCAGTTGTGGCCGTACGCCTCGTCGGAGATCTTCATCGGCGTCTCGTCTTCGAGCAGCGCGATCTCAGCGTGGTGTTTGGCCTGCGGCAACACGTTGCGCGCGTACCAGAGCGCCGAGTACCGCTTGCCCTCGTAGAAGGCACGGTCGACGTGCTCCGCAGGGAGCTTGGCGAGCGCGGCTTCAGCCTTCACGCCGGCATCCAGCAACACGTACGAGACGGCCAGCTGCGACATCATGAGCAGGAAGCGGTTGGCCACCAACGGCACCAGATCGATCTTCCCGGCCTGGCTCCAGCCCATCATGTTCATCGCCACGCCCATCACCGCCTCTGACGCGGCCGAGAGGTACTGCACCTCTTTGCCGAACACCGCGTGGTCCTTGTTGGCTTCCACGAAGTTCGCCAGATCGGTGTTGAAGGCCTGGAAGTTCGCCCCGCCGTTCTGACCGAGCTTGCGCGCCACCAGGTCCATCGCCTGGATGTGGTTGGTGCCTTCGTAGATGCTGAAGATCTTCGCGTCGCGCGTGTACTGCTCGACCGGCCAATCTTTCAGGAAGCCGGCGCCGCCGTAGACCTGCTGGGCGACCGCGCAGAGGCGGAACGCTTCGTCGCTGCTGAAGGCCTTCACCAGCGGCACGAGCAGGTCGACCTGGCCCATGTGGTACGCGGCCGCGTCGTCGTCTTTGCCCGCGAGCACCGACCACTGGTCGCGGTGCGAGGCGAGCTTCACGATGAGCGAACGCAGCCCTTCGGTGGTCGCCTTGAGCTCGAGCAGCATGCGACGAACGTCGGGGTGCTCGATGATCGAGACACGCGGCGCCTTGGGGTCCTTCCACTGCGTGAAGTGCGAGCCCTGCTTGCGATCCTTCGCGTACTCCAGCGCGTTGAGGTACGCGCTGCCCGCGACCGCCACGCCTTGAATGCCGACGCCGATGCGGGCGCCGTTCATCATCTTGAACATCTGCGGCATGCCCTGGTTCTCGACGGTGCCGACGAGCTCGCCGATGCAGTTGCCGTTCTCACCGAAGTTGAGTGAGCAGGTGGCCGAGCCGTTGATGCCCATCTTGTGCTCGATGCCGGCGACCGTGACGTCGTTGAACTCGCCCAGCGATCCGTCGGCCTTCACGCGAACGCGCGGCACGATGAAGAGCGAGAGGCCCTTGGTGCCCAGCGGTGCGTTCTC
>JANODF010000729.1:0-3491 GCA_031412555.1 Archangium sp. | reverse complement strand
CCCGATGGCGGCATCGTGAAGATCTTCCTCACCGAAGGCCTGCAGATCGGAGTCGCCGGCAGCATCCTCGGGCTCATCTCGGGCCTGGCCTGGTGTTTCTTCATCGAGCGGGTGGGCATCAAGCTCGACCCGCAGGTCTATTACATCCCCTCCTTGCCGGTGCGCATCGAGCCGTTCCAGACGGCGCTGTCGGTGGTGATCGCCATTCTCGTGACGTTCCTCGCCAGCGTGTACCCCGCGCTCACGGCCTCGCAGGTCGAACCCGTCGATGGGCTCAAATCAGAATGAGCACGCCCTTTCTCGAGGTGATCGATGTCTACAAGTCGTACTTCCTGAACGGGAAGCGCATCGACGTGCTGCGCGCGGTCTCGGTGCAGATCCAGAAGGGCGAGCTGGTCTCGCTCATCGGAGCGTCGGGCTCAGGCAAGAGCACCTTCCTTCACGTGGTGGGCACGCTCGACCTGCCAGCCACCGGGAAGATGTTCTTTCAGGGCCGCTCGGTCTTCGACATGAACGACGGCGAGGTGGCCGAGTTCCGCAATCGATCCATCGGGTTCGTCTTCCAGTCGCACTACCTGCTGCCCGAGTTCACCGCGGCAGAGAACGTGGCCATGCCGGCGCTCATCGCCCGGCACGATTCGAAGCCCACCATGAAGCGCGCCCGTGAGCTGCTCGAGCGTGTTGGCCTCGCTGAACGCGCCGACCACCGCCCGGGGGAACTCTCCGGCGGCGAGTCGCAACGGGTCGCTCTGGCCCGGGCGCTGATGCTCAAGCCCGATCTGCTCCTCGCGGATGAGCCGACCGGCAACCTCGACCCCAGCACTGGGGAAGGCATCCACGCCCTGCTGCGAGAGGTGAATAAGGATCTGGGGGTCACCGCCATCGTGGTCACCCACAATGAGACGCTGGCGAAGTCCATGCCGAGACGGTTGCGCCTGAAGGATGGGGCTGTCGTCAACGCGGACGACGTCTGACGCACCGGGGGACGCAATGGCGCGCGTTTTCACTCGTATCGGCGACGGATTTGTCCTCTAAGGGCGCCGCCCTTTCCCCGTGATCTCGCGCCTCTCCGCCATTTTGTTGTTTCTGACCGCGGCCACCCCGGCGGTCGCGTACGCGCAGTTGCTCGATACGCCCGCGCGCGAAGAGGCCGAGCGCATCACGGAGATCCGCGTCGAAGGGAACCGCCGCGTCGAAGCGGCCGCCATCGCCCGCTCGCTCAAGCAGAAGGTCGGCGATCTCTTCGACCCCACACGCACCTCCGACGATCTGCGCGCGTTGTGGGGCCTCAAGTACTTCAACGACATTCAGCTGCTGGTGCAGCGCACGCCCACCGGCATCGCCTACGTGGTGCGCGTCACCGAGAAGCCCGCGGTTCGTTCGGTCACCCTGGCCGGCAACGACGAGCTCTCGAAAGACGACTTCAAAGACGTCATCGACATCAAGGCCTTCACCATCCTCGACGTCGCCGCCATCAAGCGGAACGAGAAGAAGATTCAGGAGAAGTACGTCGAGAAGGGCTTCTTCCTCGCTGAGGTGAAGCACGAGCTCAAGCCCATCGGCACCGAGGGCAATGAGGTCGAGCTCGTCTTCAACATCAACGAGCACGCCAAGGTGATGGTCAAAGAGATCATCTTCCTCGGCGCGGGAAAGGTGCCGGTCGATGAGCTCAAGGCCGCGATGGCCACGCAAGAGGGCGGCTACCTCTCGTTCCTCACCAGCCAGGGCACGTACCGCGAGGAGATGTTCCAGCGCGACCTGCAGGTCATTCAGATGGCCTACTTCGATCGCGGGTTCATCAACATCCGCGTCGACAAGCCGGTGGTCACGCTCTCACCCGACAAGCGCAACATCACCATCACCCTGCGCGTGGAAGAGGGCGAGAGCTACAAGGTCGGCAAGCTCGACTTCTCCGGCGACCTGCTCATCAGCAAGGAGATGCTGCACCGGCTGATGACCTCGAAGGAGAAGGCGACCTTCAACCGCTCGCTGCTCGCCCGCGACATCCAGGCGATCACCGACGTCTATTACGACTCCGGCTACGCGTACGCGAACATCACCCCGGTCACCGCGGTGAACGCCGAAGAGAAAACCATCGACCTGACCTTCGACGTGCAGAAGGGCCCCAAGGTCTACATCGAGCGCATCGACATCGTCGGCAACACCAAGACGCGCGACAAGGTCATCCGTCGGCAGCTGCGGGTCTACGAGGGCGAGCTCTTCAACGGCACCGGCATGCGCCGCTCGAAGGAGAAGGCCACTGCGCTCGGCTTCTTCGAGACCGTCGAAGTGACGCACAAGCCGGGCAGCGACGGCGAACACGTGGTGGTGCAGGTCGAGGTGAAGGAGAAGTCGACCGGTACCTTCCAGGTTGGTCTCGGGTTCTCCAACGTCGAGAGCTTCATCTTCACCGCGCAGATCGCGCAGCAGAACTTCCTCGGGTGGGGCCAGTCGGTGTCTGCCAGCGCTCAGCTGTCGGGCCTGCGCAGCTTCTTCCAGCTCAGCTATTTCGACCCGTACTTCCTCGACACGAACTTCATCTTCAGCATCGACGCCTACCGCACGCAGCTCGACTACTTCGGCTTCGTTCGCGATGCGTTCGGCGGCACCGCCAGCCTCGGCTACTACGTCATCGCCGACGAGATGAGCGTCAACCTCGGGTACACCTACGAGAACGTCAACGTGCAGGCCGGTGGCAACTCGGCTGTCGCTCCGCTCGCGGGTCAGTACCGCAGCGGCACCACCAGCGCCGTTCGCGCTTCGTGGACGTGGGACAAGCGCAACAACCGGCTCTTCGCCTCGTCAGGTTGGTTGTCGTTCGCTTCCGTTGAGACCGCGCCTTCGTTCCTGAACACGGCGGATCCGAACAAGCAGTACAACTTCAACCGCTTCACGGCGTATCAGCGCGTGTACTTCCCGCTGCCGCTGGGTGCGGTATTCAAGATGAATCTGCAGTTCGGCTACGTGCAGGAGCACTACCCCGACGCCCCCGATCGGCGACTGCCCATCAGCGAGCTCTACTTTCTCGGTGGCATCAACACGATCCGCGGATATCAACTGCGGACGGTAGCGCCGTCTGCGCTGATCAACTTGTCGGGCACTCCTGAAGGCGCGATCTCCACCCAGCGAGTTGGCGGCAACAAGCAGGTCATCTTCAACGCTGAGCTCGAGATTCCGCTGCTCGAGAAGGTCGGTATTCGCGGCGTGCTCTTCTTCGACGCAGGTAACGCCTTTGGTCGCGACGCGAACTTCTTCGACGTGAGCGACGACCCGGCGCTGTCTTCGATGAGGCTGCCTTTGGGCCTGCTGTACTCGGTTGGCTTCGGTATCCGCTGGTTCTCGCCGATCGGCCCGCTGCGCTTCGAGTGGGGCATTCCGCTGACGCCGCGCCCGGGTGACCTGCCGATTCAGTTCGAGTTCACCATCGGCAACTCGTTCTAGTCAGCCCTCGGGGGCCTAGCGGAGCACCCAACCTGCGGCGACGACTCCAA
>JANODF010000728.1:0-2503 GCA_031412555.1 Archangium sp. | reverse complement strand
CGCCGGGCCTGCCAGATGGTCAGCCCGATGGCCATCAGCAGCGTGGGGAAGACGTCCATCGCCAGCAGTCGAATGGTGCCCAGCTTGTCGTTGGTGAGGTCGACGGTGGAGATGTCGCGGTCGGGCGGGCGAATGGTGATCTTCTGCAGTTGCTGGGTGACCCACGCGAAGGCGTTCATCACCATGTTGCGGTTGGGCTCGTAGCCGAAGGTGCCGGTGAGCAGGTCACTGTCGCCGAAGATCACGACGCGCGCTTCATCGGCCCTGCGGTCATTGGCGTGAATGGTGGGGCGCGTCGACGCGAGCGCCAGCACGATCTGCCCGGTGCGCTCCTCCTGATCCTTCGTGGGGTTCTCGCTCATCGAGGTCTCGACCCAGGCGTAGGGCGTGGTGAGCACGAGCGGCGCGAGGGTGAGGTCGGGCAGGGTGCCTTCTTTGAGCTGGGTGATCGCACGAGAGGTGGCGAACACCACGTTCTGCTGCCCCTTCTGGAGCAGCTTGGTGATCTCGTGATCGCCGAAGAAGGGCGAGTAGACGATGTAGGGCTGCTCCGGGTTCACCTTGGAGTCGGCCACGATGCCCGGCTCGATCTGCGCGCCGTACTTCGCAAGGAGCGAGGTCAACTCGGGCTCGGCCTGGGCTTCGGCGAAGTAGATCAACCGGCCGCCCTGCTCGAGGTACCGCTCGAGGATCTTCTGCTCGTTGTCGGAGATCTTGTTGCGAGCGCCGGCGATCACCACCGCCGATGCATCGGCAGGGATCTCCCCGCCCTGGATCAAGTTGAGCGCGGTGGGCGCGTACCCTTCGTCCTGCAGCATGCGCTTCAAGGTGATGAGCGAGGCCATCATCGCGTCTTCGCCTTCACCGACCGGGTCGAGCGGAATCTCTCCGTGACCTGCGAGGAAGTAGAGCTTCTGCTCGCCGACCTTCTCGAGCTTGATGAGGCCGTTGGTGAGCTCCTGTTCGGCCAGCAGCGGGCTGCCCAGGCGCTGCAGGTTGAGCATGGTGTGCGACTGGCTCGAGATCAGCACCGCGGCCGGTTGGCCCTGGCGAATCTGGTACTTCATCGTGAGGTCGGGCGTCTTGCGTGGATCCTTGAACTCGAAGGTGAACTTGTCGCTCTGCGCCGCATACCGCTTGAAGAGCTCCTCGACCTGAGGGGGCGTCTCGCCTTCGACGAACGCGATGATCTGCACCGGGTTCTTCAGTTCCTTGAGCGTGTTCTCGGTCTGCGCCGACAGGGAGAACACCTTCTTGGCGGTGAGATCCCAGGTGGGGGCCCGCTTGGCGACGATGAAGTTGGCGGCGAACAAGACGCCCACGAACGCGATCCCAAGCCCGACCGACGACGAATAGAAGAACGCCGACCTCGCCCACGTCCCCGCGCGTTCGCCCGCCGTGATGGCCCAGAAGGCGATGAGCAGCACGCCCAGGCCGAGCTTCACGAAGAAGGGCACCAACGAGCCCGAGGTCACGAAGAAGGTGATGATCGAGGTGGTGGTGAGCAGCAGACCGATGCCGCCTGCCAGGCTTCCGAGAGTCTTCTTCATCACGTCCACCTCTGGGCTTCGATGGAGCGGTGCGTGAGCAACACGAAGAACGCGATCACCGAAGTGAAGAAGACGATCGGCTTCAAATCGAGCACGCCTTTGATCAGGTTCTGCAGCTGCGAGTCGAAGGCGAGGTAGTTCAAGACCGAACGCAGCGGCTCTTCAGCGCGCGGGGCCACCGAGCTGACCAGCATCCACAACAGCGCGACCGCGAACGAGACGAAGGCGGCCACCATCTGCGACTCCGTCAGTGACGAGATGAACATGCCGATGGCCATGTTGGTGGCGCCCCAGAGCAGCAGCGCGAAGTAGCCCAGCAGCACGGTGCGCCACTCGAGGGCCGAGCCCGATTCCGAGCTGCCGATGATCGACAGGATGATCGGAAAGACGATGGTGACGCCCAGGGTGCAGACGATCAGGCCCACGGCTCCCAGATATTTCCCCAGCACGATCTCGATCGGGCGGATGGGGGTGGTCATCAGCAGCTCGAAGGTCTTGTTGCGCCGTTCTTCTGCGAACAGCCGCATCGAAAGGAAGGGCGCCACGAAGAGCGTCACCACCAGGATGGTGCCCCACAGGCTGATCATCACGCCGTCGGTGAGGTTTCGAAACTGCTGCGCTTCAGGCGGCAGCGCCGACCAGCCGCCGGGCACTTCACGCGCGATGTCTTGCGCCTGCTTGAAGCCGCCCAGCAGCAGCACGAAGAAGGCCGAGCTGAGCAAGGCCATCACGGTGAACACCACCCACGCCCACAGAGTCGTGAGGTGCGAGGTCAGCTCTTTTTTGAAAATCGCGAAGATGGTTCGCATCGCTCACTCCGCCGTCAATTGGATGAACTTGTCTTCGAGACCGGTCTCTTTGCCGCCGGTGATCGCCGCCATCGAGTCGTCGGCCACGATCTTCCCGCGGTGAATGATGAGCACCTTCTGACAGATGGCCTTCACCTCCGAGAG
>JANODF010000727.1:0-1692 GCA_031412555.1 Archangium sp. | reverse complement strand
CGGCGGGTGGCTCGGCGACGGCACGCTCCACCGCGTCCATCGAGTCGTGGTTGTCGACCAACGAGGTGCTGGCGACCACGACCAGCTCGGCCACGACCCCCGGCTTCGCCTCCGGTGCGGTGGCGGCTCCGACGGACGGTTCGACCACGGGTGCAATGACCATTGCGGCGCTGAACTCGGCGTTGCAGGGTGCATGGTCTTCGGGCGGTCAAGCCTCGCAGATCCTGGTCGGCCCGACGCAGAAGCAAGTCATCGACACCTTCACCGGTGTGGCGACGCGCTATGTCGACGTGGACCGCGCAGCGCAGGCGTCGATCATCAACGCAGCCAACCTGTACGTGTCGAGCTTCGGACGCCACACCGTTCGTATGCACCGGCATGTCCGTTCAACGGTGGTGCTGGCGCTGGACCCGGATATGTGGGCCGTGAGTTTCATCGACCGCCCGTTCATGGAAAAGCTCGCCAAGACCGGCGACGGCGACAAATACCAGATCGTCTCGGAGTGGGGCCTCGTGTCCCGCAACGAAGCGGCCAGCGCCAAGGTGGTTTCTTGCGCGTAGGTTAGTGACGACTGACATGAGCAGTTGACCAGCGGGCCGGGGAAACCTGGTCCGCTTTTTTACGGGGGAACGATGAAAGCCTTTCAGACGACGAGGATGGTCGAGCAGCCCTGCTGGGCCTGCCACGATGCCGAGCACGCGCACGCGACCGAGCCGCTGGCGAATGCCTGCATCCGCGAGCAGGAGGCCGAGCCCGAGGTGTTCGCCGAGTTTGCCCACTTCGAGGCACTGGCCGACGAGGTGGTGCCGGTCAAGAAGGCCAAGCGGGGCAAACGTGGCGTTTGAGGCCTTCAGCTACGACCCGCTGACCGGGGTTCGCACGCTCTTCGACTACGACGAAGAGAAGGATCTCGCCATCTTCCGCCGCGAGGAAGACGTGTCCGGCATCCTCAAAGTGGCCGCCGAGACCCGCGCCAACGGACCCACGAGCTACCTGGGCAGCAAGGACGAAAAGTGGTTTCCCCAAGCCATCATCCCCGCCACGGTGATGTGCGAACTGCTGAAGAAGGGCATCGACGTGGCTTCGATGGAGGGCAAGGACGCCACCGCGGTTGCACGGGTGATCGAGCAGAGCTACCCGGACCTGAAGCTGACGAACAAGCGCATATGGCTCCCGACCTGACGCTGGCCAAAGACCACGCCGAGGCCGAGCGCTACGCCGAGGCGTGGCCCATCGTCCGCGCCGCGATGGAGGTCGAGCCCGACGAGCCCCGCGCGCTGTGCCTGGCGAGCTACATGCTCGAGAAGCAGGGGAACCCTGCCCTCGCCTACCAACTGTGCAAGCGGCTGGTGACGCTGTATCCGGCCAACCCCACGGCGTGGCTGAACCTCGGGAAGACGTGCGACACCCTGTGGCGCATGGAAGAGGCGGAAGCGGCCTACCGCCGAGCCCTGAACAACCTCAAAGCCGGCGACGACGAAACCAAGCTGGTGATCTTCACCAACCTCGCAGCGATGTTCCTGCAACTGGGCAAGTTCAACAACGCCCGCGACTACAGCGAACGGGCCTTGAAGATCGACCCGAACCACCTGAAAAGCCGCCACAACATGGGCCTGTGCCTGATGGCCGCGGGGCAGTGGAAAGCCGGCTGGCAGCAGTACGAAGCGTCCGTGGGCTCACCCCAGCGCATCG
>JANODF010000726.1:0-29840 GCA_031412555.1 Archangium sp. | reverse complement strand
TGATGGTGCTCACAATCGTGCGAAGGCAACTGGCCCTTCGGCAATGAGAGTCGACGCCGCTCGCCGCAATTCGCCGTCGGCCGCTGACCCGAGGTCGCGCAGACCGTCGTCTCCACCACGTCTTCCGGTGCAGTGAATGCCACCGGCTTCGGCTGCCCACCCCGCAGCGCCACCCGCGTCATCACGCGATTGAACAGAGGCCCCGCCCCGCTGGCACCAGCGAGTTGATCGAGCGCGCGGTTGTCGAAGTCGCCGCTCCACACGGCCACCGTGTACTTGCTCGTGTAGCCGACGGCCCAGTTGTCTCGCCAGTTGGTGCTGGTGCCCGTCTTCACCGCGACCGGGAAGCTCAACATCAACGCGTTGCCAGGACCGAACGCCCGCATGCGCGTCGCTTCATCGGACAACGCGGCGGTGACCAGGAAGGCGGTCTGCGGCGAGAAGACCTGGTGCTGCGCGGTCTCTGCTCCGAGGCGTGAAGTGGCCGTGCACGAACGCCCACCACGCGCGAACATCGCGTAGCCCTGCGCGAGCTCGAGCAACGTCACTTCACCGTTCCCCAGCGTGAGGCCCAGACCGTAGTGCTCGGCGGGTTGATCCAATGACGTGAATCCGGCGGAGTGGAGCGTCGCGAGCAGGTCCTTCGCACCGAAGAGCGCCGCCACGCGAATCGCAGGCACGTTCAGGCTGCGGCCGAGCGCTTCGTGAAAGAGCACCGGGCCCGAGAAGTCGCGGCTGAAGTTCTGCGGTTGGTAGAGCGCGCCACCGACTTCGCCGTAGCGGGTCTCGACGTCAGCGGCGATCGAGGCGGGGCTGTGACCGAGCTCCCAGGCCAGTGCGTAGGTGAACGGCTTGAGCGTCGAGCCGGGTTGGCGCTTCGCGAGCGCGCCGTTCACCGAGCCGTCGCGCGGATCCCAGTAGTCGGCTGAGCCGATCATCGAGAGGACTTCGCAGCGCTCGTTGTCGAGCACCACCACCGCGGTATTGGTGACGCCTTGTGCTGACAGCGTCGCGACGTGGGCGCTGACCATGCCTTCGACTTCTCGCTGCAGCTCTGCGTCGACGGTCGTGCGGCCTGCCTGGTGCTGCGTGCGCGCCCACTCGGTGAAGTGCATCGCGCTGGGCGGCTCGAGGGACACGAAGGTCAGTGGTTCACGGCGCGCGCGGGCGACATCGTCTGCGTTTGCGCGGCCGGTGATCAGCAGGCGATCGAGCACGTATTCCTGGCGCGCTTTCGCGCCCTCGAGGTTCTTGAAGGGGTTGAGCCCGGTGGGACCTTTGGGCAAGCCGGCCAGCATCGCGGCTTCCGCCAGCGAGAGGTGCGAGGCGGGTTTTCCGAAGTAGCGGTGGGCTGCCGCTTCGATGCCGATGGTGCCTGCGCCGTAGGGCACGCGGTTCACGTACTGCTCGAGGATCTCGTTCTTGGTGAGGGCCTGTTCGAGGCGGCGCGCGTCGAACATCTCTTTGAGTTTGCCCGCGGCGGAGCGGGTGTGCGGTTGCAGACGTCGGGCGAGCTGCATGGTGAGGGTGGACGCTCCGGAGACCACCCGGCGCGCTCGGAGATCCTGGAGCAGTGCGCGAACGATGGATTGGCCGTCGACTCCGGGGTGGTTGAAGAAGCGGTCGTCTTCCGCGGCGAGGGTGGATTGGATCAACAGCGGGCTGACTTCGGCGAGCGGGACCCAGCGGGAGCGTTCTCCTTCGTCGTTGACGGCCTCGCGCAGGAGTTCGTCGTTGCGGTCGAGGATTCGGAGGGATTGGGGTGGTTCGGTGAGCGCGCTTCGTGGGTATGGGGTCAGGCGGATCAGGAGTTCTGGGGTCGTGAGTAGGAGCAGCAGAGGCAACAGATACTTCGCCCTCACCCCGACCCTCTCCCGAAGGGAGAGGGAGTTTGTTGGGGTCACTGGATCACCACGTCTTCGATCGACGTCGCTCCGTTGATCTGCGGCTCGTACATCGCCTCAGCACTCGCAGGCGGCCGGATGAAGTGACCCGGCGTGGTGGCGCGCGCCAGGTACACCCACTGGTATTCACCCGCGGGCAGCTCGTCCGCGAAGAAGGCCACTCGCGAGTCACGCGTCTCCTGGAACGACAAGACTTCGAGTCCCTTCGCGGTCACCGGCGTCGCCGCACCCAGCTCGAGCCGCTCGGTGGTGGCCAGGCTCGCGTTCAACGGCTCGAGCCCCGCGGGAAGTTTGTCGTCGACCGCCACGTAGTTGCGCTTCTCTTTGCTCTCGAGCGTCACGCGCACCCGCACCACGCTGCCGAGCGGGATGGTCTTTCCCTCGAGCGACTTGCCGTCCATCGTCTCGTAGCTGCGCTTGACCGCGAACCCGTTGGTGAACGCCGCGCGGTTCTCCCCGGTGAGCGGCACTTCGTAGCGAGCGCGCACCGTCAGGTACGTCGGCGCGCCCGAACGTTTGTCGAGCCCCACGCGCACCACGCCGGCTTCGGAGTCCTTCACGCCAGCGGCCGGACCCGTCACCGAGTAACGCCGCGTGCCTTTGCCCACGGCCTCCAGGGCATCCATCTGCACCGGCGTGCCCGCCACGTTGAGCTGCGCCTTCGGAGCATCACCCGCCGCGCCCGCCAGCTTCGCGATGCCCATGATGCCGTACACGTTCTCCTGCGTGTTGCCCCAGCCACCGCTGCCGTCCTTCCGCTTGAGCAAGCCGGTGAGCAGCTTCGGGCCCATGTCACTCTTCGCACCGCCACTGCCGAACGCGAGCAGCGCCGCGGCATGCGTGCGCAGCGGAGAGTCCATCGACCAGCCTCCTTTGCGAGCTCCCTCGTACCAGGCCTGCAGTTCCTCCTTCTTCGCCGCGGCCTGCACGTGCGCGAGCATCGGCTCGAGCAGCGACTTGTCACCGCCACCTTCACTCACCGTCACCGCGAGCATCGCCACACCGAACGCAGACAACTTCGACCGCTCGTTCCACAACGTCGACACGTACGACGGCTGCGCACGGCCGAGGCGATTGAGGGTGAGCACCACCAACGCGCGCGTGTCGCCATCGGGCATCGCGGCGTGCGGCATCTCTTCGGTGATGGCGCCCTGCTTGAGCGACTTCTCGAGGTACTTCGCCGCGCGCTCGAGCGCTTCGTCGGGCACCGCGTAGCCGCGCTTCTTGCCTTCGATGAGCGCGGTCAGCCCGAACGTGGTGCCGAAGACATGCGGGCTGTCACTGCCCGGCCAATACGAGAGCCCACCCGAAGTGGTCTGAAACGAGAGCAGCCGCTTCACGCCCGCTTCGGAGAACTTCTTCAGATCAGCCTCATTCACCGTGATGCCCATCTCGGGCAGCAGGTCCTTCAGCACCACCAGCGGATACGCGGTCGAGGTCGTCTGCTCGATGCAGCCGTTCGGGTAGTCCATCAGGTACTGCACCGAGTCCTTCAACTCAGAGAGCGACGAGCTCGACACCATCACCTCGACCTCGGTGCTTCCGGGCAGCCGGCCGGTGGGCAACGCCACTTCGACTTCACCACTCGGACTGGCGAGCTGCCGCGAGGCGACCACCACGCGCTTCGCACCCGCATCCAGAATGGGCACGGTCACCTGCACTTCGTCGGTCTCCTGGCCCAGGGTGGCGAGGAAGCGCACGTTGGCCTTACCGCGCCCGGTCACCTTCACTGCGACGCCGACCTTCACCGACGCGCCGCCTTGCACGGTGTTGACCTGCACCAGCTTCGAGCCGGCCATCGGCTCGAGCCCTTCGAGGGAGACCGCGCTCACCGAGAGCTGGCCCGGCTTCGAGGTGCCGTTGAACGCGAGCGCTTCGACCGTGAGCGTGTCGCCCGGATAGAGGAAGCGCGGCAACACGGGCTGCACCATGAGCGCCTTGCGCACGATGAGCTTCAGGTCGCCGCTGCCTGCGCGGCCCTGTCCATCGAAAGCGACTGCCATCACCCGGAAGGTGGTCAGGTTGTCGGGCAACTTCACGCTGACGTGCGCGATGCCGTCATCACCGACCACCACGTTGGGGTTCCAATACGCGGTGGACTGAAACAGGTGGCGGAGATCTCCCGTGAGGATCCGCCGGAAGCTCTCGGCATCGTCACCGTCACCGCCGGGGAAGAGCGCCTCCTGGCGGCTGCGGCGGGAGTGCACGAGATCGAGCCGGCCGTCTGCCGTGCGCACGCCGAGCGGGCGGGTGGAATACAGCTCCTTCACCGGATCAGGCGTCTGGTGAGCAGTCAACCCGAGCACCGCTTCGTCGACCACCGCGAGTGCGATGGCCCCGCGTGAAGGAGCGCCTTTCGCGTCGGTCACCTTCACGTCGAGCTGCACCGTCGCACCGGGCCGGACCACCTTGTCGGACGCGTCGACCTTCACGCTGAGCCGCTGCGCGGAAGGATCCACCTCGAGCTTCGCGTAGCCGAGCCTGAACGCCGGAGCGCCCGTCTCGTAACCCGCAGCATCCTTCTCGTCGTGCACGCGCCCGCGCAGCAGCACCACCGACACGAACGCGTTGGGCACCATCGCTTCGGTGATGGGCACCTCGAGCGCCGGGGTGTCTTTGGAGATCTCGAAACGTTTCTGCGTCAGCACACCGCCCGCCTCGACGGTGAGCAGCCCCTGCGCTGAGACGAACGGCGTCTGCACCACCAGCTTCGCGACGTCGCCCACCGCGTAGCGCTTCTGATCAGCCACCAGGTCAATGCGTTCACGATCGAACCGGGGCCACGCCACCGCGCCATCACCCGCAGCGCTCACGTTGAACGAGGTCTGCGCGGTTCGAGAACCCACCCGGCCGGTCGCGAGCACGCGATAGCCACCGGGTGCAGGCAGGGTGAGCTTGCAGGTCTGCGCCTGCAGTGTGCTCACCAGGTGACAGCGCGCCACCTCTTTGCCCGAGCGCACCGAGTCACGCTCGCTCGAGGCCCAGCCAGTGCCGCGCCCGCTGATCAGCCGCGTGCTGCTGGCGAACTCCACCTGCTCGAGCACCACGTCCACCTCGACACCAGCGCGCGCGGTTTGCGCCGGAGTCACCACCACCACGGGCACTTCCAGCGTGTCCTTCGCGGAAAGCACCGAGTGGGAAGGCGCACGCACGCCCACGTAGAAGTCACTCGGGTGCACCACCCGCGCGATGCGGCCGGTGAAGACCTGGCGATCGACGTCGGTGACCGACGCTTCCAGCACATGCCGCACGGGCCCGGTGGACGCACTCGCCGGAAACTCGAGCTTCGCCTGGCCGCTGCCGTCGAGCTTGCTTTCACCCTGCGCGAGCTCGGCCGTGCGCTCGGTGGTGGGGGGCGTGAAGACGTACCCCGGGAACGCGACCGGCGCGAACGTCTCGGGCTCTCCGTACAGCGTCCACTTGAGCTCGCGGCCCGCCATCGGAGTGCCGTGGAAGTACTTCGCGTCGACCACCGCGCGCGCCTGTTCACCGGCCGTCCAGCTCTCGGCGCTGCTGACCTTCACTTCGAAGGTGGGCACCCGGTACTCCTGCACCTGGAAGCTGCGCGTGGTGGCGCGGCCATCGCGGGTGAGGCGAATGGTGTAGCCGCCGACCGCTGCCTTCTCGTTCAACTTCAAGTCGACGTCGCCGCCTCCGAGCGCATCGAGCTCGAGGTTCTTGTCGAGCACGGCCTGCCCGCGCGCGTCGGTGATGCGGATTTGCGCGGATCCCTTCGAGGGAAGAATCGCCTTCACGTGCACCGTCTCACCCGGGCGGTACACACCCCTCTCGGTGAACAGAGCAGCGTCGAGCTTCGCGGCGCCCGTCTGCTCGGGAAGACCGAACTGCCAGGCGTGCGAGAGCGTCGACTCGGAGAGCGAAGTGACCGCCGTGTCGTTCCTTTCACTCACCACCACCACCAGCTCGTCGTCTTCGTCGAGTGCGAGCTCGGCGAAGGAGAGGCGGATCAGACCATCGACGTCGGTCACGCCCTTCTTGAGGGCGCGGCCCGAGCGGGTGCGCAGTTCGACTTTCGCCTGGGAAATCGGCGTCGCGTCGGAGAGATGCGTGGCCCAGATCAGCACGCCTCTTTCGAGCAGCTTCACCGTCGCCGACACGTCCGAAGACTGCACAGAGGCGAAGGCGGCGCGGGCGCTCTTCTCGGAGCCGCGGCCTTCTCCCGAGATCGCGACGCACAAGAAGCCCTTGAGGCCGTCGAGCGCGACGTCGACCACGCCGGTCTCGTTGATCGCGAACTTCACCGGCACCCGGCGCGTGGAGATGGGCTCACCGGTGCAGGCGGCCTCCTCCAGGGGTGAGAGGAATTGGTTCAGGTCGGCGCGGTAGATCTTCGCGACGAGCGGCCCCGAGTTCACCACGCGCACGGGGAAACGCGGCGCACCTCGCTCCACGGCCACGCCGACCGCGGGCGCGAGCACCTGCGGCTCGAGATCCTGCGTGCGAAAACGCAGCGAGACGCGTTTGGTCTTGTTGCCGAACAGGTCTTCGGCCCCGTCGATCAGCAGCCGGTAGTTCACCCCCGGCTCGAGGGTGGCGCTGATGGTGGCCTGTCCTTCCCAGCCGGAGACGGAGACTTCGCCGCGGGGCGCGGGCTCGATGGTGAGCGCTCGCTGAATGGCTTCCTGCCGCACCGGCGTGGTGGAGACGAATTCGAAGGTGGCGGCCAGCGGCACGTGCTGCAGGTCGTATTCGCCCTGCTGGTGCGAGAGCGTGAAGCCGGTGCGCGCGGTGAAGGTGCGCTCGTCGGTGGTCGCCTGAGGGCGTTTGGTGCCGGGCTCCCACGAGGGCACGGTGACCTTCACGCGTTGCCCATCCGAGAGGCCACCGGTGATGCGGATGCGCGCGATGAGCGTCAGGTCGAGCTCACCTTCGTAGAGCGGGGCGGTGGTGGTGGGGTGGTCGAGCGTGAACGCGAGCCGCTTGCCGTCGGCTTCGTTCGCCACCACCAGCTTCTTCTCGAGCGAGGTGGGATCGATCGGCTGGTCGAACACCAGCATCAAACCCGAGGCGCCGAACGCGTCGCCCACGGTGATCGGCGTGACCAGACGGGGCAGGCCCTGCAGCACCGGCCACTCCACGATCTTTCCGGCGATCATCAACTCGGCCACTGAGATGGTGGCGCTCTGTTCGTCGAGCGGCAGCACGGATTGATCGGCGGCCTGCGCGTTCTTCACCGTGATGATCAGCCCTTCACCCGCGGTGAGCGGCTTCGCAGGTTGAAACCGAAGCTCGGTGTCACTCGACCAGGTGAACTTGCCCTCGAGCTTCGGCGTGAAGTTCACCTCGGGCGTCGCGGCCGGGTTCATCGCGTGGCTGAACACGAGCGTGAGGATGCAGTCGGGTCGATCGCACTCGTTCGCGGTGAAGCTCAACTGGCCGGGCGTGGGCAGCGGCTCGGCGATCACCGCGGGCGGCAGCGACACCTCTCGCGGCGTTTCGGTTCCTGCATCGGCGGTGACGGTGGTGCTGCAGGACGACCAGGTGAGGGCAGAGAGCAGCACGGCACCAACAAGGCGCGGTTGAAGAGCCACGAGAACCTCCGATGAGTGAGAGCGGAGGGAGGGCTGTGCAACGCCGCTGCCAGCGCGGTTCGCGAGTGGACTCGCGGACTTCGCGCTCAGGGGGCCGTGGTCAGGGTGTGACGGTGTGTTGCTGTTTGTCAGCCCCTCAACTGGAGAGGCGCTCGTTCACCATCGCCCTCAGCTGCTCGGGCTGGAACGGCTTGTCGATCCACTTGTTGGGTACCGACGACAAGAACGCCTTCGCGGTGGGCGTGAACGCGCCGCCGGTCACGAAGACGATCCGCTCCTCCTGCCCGGGGAAGAGCGAGGCGATGGCCTTGAAGAGATCGATGCCGCTCTTCTCCGGCATCATCAGGTCACTGAAGATCAGATCGAACTTCGCCCCACCGCGAAGCAGCTCGATCGCCGCGTCGACGGACTTCACGGTGACCACGTCGTGCTGCCGTGCGAGCACGCGTTTGAGGGCCTTGCCCACCAGCTCTTCGTCGTCCACGACCAGCACCGAACCGCGGGTCTTCGCCTCGCTCTTCGGTCGATCGACCACGGGCACCTCCCGTGGTGCCTCGACGACGCTCAGCAGCACCCTGAACGTCGTTCCTCTTCCCACTTCACTCTCGACCCGGATTTCCCCACCGAAGCCCGAGACGATGCGCTGGCAGATGGCCAGGCCCAGCCCGGTGCCCACGCCCGCGGGCTTGGTGGTGAAGAAGGGCGTGAACAGGTGCCGCAACGTCTCGGGTGGAATTCCCGGGCCGGTATCGGAGATCTCCACGCAGAGTTGTTCGTCGCTGATCAGCCGCGTGGCGACCCGAACGGTGTTGGTGGCCGCGCGGCCTTCGGGGATCGCCTGGGCCGCGTTCACCAGCAGATTGAGGAACACCTGCCCCAGCCGCGACTCCGTACCGCGCACGGACATCTTCGGCCCGAAGGCCCGCACCAGCTGCGCCCGATGCCGGAGCTCGTTGCCCGCCATGCGCAGGCTCGACTCGAGCACCCGGTCGATGTCGACCGAGCCGGCGTCGGGCTCTTCGTGCCGCGAGAACATCTTCACGTCGCGAACGATCATCCGTACCCGCTCGGCCGCTTCGTACGCGTCGTTCACCATCTCGCGCACGCCCTCCACGCCGCCCGACGCCAGCTCGGTGCGGCAGAGATCCAGGTTGGCGATCAACGCGGCCAGGGGGTTGTTGATCTCGTGCGCCACGCCCGCGGCCAACATGCCCACCGAGGCCATCCGGTCGGACACCATCAGCTGTGACTGCGTGTGCTTCATGCCGGTGATGTCGCGGAAGACCGCCACGCCGCCGTGCGATTGGCCCCCTTCGTCGCGCCAGGGGCAGCTGCTCACCGAGAGCCACACGCCGCTCGACGAACCCGGGTGGCGCACGAACATCTCCATGCCCTGCACCGACTCGCCCTCCATCGCGCGCACCAGCGGCAGCTGCGCGGGTGTCAGGGGCGTCGACTGGTCTTCGCCGTAGAAGCCGTAGCCTTCGCCGACGGTGGGGAACTCGGCGTTCCACGGGCCCAGCTTCACCAACTCGGAAGCGGCCGCGTTCCACTGAATGAAGTTGCCGTGCCGGTCGGCCACCGCCACGCCGTCGCCGATGCTCTCGAGAATCGAGCGCAACAACGCCGCACGTTCTTTCGCCATGCGCTCCGAGGCTTCTTGCCGGGCGAAGGCGCGGGTGACCGCCAGGGCCTGGCTGATCTGCCCCGCCACCGCTTCGGCGAACGCGATGCGATCGTTCGTCTCGAGATCGGTGGTCTTCGACAACATCAACAACACGCCGCAGTGGGGCACGGGCACCAGCAGCGCCGAAGCGGCACCCGCGCGCTCCAGCAGCCGCTGCCCCGCGGGCTCGCTGCCCGGCAGCAGTACCGGCGCGCCCTGGCTCTCCACCATCTCCAGCAGCTGCAGTTCACCCCACAGCCCGGCGACCTCACGTTCAGTGCCGCCCTCGGAGAACCCGAAGCTCATCACCTTGTGGCTGCTCCCTTCGCGCTGGAAGAGCGCGCCCAGGGAAATGCCACCCGCATCGAAGCAGGCGGCCAACGCCCGGCGCACTGCGTCTTCCGTGCTGCCCTGGCTGGCGAGCGCCTCGGAGATGCCCTTGAGCACCGCCATCTCGGCCGAGAGCAGCGCGCAGCGTTGGTTGATGCCCGCGTTGAGCGTCACCTGCCGCTCCAGCTGCCGCATCATGCGTTGTTTGTGTTCCTGCTCGAGCTCCGCGACCGAGAGCGCCGAAGGTTCGATGAACTCTCGCTGCGCCAACAAGGCCTGCTGCAACATCGCCAGCGCGTCTTTGAGATCGGGCGTGCGATGCACCAACCCGTGCGCACCGGCCTTGAGCGCCAGCTCGCGATCCGCCGGCTCCACGTAGCTGTTGGTGGTGAGCACGAGTGGAATGCGGGCGAGCACGGCATCGCGGCGCATCTCGGCGCACAACGCGAACCCATCGATGCCCGGCATCAACACGTCGGACAGTACGGCAGCCGGCGGGGTGCGGCGGGCGAGCGCGAGTGCCTCGGCGCCGTCACGGGCCAACATCACGTCGAACCCCGCGGCCTCCAGCTTGAAGGCGGCGAGCTTGCGTTGCACCGCGTCGTCGTCGGCCACGATGATCAACCGGCCCGCACCGAACGGCTCGACGCGCGCGCGGTCTTTGTCGGGCAGGTGCGCGCGGACGATCTGCACCAGCCGGGAAGGTTCGACCGGCTTGCTGATCAGATCGTCGAAGCCCGCGGCCGAGACCCGCACCTCGTCGTGCGCGGTGAGCATTCCCGAGAAGGCGAGAATGGGCACCTCGGCGCCGCCGGGCATCGCGCGCAGGCGGCGCACCAGCTCGAACCCATCGAGGTCGGGCAGACAGAGATCCTGCAGCACCAGCTCGAGCGGTTCCTGGGCGAAGGTCACCAGCGCCGCCGCCGCATCGGCTGCCTCGAGCACGCGCATGCCCTGGTTCTCGAAGGCGAAGCGCACCAGCTTGCGGGTCATCGCGTTGTCGTCGACGACCAGAATGGTGATCATCGTTTCACCTGAAGGAACGCTTCGATGCGATCTCCGAAGGTGCGCGTGTCGATGGGTTTGGTGAGGTAGCCGCTGCAGCCGGCTTCTCTGGCCTTCTCTTCGTCACCCCGCATCGCGTACGCGGTGAGCGCCACGATGATCAGGTCACGCGTGGCGGGGTCGGCCTTGAGCTTGCGGGCGAGGGTGAGCCCGTCGGTGCCCGGCAACTGAATGTCCATCAGCACCAGGCGCGGCGGGGTGGTGGCGATCGAGGCGAGCGCTTCTTGCGCGTCGTGTGCGTTCGACACCTCGAAGCCGCGCGCCTGCAGCACGAAGTTGACCAGCTTCAGGTTGGCCAGGTTGTCGTCGACCACCAGCACCCGTTCACCGGCCATCTCAGTGCTCCTTGAGCGAAGGAGGGAGAAAGCCGCGCAGCGCCTCGAGCACCACGCTGCCGGCGTGGCCTTTCTGCAGAATGCCCTGCACCGACGACTCGAGGAGCTGGTGCTCTTCGTGGGTCAGGTCTTTCACCGACCAGACGATCACCGGCACGTTCCTGCAGAGGGGCAGCTTGCGGAACCGCTCCAGGAATTGAAAGCCGTTCACGCCCGGCATGATCAGATCGAGCACCACGGCCAGCGGCGGCGTGACGCTCGCCAGCTCCAGCCCTTCCGACGCGCGTTGCACCTGGCGCGACTCGAAGCCCAGCTGCCCGAGGGTGGCCGCCATCAGCCGCGCCGAAGCATCGTCATCGTCGATGACCATCACCTCGCCGCTGCGGCCCGGGCGCAGGCCTGCACGCTCGAGCGACGCGAGCACCGCGCCGGGCTCCATGGGCTTGGGCAACAGGTCGTGCACCACGAAGCCCGCCGCAGCGCCGCGTTCGGTCACCACGGTGATCACGATGACCGGCACGTCGCGGTTGAGCGCACCCGACCGAATCGCGCGCAACACCTCGAGGCCCGTGGTGTCGGGCAACAACAGGTCGAGGGTGATGGCGTCGAAGGGGCGCTCCTGGCAACGCGCGATGGCCTGCGCGCCGCTGCTGGCCGTCTCCACCGAGTAGCCGGCGAAGGTCAGCGACTCCACGATGAGCGCCTGGTCGCGGGCATTGTCTTCGATGACCAGAATCGCAGGCGCGCCCGGAGGCCCGGGCAATCGTTTCGGTGCGGCCATCGGCACGCCTTGTGGGGCTTCACGCGGCAACACCGCGAAGAAGGTGCTGCCTTCACCCGGCACGCTCGTGACCCCCACCGAGCCGCCTTGCGCTTCTGCCAGCCTCCGGGTGAGCGCGAGGCCCAGGCCGGTACCCGCATGTCTCTTGGCGATGCCGGCGTCGAGTTGTTGGAACTCGGTGAAGAGTTTCGCGACGTCGTGAGCGCTGATCCCGATGCCGGTGTCCTTCACCTCCAGCACGAACACGCCGGGCTCACCGGGCCGCGCGGTGATGGTGACGTTGCCATTCTCACCGGTGAACTTCAGCGCATTGGAGATGTAGTTGTAGAGGACCTGCTTGAGCCGCGACGCATCGATGGAGATGTCGGCCACCTCGGGATGCACGGCGATGGAGACGGCGATGCGCTTCTCCGCGGCGGTGGTGCGCAGAATGTCGACCACCTCTTGCACCAGCCGGGGCAGGTCGACCTTTTCGGGGTGAAACTCGAGGCGCCCGGCCTCGACCTTGGCCAGATCGAGCACGTCGTTGATCAGCTGGAGCAGGTGCCGCCCGCTGGCGAGGATGTCGCCGAGGAACTCCTTGAACTGCGGCATCGAGGGGCGCACCTGCCCGTCGTGGAGCAGCTCTGCGAAACCGATGATGGCGTTGAGCGGCGTGCGCAGCTCGTGCGACATGTTGGCGAGGAACTCGCTCTTGAGCCTGTTCGCTTCCTGAATGCGCCGGTTCTCTGCCTCGAGCTCGAGCTGCTGCGATTGATCGCGGAACACCAGCACCACCCCGCGCAGCTGGCCCTGTTCGTCGCGAATGGGCGCGCCGCTGTCGGAGATGGGGCGCTCCCGGCCGTCGCGGGCAATCAACGCCGTGTGGCTGGCCGCGCCGACGATGGCGCCTTCGCGAATCACGCGCACGGCGGGGCTCTCCATGGGCGCACGCGTCTTCTCGTTCACCGCGCGGAACACCTCGGCCAGCGGCTTTCCTTTCGCCTCGGCCAGCGACCAGCCGGTGAGGCGCTCGGCCACCGGGTTCATCCTGCGAACGGCCCCTTCGAGGTCGGTGGAGATGACCCCGTCAGCGATGCTGTCGAGGGTGGTGGCGAGGTCCTGCTCGCTTGCGCGGATGAGCGATTCTTTGGCCGACAGGTAGACCTCGCCGAGCATGGCCATCGCCCAGTCGAAGAAGGCCTGCATGCCGCTGAGCGCGCGCGACAACCGGGCCGGCTCGTTCGCGTACATATTCACCAACAGCGGCGTGACGTCGCGGGCGACCACCCGCACCAGGCGAAACCAGGTGGAGAAGTCGACGCCGAGCTGCGCGTACACCACGCCCTGGAGGCGCAGGTTGGTCTCATAGTCGGCCCAGTTGCCCCGCATCACTTGCCGCATGCGTTCGCGACCGGCCTGCTCTTCGTGGGCGAGCTGCGCGGGGGTGAAGGTGGCGACGAGCGCGCTGAGCGTCGGCTCGCGGGCGACCGCAGCCATCGTCTTGGCGTTGATGGCGTCGTAATTCACCTCGTAGACGGCCCAGAAGTCCGCCAGTCCCGCCACTTCCTCTGTCGAAAACCAACTCGGAGCATTCGCCATCGCGGTCCACCTCTCCCCCCAGTCGCCACTTTCGTGGCTGGGTATTGCGCGTGCGCGAAGAGGTGGATCGGGTGGCGGGTGGGTGACGCACTCCGCCAACGAAGAATGTCGTAGGGTCAGCGCGGAATGCCGCTCATTCCTGCATTTTCCCGTCTCTGGGGTGCGGTCTGCGTCAGCGAGGAGGAGTTCCTCGCCCGGCTCAGCTCTTCCGCGTTCGCGCGTTTCGAAGCCGAGTTCGAGCTGGTGCCGAGCGTCGACCTCAGACCCACCGATGCGCTCACGTTGGTGCGGCTGCGCTGTTACCTGGAGCAGGTGCCTTTCGACGAGGTGGCGGCGCGCGCGGCGATCGGCTCGCCGCCCTCACGCCCCGCCCCGGAGCCCCTGGCCTGGCTCAGTCGTTTTTCCGTTCGGAAGGTGGGCTGAGCTAGCCCGCAGACAGGTGTTGCGGATCAGCGTTCACCACCGGCTGCGCTTCACGCGAAGCCTCGATGTCGCCCTGGCCGCACGAAGCACACGCGGTCAACAGACTCTCGACCCGCCATCGTCCGAAGTCTTTGATCTCGACCTCGAGTACGCCCTTGCCGCAGACACACGGCACCAGCTCCGTGGTTTTCATGCTTCGTATTGTGGGCGGATCTCTGATCCTGACAAGGGCTGCCCGGGGGCGTCACGAGCGGGTAACCGGCCCCGCGGTTGATCATGCCTGTCGGGAGAAGCAGACGGCGACCGCGCTTTCCGTTGGGGGCTTCTGGAAGCGCCTGTAGGGTGGCTCGGCATGCCTGCTTCGTACATTCTGGCGATCGACCTCGGCACCTCCAGCCTCAAGCTCGCGTTGGTGTCCACCCGCGGCGACGTGGCGGGTTTTGCGACGCGTACCTTGCCCATCTCGTACCTGCCTGACGGCGGCTGCGAGCAGGACCCCGAGGAGTGGTGGAAGGCCATCTGCTCGGCCACGCGTGAATTGGTGGAGTCGAAGGTGGTGCCGGTCGACGACATCATCGGCATCAGCTGCACCACCACCTGGTCGGGCACGGTGGCCCTGGGCCCCGACGACAAACCATTGATGCCCTGCATCATGTGGATGGACTCTCGCGGCGCGCCGCACATCAAGAAGCTGTTCGGCGGCTTCCCCGAGGTCGAGGGCTACAACGTGCCCCGGCTGCTCAAGTGGATCCGCCTGACCGGCGGTGTGCCCGGCATGTCGGGCAAAGACTCGATCGCGCACATTCTGTTTCTCAAGAACGAGCGGCCCGAGGTCTACCGCGCGACGAAGAAGTTCCTCGAGCCGATGGACTACTTGAACTTTCGCTTCACGGGAAAACCCGCGGCCTCGTTCGCCACCATCACGCTGCACTGGGCCACGGACAATCGAGATCTCTCGAAGGTGCAGTACTCCGACGCCCTGCTCCAGACGCTCGGCGTGGAGCGCGCGAAGTTGCCGGAGCTGCTGCCGGCCGGTTCGGTGCTCGGCCCGCTGCGAGCCGACGTCGCGCGCGAGCTGGGGCTCAGTGAGAAGGTTCAGGTGGTGATGGGCACGCCTGACATTCAGGCGGCGGCGGTGGGCTCGGGCGCGGTGCGAGATGGAGAAGCGCACCTGTGCGTGGGCACCTCGTCGTGGATCATCGCGCACCTGCCGTACAAGAAGTCGGATCTCTTCCACAACATGGCCACGCTGCCTTCGGCCATTCCCAACCGCTACATGCTCACCAACGAGCAGGAGTCGGCGGCGGGCGCGCTCAACTTCTTGAAAGACAGCCTGCTGTTTCCCCCCGACGAGCTGAACACGGTGGCCCCGGCCGACGCGCACCAGACCTTCAGCACGATGGCCGCGCGCATTCCGCCCGGCAGCGGCGGGTTGCTCTTCACGCCGTTTCTCAATGGGGAACGTTCACCCGTCGACGATCGCAGCGTGCGCGGGAGCTTCGTGAATTTGTCGCTCACCACCACCCGGGCCCACCTGGTGCGTTCGGTGATGGAGGGCGTGGCCTTCAACTCGAAGTGGTTGTTCGGCTTCGTGGAGAAGTTCATGGGCAAGCGGGTGCCCGAGCTCACCATCATCGGCGGCGGGGCGCGCTCTGACGTGTGGTGTCAAATCTTCGCCGACGTGCTCGACCGGCCCCTGCGGCAGGTGAAAGACCCGGTGATGGCCAACGCGCGGGGCGCTGCCTTCATCGGAGCTAACGCGCTGGGTAAGCTTGCCTTCGACGACGTGCCCGCGTTGGTGCCCATCGCGAAGACGTGGACGCCCGACGTCGAGAACCGCCGGATATACGACGAGCTCTTCACCGAGTTCCTCCACGTGTACCGAAGTACGAGCAAGGTCTGCGCTCGCCTCAACAGAATTCAGGAGTCGTCATGAAGCTCAAGTCGATTGGCCAGAACCTGCTGGACCGGGTGGACCCGCGGATCATCGCCGCCACCGAGCGCGCGATGAAGGCGATCCCCTTCGTGAAGGCGCGGCTCGACAAAGAATACGGCGGCATGCTCGACGGCATGGAGCACTCGATGCGCCCCTACGCAGGGAAGATCGAGAGCTACTCGGCGATCCCCGACAAGGGCCGCACGCGAGAAGACCTGCTGTCGGAGATCGAAGGCCTCGCGGCGAAGGAGTCGCCCCGCTGGAAGGAAGGGTTCCTCTCGGGCGCCGTGTACAGCGGTGACGACGCGCACGTGGAGTTCATGAACCGGGTGTACTCGGCGACCTCGCAGGTCAACCCGCTGCACTCCGACGTCTGGCCCAGTGCCTCGAAGTACGAGGCGGAGATCGTGGCGATGGTGGCCGACATGCTCGGCGCCGGGCCGGGCAATGGGAAGGCCACGCGGGATGATCAGATCTGCGGCGCGGTCACCTCGGGCGGCACCGAGAGCATCTTGTTGGCGATGAAGGCCTATCGCGACCGCGCGCGGGAAAAGGGCGTGAAGAAGCCCGAGATGGTGGTGCCGAACACGGTGCACGCGGCGTTCGACAAGGCCTCGCAGTACTTCGGCATCAAGATGAAGAAGATCCCGGTGGGGTCTGACTACGTCGCCAACGTGAAGGCGATGAAGGCGGCGATCACCAGGAACACCATCGTGCTGGTCGCGTCGGCGCCGTGTTTCCCGTACGGGCTGATCGATCCGGTGACGGAGATCGCGGCGCTGGCCAAGAAGCACCGCATCGGCTGTCACGTCGACGCCTGCCTGGGTGGGTTCGTGTTGCCGTGGGCCCGGCAGTTGGGGGCGCCGGTGCCTCCGTTCGATTTCGCGGTGCCGGGTGTGACGTCGATGTCGGTCGATACGCACAAGTACGGCTACGCGGCGAAGGGCACCTCGGTGGTGCTGTACCGCGGGCACGAGCTGCGTTCGCACCAGTACTACACGGTGACCGATTGGCCGGGCGGGTTGTACTTCTCGCCCACGCTGGCGGGCAGCCGGCCGGGTGGTCTGAGCGCAGCGGCCTGGGCGTCGTTGGTGTCGACGGGCAAGGGCGGCTACCTGGCGGCGACCCGGAAGATCCTCGATACGACCGAGCTGATCAAAGCGGCCGTGCGGTCGATGCCCGAGATCGAGCTGATGGGCGAGGCGCTGTTCATGGTCTCGTTCTGCTCGAAGAAGCTCGACGTGTACCGGGTGCTGGATGAGCTCGGGAAGAAGGGCTGGAATTTGAACGGCCTGCATCGGCCGGCGGCGGTGCACCTGTGCGTGACGCTGCGGCACACGCAGCCCGGGGTGGCCGAGCGGTTCATCACGGACTTGCGTGAGGCAGTGGCGGCCGTGAAGGACTCACCGCCGGCGAGTGGCGGGATGGCGCCGGTCTACGGCATGGCCGGCACGATGCCGCTCAAGGGGTTGGTCGGGGATTTTCTCAAGCGGTACATCGACCTGCTCTACAAAGTCTGAAGTCGACGACGACGACGACAAAAAACGACAACGACTTCGACCACACCTGTCTCCCTCTCCCCCGCGGGGGAGAGGGTCGGGGAGAGGGCTAACTGATCAGGGCACGGCGAGCAGTGCGCGATCCAGGTGCGCCTGGAGGAGCTGCTCTCACGCGGTAATGGCGCCCGGAACCGGGGCGCGGTCAGCATACGAAAGTTGCTCGCGGGGCTCGACCTGGAGCGCATGACGTTTCCACTACTCCAACGTCGGAACGGGGGAGGCCGTCGCCTGCAGCGTGATTGCCTTCAATCCGTTGAGTTGAAGTGGCCCCTCACCCTGACCCTCTCCCCAGAGGGGAGAGGGAACTCCAGAATTACTTCCGGCGCTGGTAGACGCCGTCCTTCTTGAAGTAGCTGGTCGCGTACACGCGCGTGCCCGTGGGGCGGAAGCGCTGGTAGCGGAAGAATCCCGCGTGCGTGCCGACGTCGGCCACCGC
This sequence comes from Archangium sp., assembly GCA_031412555.1. Taxonomy (GTDB): domain Bacteria; phylum Myxococcota; class Myxococcia; order Myxococcales; family Myxococcaceae; genus Archangium_A. The sequence goes on along the minus strand of JANODF010000726.1, from coordinate 12,272 downwards.
CATGGCGGCGTTGAAGTCTTCGTTCAACGGCTGCGCCATTTCGTTCATCTCACCGACCGAGGCCTTCGCGTTGGTGATGCCCGCGGGGTGCGAAGCGGTCACCCACCAGGCGCCGAAACCATCGGCCGCGGTGGGCGGGGTGATCTCCAGCGCGAGCCCGTCGGCCACCACTTCCTGGCCTTCCGGAATGGTCTCCAGCGGCTTGCGGTCGGCCTCATTGAGCAGCGAGCCGAGGAAGTTCTTCACGGCCGCGCGCGTCTCGGGCGACTCGCTCCTGGTGCCGATTTCCACGCCGGCCGGCTTCGCCGGATCTCCGTACACGTTGAGCTCGATGTCGGTGCCCGCGAAGGAGAGGTACGGCACCGAAGCCAGCTCGCCCACGTCGATGACCGTCGCGGGGATCTGCTTCAGGTCGGCGCCCCAGGGCTGCGCGCGCGCGGCCTTCACCACGGCCTCCAGGTTGGGCAGCCGCGTCTGAAAATCCGCGTTCGCCGAAGAAGTCGTCGCACAACCGCCGAACACCACCAACGCACCGATGAGAGAGAGAAGTCGCATGGCGCGGAACCTATCGCCGCCTTCTCAGGAGTCGATGATCGTCTTGCTTCGTTCGTCGATCCGCGCGGTGACCTCGCCGGTCTCGCCCGCGCCACTCAAATGCTGCTTCTGGGTGGGAGCGGTCGGCACGTACGCCATCACCTGCTCCGTCTTGTTGCCCGACTGGGTCGTCAGGTTGCGGCCGTCGAGGGCGCGCAACGAAGCCAACGCGATGTCGGCGGAAGGCGGCCGTTTGTCGGGCGTCTTGCCGAGCATGCGATCGACCCAGGTCTCCAGCCCGGGGCTCACCTCGGGCCGCAGCGTGCGCAGCTTCGCGGGAATCTCGGAGAAGTGACTGCGCGCGTTCTCGGGAATGTTCTTGAGCGGGAACACCGGCCGCCCCGCCAGCAGCAGAAACGCGATGCAGCCCACCGCGTACAAATCACTGGCGGCCACCGCCTGGCCCATCAGCTGCTCGGGCGGCATGAAACCCATGCTGCCCACCGCCATCGCGGGCCCGGTGAGCACTTCTTTGCGGCCTTCCCGCCTCGCCACGCCGAAGTCGAGCAGCTTCACCCGCGGCCGATCGCCCGCGAGGATGAAGACGTTGCTGGGTTTCAAGTCGCGGTGAATCACGCCCGCCCGGTGCGCCGCGCTCAACGCATCGAGGATGCCGTCGAGCACCATCACGATGTCGGCCACCGGCAGCTTGCGCTGCTTCAAGTGTACCGAGAGCGGCAGCCCGGCGAGCAGCTCCATCACCAGGTAGGGGCGGCCACCGGTCATCAAGCCCACGTCGGAGACCACCACGATGCCCGGATGCCGAATGGCGATCACCGCGCGCGCTTCTTCGAGCAGCCGCCGCCCCGCGTTGACCGAGTCGTCGGTCTTCTCGCGCAACACCTTGATCGCCACGCGACGGTGGCTGGGGTGGTGCTGGGCTTCGTACACTTCACCCATCGCGCCCGCGCCGATGAGGCCGCGCAGCTTGTAGCCCGCGATCATCGTGCCTTCCGCGAGCGACCGCTGAGCCGCAGGAGTTCGAGAGTTCATGGAGCGACCCGGTTCATGGCTGGTGCGAGAGGCTACTCCTCTCAGCGGCGCCGTCACCTGCGTGTGTCGGACAATGTCATCTCTGATCAGCGTGGATCTCGAGACATGTCTGTGATCAATCTGCGAGCAATGCTCCGACTCTGGCTCCCGGTTCTGGCGTTGTCCGCGGTTGTCCTCTCCTGCAATCCCGGAGGCTCGACCTGTGCTCCCGGCCGCGCCGAGGCCTGCACCTGCTCGACGGGAGCCATGGGCTCGCAGGTCTGCAACACCACCGCCGACGGCTTCGGCGAATGCCAATGTGCCGCGGTGACCTGCGCCAGCGCCGGCGCGTCACGCTGCGGCACCCACGGCAGCTGCCAGGACACGGCGAACGGCATCACCTGCACCTGCACGACGGGCTACGCGGGCGCTGACTGCGCGGCCTGCGCGCGGGGCTTTCAAGACAACGACGGCGACGGCACGTGCACGGCATCGTGTGCCAGCGCTCCGAGCTGTGGTGCGCACGGCCAATGTGACGACGTCTCGGGCAGCGCGTCGTGTTCGTGTGATGAAGGCTACGCGGGCGCTGACTGCACCACCTGCGCGACCGGCTTTCAGGACGCGGACAGCGACGGGACCTGCAAGCCTTCGTGTGCGACCGCGATGATCGGCTGTGGCCTGGGCGGCACGTGCGACGACACCAGCGGTACGGCCACCTGCGTCTGCGCCACGAACTTCGCGGGTGCCACCTGTGCCCGCTGCGCCGATGGCTTTCAGGACAACGACAGCAACAACACCTGCGAGTCGGCGTGCCTCAACATCTCGTGCAACATGCACGGCAGCTGCGCCGACACCACGGGCCGCGTGGTGTGCACCTGCAACGCAGGTTTCGGCGGCGTGGCGTGCGCGGGCTGCGCACCCGGCTTCCAGGACAACGACAACAACGGCACCTGCACGGCGACGTGTGCGACCGCGGGCCTCAGCTGCGAGCGCCGCTCCAGCTGCGTCGACACCACCGGCACGGCTTCGTGTCAGTGCGTGGTGGGCTTCTCCGTGGGGGGGCTGCCCGACGGAGGTCAAGGCTGCGTCTACTCGGGTGGGCCGGCCGACCCCGGCTTCAACGGAACGCCCGCCAACGCGTGGTCCACCAACCCCGATGCCGGCTGGGTGTTCGCGCCCGACGCAGGTGGGGTCAACGCGAGCTCGGATGGCGGGCTGGTGACGCTGCCGGCTGCGTTGCGCCGCTCGTTCGATGCGACGCTCAGCCAGACCTTCGTGGTGGCAGGTGCTCAGGCGCGGCAGGGCCTGCGCTTCAACATGCTTCACTCGAGCTCGTGCACCTTCAACTGCTTTGGTGAACCGCCCCTGCTGATCCAGCTCAACGACACCTCGTGGAAGCTGAACGCACCGCTCTTCAACCCGGCCGTCTACAGCACGTGCCTGGGTGAAGGCGCGCTGGGGAACCAGTCGACGCTCACCTTCTCCGGGAGCCCGCAGGCCAACCCGACGAGCAACAACTTCATCATCGACCGCTTGTGGATCGACGCTGATGACACCTGTCCCGCGCCCGGTGAAGTGGTCAACGGCCGCTTCTCCACCACCGCGGGGTGGACGTTGCAGGGTCCCGGCACGGCCATCGTTGCGCAGGCCGGCGTCAACGGAAGTGGTGCGCTGCGCCTGCTGCGCCCGACCCGCTGCGACGCGGCCAGCGCGACGGGCGCTCTTTCGGTGCCCACGGCGAATGCGCTGCCCAACGCAGCCCTGCGCTTCAAGGCCCGTGGGAGCAGCGGCCGCACGCTGGTGATGTCGCTCGATGGCCTCGACTTCGACCTGGAGACCGGGCTCACGCCCGCGGATCACGTGGTCTGCCTGCCCGACACCATGCGCGGCCGCGTGGTGCCGATGGTGTTTCAGCTCATCTCGGGTGGCAGCGGCCTGTGCTCCGACGTCGATGCCCGCTTCGTGGAGATCGATGACGTGGAGGTCGTCTCAGAGCCGGCCCGGTGCCCCGCGCAGCTGCCTTTCGGCGACGGCTCGTTCGAGTCGGGCGTCAGGCCCCATGGCTGGTTCGTGCCGGTGAGCAGCTGCTCCGCGTCCACCTGCTCGCCGGGCAACACCGCGGGTGGGTTGGTCGATGCGGCGCAGGCGCGCACCGGAAGTGGTGTGGGCCGCGTCTCGACGCAGCAGCGGTGCGTGCAGAACCAACTGAAGACCCCGGCCGTCGTACCTGTGCGCAACGCGACGGGTGGGCCGGCGCTTCGTTTCTTCTACCGGCTGCCTTCGCTCAACACCACGCAGGCCGGCGCGGGGGCGGCGGTGGTGGTCGATGGAACGTCGACGGCCCTGCCCATCGCCACCGCGTGGACGCCGCAGATCATCTGCCTGGCTCCGGGCCAGCGCGTGCGCAACACGGAGATCAGCTTCTCGGTCAGAGGGACCAGCGGCTTGTGCTCCGACATCTACCCGACGCCTGATCAGCTGTTCATCGACGATCTGCTCGTCACCAATGATCCGGCTTGCCCCTGATCAACGCAGCGCGCCCTTCGCGTCGAACGCATCGGTGAAACGCGAGAGACCCACGTACGCGCCGTAACGCTGGAGCACGTGGTAGACGGCCGACCAGCTGGTCGGCTGATCAGGCCACGGCCCTCCGCTGAGTTGTCGCTCGAGGTTGAGCTTCGGCATCGCGATCGGGAGCGCCCAGCGTTTGGCCTTGCTCGCTTCGGACAAGTCGAACAGGTACGCGCCGCTCTCGAAGGTGCGCACCTTCGTGATGGTGCTCTCTTCGAAGAGGATGCCCGAGTTGTAGACCAGCGAGGCGATCACGAACTGGTCTTCGAGGGTGCGTTTGCCCAGGCTCATGCGCCCGGCAGCGCGGAGTTTCCGCTCGGCGATCTGCTTCTCCCAGACCCACATGGCGGCGGTGCCGGCGATCGCCTCTTCGAAGCGGAAGTTGCGCGAGAGGTACGGCTTGCCGTCGCGCTGTTTCACGATGCCGGCGATGTTCGTGCCGACTTCAGTGTCGAGTTGTTTCACCAGCGGCTCCAGGTCGGCGAAGCCCGTGGCGATGTCGTCGAGGCCGATGCCCTGCACCGGGTGGATCGACTCGAGCTGATCCTGCTTTTCACGCAGGAGAATGGCGCCGCCTTCGGCGAGGAAGGTGACGATGAGCTCCTGCTCGGTCACCCGGAACGTGGCGTGCGCGTTCTCCAACCAGCGGTTGCAGGCGCGGGCTGATTTTCGCGCAGCGCTCTTCAGGCGCGTCTCGTAAGCGGCGGTGTCGTGCTGCTCGTCGAGGTAGCCGAAGTAGCGCTTGGGGAAGACGCCGGCGGTGACGAAGGTCTCCAGCTTGAAGGCCTCGGCTTCGATCACCTGCCTGCGGATGCGCGCGGCGTCGAGCAGGAAACCGGCGGTGTGTTTCTGCTCGAGGTTGTCAGCGACCAGTTGCGAGAGGCGGGAACTCACCTGCTTTGCGTCGCAGGTGTCGACCTTCGAGAGCTTCTGGTGCAGCGCAACGGCGGTCCTGGCGAGATGGTCTTCGAGGGCTCGTGCGGCTGGCTCCTGGACGAACGTGCGGAAGGGGGCGCTGGGGTCCGCGGCGAGGAGGAGGAGAACGAGGTGCATTGGCACGGTGCCTTTGACGGTCTTCAGGTGTCGATCGTTCCGCCCTCACCCTGACCCTCTCCCGAAGGGAGAGGGAAAGAGTCCTGCTAAGACGGTGGGCGTGCCATTCGCCCACCTCCGATTTGCGGCGCTCCTGGTGTTGGTCTCGTGCAGTCCACCTCAGAAGCCGTGCGATGCGAACTCGTGCGCGGGGTGTTGTGACGCGGCGGGCGCTTGTCAGGCCGGGAGTGCAGACGTGGCTTGTGGCTTCGGCGGCGCGCTGTGCGGCGTGTGCAGCGCGGGCTCTTCGTGTCAGGCCAGCTCGTGTCTGCCCATCGCGAGCGGTGGTGGATCAGGTGGTGGCGCGACCGGCGGCGGATCAGGCGGCGGCGGAATGCAGAGCGGCACCTTCACCGTCAGCGGGCACGTCACCTACGACTTCGTGAGCGCGCGCTACGACGTGGCCACCGATCGCGGCACGCTCGACTTCGCCAACGCCACGCAGCGCCCCGTACGCAACGCCCAGGTGCGCGTGGTCGAAGGCACCGCCGTGTTGGCCACCACCAACACCGCCGCCGATGGCGCGTACGCGCTCACCTTCACCGCGACCGGGAGTGGTGCGCTCGCCGTGCAGGTGCTGGCGAAGACCAGCACGCCGCCCATCACCGTGCAGGACAACACCTCGCAGAACGCCGTGTGGGCCCTCGGCGCGCCGATCCCCGCGGGCGGCGGCACGGTGGATCTTCGCGCCACGCATGGTTGGGCCGGCACGGCGTTCACGCCCGCACAGCGCACCTCGGGGCCCTTCGCGATCCTCGACTCGGCGTACACCGCGGCGAGCGCGTTTCTCGCGGCCCGGCCTTCGCTCAACTTCCCCCTGCTCAAGGTGAACTGGAGCCCCAACAACACCACCGACTCGAACGGCACCGTCGCGCAGGGCTTCCTCGGCACCTCGTACTTCGATGGCGAGCTCAACGAGATCTTCGTGGTCGGCAAAGACGGCGTGGACACCGACGAGTACGACAACCACGTCATCGTTCACGAGTGGGGCCACTACTTCGAAGCGAACGTCTCGCGCTCCGACAGCCTGGGTGGAGATCACTCGAGCGGCGACGTGCTCGATCCCCGCGAGGCCTTCACCGAGGGCTGGGGCAACGCGGCTTCCGGCATGCTCCTGAATGATCCGATCTACGCCGACACGTACTTCACCTCTGGAATGATCGACGCGTTCGGTTGGAACATGGAAGACGAGCCGGCCCCCACGGATGATCCATCACGCGGCGTCTTCTCGGAGTCGAGCGTGATGCGCTTCCTCTACGACGTGTGGGATCCCGCCAACGAAGGCACCTTCGATTCAGTCACCCTCGGCCTCGGCCCCATCGCCGATGCCTTCACCAGCGGTCATCGCACCACCAGCGCGCTGGCCACCCTCGGCAGCTTCGTGACCAGCCTGAAGGCGCAGCCCGGGGTCGATGCGGCCGCGGTCGATGCGTTGTTGGCGCAGTGGAACATCGGCTCCATCACCTCGGACTTCGGTGCAGGCGCCCCGGCGTTGCGCGCGATGTACCAGGACGTGGTCTCCTTCCCCCTCAATCAGTCGGTGTCACTCGATGGCCGGGAAGCGTTCAACTTCGCCTCGCAGAACAAGTACTGGGTGCTCACCGGCACCGGCTCGCCCATCACGGTGACCGGCGACAGCGCCGAAGACGTGGCCATCGGCGCCTACCGGCGAGGCGTGGAGGTCGGTTACGCAGACGATGAATTCAGCGGCCCGGAGACGTTCTCATTCAACAGCATCAGCGGCACCGTCTACATCATCACCCTGACCGGCTACGGCCAGGTCAGCGGCACCTACAACGCGACGATGGCCATCACCAGCCCATGAGCACGCCCATGAAATCTCTCGTTCTCTCTGTTCTGTTTTTCACCGCGTGCACGACGCCGGTCAGCGCGAGTTCCCCCGTGCCTGCCAAAGGCAAGCCGACGGCTCCTGTCGAGGTGAAGGCGGAGTTGGCTCTGAAGTCGGCTCGGCTGACGGTGACCTTCGAGGCCGACGCGAAGGAGGTCGAGCTGGCGGTCAGCGGGATCGATGGCCTGGTGGTCGAGGGTGAGTCGCGGTTGGTGGACCACGGTGAGTTCAAGCGTGGCGAGACGCGCACGTTCGATGTGACGTTCAATCCAGGGCCGGGTCGATCGATGCTGGTGGTGAGCGTTTCGGGTTCGTTCAACGGTGCGTCGCGTGCTCGGGTCGCGTCGTTCACCGTGGGGAGTGGGCCGTTGCCTCAGACGCCGGGACAGGTGATCACCACCGATGATGGCGAGCGGGTGAAGGTGATGCCCAGCACGCCGTGATGAACCTCTCCTTGCGAAGCGGGGAGAGGTCGGTGCCCGGAACGCCCCTCACCCCGACCCTCTCCCCGCTGCGCAGGGAGAGGGAGATCAGTTGAACAGGGCGATCGCTCCGACGAGCAACGTGGCGGCCAGCGCGGCCAACACCACGTAGAGCACCAGGTTGTTCTTCCGCTCGGGCGTGGGCTCGAGCTTCTTGATGGTGGGCGCCGGCACCATCGCGACGGTCCGCTCGCTCTCGGGGAAGTCCGGCACTTCGCGCACCGGCTCCAGATTCATCTCGGTGCGTTCGTTGGCGGCCAGCTGTTCGCGGGTCGGCTTGCGCGTCGGAATCTCCGTGGTGACCGGCTTGCGCGCGGGCAGCTCCGAGGTCGGCTTGCGCACCGGCGGCCGGGCGATGGCCGTGGCAGCCACCACGTCGGAGGCCAGCTGCCTCTTCGCCGGCTCCTCGTCGCCCGTCATGGTCATCAACTTGAGATCCGACGCCGACGCGCTCTCGGCCGAAGACAACAACGAGCGCGTCACCGCGATCTTGTCTTCGAACAGGCTGCTCATCACCTCGGCCATCTGCTGCTCGTCGAACGAATCGGGAAGCGCGCGATCGAGCGCCCGGGCGTACTCGCGGCCGTTCTGCCAGCGCAACGCGGGGTCACGCTGCAGCCCCTTCATCACCACGTCGACCACTTCACCGGGCAACGACGGCACCAGGTCGCCCAGGTTGCGGATGGGCTCGTGGATCACCTTGCTCATGGTGGCCGCGGGTGAAGGCGCGTCGAAGAGCACTGTGCCGCTGAGCAGCTCGTACAAGACGATGGAGAGCGCGAAGAGATCAGCCCGCCCGTCGATGCCGGTCTTCGACATCACCTGCTCGGGCGCCATGTACTGCAGCGTGCCCTTCACGAACCCCGCGCTCGTCTCGTTCAAGCGGCCGCGCGCCTTGGCGATGCCGAAGTCGATGATCTTGGTGCCACCCGCGTAGGTGATCATCACGTTGCGCGGGTTGATGTCGCGGTGGATGACCGCCATGGGCTGGCCGGTGGCGGGCTCCACGAAGCCATGCGCGTAGTGCAGGGCCAACAACACGTCGGTGGCCATGCGGCCGCTGAACTCGGGCGGCAACGGCACCTTGCGCTTGCGCGCGCGCTGAATGATCTGCTCGAGGTTCTGACCGGCGACGAACTCCATCGCGAGGATGGGCTCGCGGGTGTCGCTGTCTTCGGTCAGCTCGAAGACCTGGGCGATGCCCGCGTGCGAGAGCGAAGCGGTGATGCGCGCTTCATCGAGGAACATCTTGGTGAAGTCCTCGTTGCTGGCGATCGACGGCAGCACCCGCTTGAGCGCCACGAACTTCCTGAAGCCGCCCTGGCCGGCGAGCGAGGCGAGGTAGAGCTCCGCCATTCCGCCCACTGAAAGGCGTCCGTGAATTTCGTACTTGCCCAGGCGGGTGCCCCGGGCCAGCTCCCCTCGTGTCGTCACTTGCGTCGCAGTGTACCGAAGACTGATATCCACCGGCCCTGTGAATCCTCCTGAGCTGAGCGCGATCCAGAATTTCGAGGGCAAGTACCCAAAGCAGCTGTGGACGCTCTTCTTCTCCGAGATGTGGGAGCGGTTCAGTTTCTACGGCATGCGCGGGATGTTGACCTTCTTCATGGTCAACCAGCTCCTGATGTCCGAGAGCGTGGCGAACCTGCAGTACGGGGCGACGCAGGCGTTCGTCTACGCCTTCACCTTCGTGGGCGGTCTGTTCGCAGACAAGATCCTCGGGTTCCGGCGCTCGCTGGTCTGGGGCGGCCTCTTGATGATCGTCGGCAGCTTGATCCTCGCCGTCGACCCCAAGAAGTTCTTCTTCCTCGGCATCGCCTTCAACATCGTGGGCACCGGCTTCTTCAAGCCCAACATCTCGAGCATGGTGGGCACGCTCTACAAAGAGGGCGACCCGCGCCGCGATGCCGGCTTCTCGCTCTTCTATTCAGGCATCAACGTCGGAGCGTTGCTCGGCGGCTACATCCCCATCTACCTCGGCAAGAACCACTCGTGGAACGTGGCCTTCGGCCTGACCGCGATCGTGATGGCCATCGGGGTGATCTGGTTCTGGTTCAACCGCCACTCCCTGGGGCCCATCGGTCTCTCGCCGCGGCACGGCCAGCCCGACGAAGCGAAGAAGAAGTGGTTGGACTACGCGACCTACGCGGGCTCGCTGGCGATCATCCCCGTCTTGATGACGATGGTCTCGAAGACCGATCTCACCGACTACTTCATGTACACGATTGGGCCGCTCACGCTGCTCTACGTCGGGTTCGAGATGACGCGCTGCACGCCTGACGAGCGCAAGAAGCTCGCGGCGGCGATGGTCTTCGTTCTCTTCTCCATCATCTTCTGGGCGTTCTTCGAACAATCGGGCGGCTCGCTGAGCCTGTTCGCCGCCAACAACCTCAACGACAAGCTGCTCGGCGTCATCCCGCTGGATCCCAACGGCGTGAACAACGCGGCCAACTCGTTGTTCGTGATCATCTTCGCGCCCCTGCTGGGCTTGCTCTGGATCGCGCTGGCCAAGAAGAAGGTCGAGCCGAACACGGTGGTGAAGTTCGGCCTGGGCTTCCTCTTCCTCGCGGCGGCCTTCTGGGTGTTCTACGCGACGCGTTTCTTCGCGGACGCCTCGGGCAAGACCTCGCTCGACATCTTCACGCTGGCGTACCTGGTGATCACCTTCGGTGAGCTGTGTCTGTCGCCCATCGGGTTGTCCATCATGACCAAGCTGTCACCCAAGCGGCTGGGCGGCGTGATGATGGGCATGTGGTTCCTCGCGAGCGCGTATGGCCAGTACGCGGCGGGCCTGCTGGGGGCCGGCATGTCGTTGCCGAGCCCGACGGCCACCGCCTCGGAGAAGCTCATCTCGTACACCGCCGGGTATCAGCAGCTGGCCATCTACGCGCTCATCGCAGGCGTGGTGTTGATCGGCATCTCGCCGCTCGTGCGCCGGCTGATGGGCGAAGTGAAGTAGTCGTGGCGGCGCCTGACGAGGTGCTGCTCACCGCCTGGCGCAGCACGCGTGATCCCCGGCTCGCCGAGGAGCTTCGGCGCCGGCTGGGGCTCCGGGTGCGGCGGGCGCCGAGGACAGGTGATCTCGAAGGCGCCTGGTCGAAGGCCGTGCGCGAGCGCCACTTTCAGGAGCTGCTCGAGCTCTTGTTGTGCGGAAGTCTCGCGGGCGCAGCGCAGAAGGTCAGAGCGCTCGGCGCCCTCGATGATCCGCGGGTCTGCAGCGTGCTGCAGCCGGTGTTGGTGGCCCTGGGGCCGGAAGCGCGTGCCGAGCTGATGCCCGTCATCATCGAGGTCATCGGTCAGTCACGCGACGTCGGGGCCCGCTGGTACCTCGAGCAGTTCGATGACGATGAACCCGAGCGCGTCGCGGCCGCTTTGAAGGAGCTGGAGAAGGTCGTGGTGGAGACGAGAGCCGACCTCTCCGCCGTGGTGAACCCGAAGCCGCCGCGTGAGGAGGAGCTGCTCGCTGCCGTGCACGCGGCTCCAGATGATGCAGGTGCGCGCGCGGTCTACGGCGATGCGTTGTTGGAACGCGGCGATCCGCGCGGTGAACTCTTCGCGCTGCAGCTGGGTCCCAACGCGGGCTCCGTGGCCTCGAGGCGCCAGGCCGCGGCGCTGGTGGCGAGTCACTTTCGCGACTGGGTCTTTCCGCTTCAGCTCAATCAGTCCGCGATGGAAGGCTCGAAGCTCGAGGTGTTCGAACGCGGCTTCTTGACGGCTGCCGTGGTGGATCGGCTCGCAGGCCAGGAGCAGTTTCGCGAGTGGGGCACGGTCGAGCATCTGTTCGCCGATCGCATGAGGGAGAATCAGCCGGCGATGCTCTCGGTGGCGAAGTCGTCGAAGGCGCTGAAGTCGCTCTTCTGGCTCGAGCTCGAGACGGCGGCGAAGTTGAAGAGCCCGCGACTCGAGCGCGTGGGGCTGTGGGCCCGTGGGGATCTCGAGCGCAAACACCTCGCGGGGCTCAGCGGTTTGAAGGCGCTGTGGCTGATGCCCAGCCTGGGCTTCAAGCAGGCCGAGTTGCCGTGGCAGCAGCTCGAGCAGTTGTTCATCTACGAGGGTGGGACCAGCTGGGAAGCCTGGCGGAAGAACGTGCTCGCGCAGCGCGGGCCGGGGCTCAACCACGTCTCGTTTCTCGATTCACAGGCGTGGATGCCGCAGATCAAGGGCTGGCAGCTGCGCTTCCGCCTCGAGGAGGATCCGAAGCTCGAGCGGCCCGAGTTGATCTGGCACGGCGGCCGCCAGCTTCAGCGCGAGCTGGCCGGGTTGAGCCCGGCGTTGTGCAAGAGCTTGAAGGCGGTGACCGTGCGCGCACCGGAAGAGCTCGTCTCGTTGGAGTTGAAGCACCGGCTGGGGCCGAAGCTCGAGATGGGGCCAGCGCTGACGAAGAAGTGGCTCAACACCGATCCGTTCACGCGGCTCGCTGATTCTTGAAACGAAGTTCCCCAATCATTGGGTGACGAACGTCAGGATGGCTGTGCTCATCTTCGCGGCATGGAAAAGCGACAGACCAGCGTGGCGCCGTTGTCCACCCCTGAGACGCTCGACGGGCTTCTCAAGCGGGTCGAACAGCTCAATCCTCAGGAGATCGATGACCTGCCCCACGGGCTCATTCAGCTCGACCGGGTGGGCAAGATTCTCAAGTTCAACAAGACCGAAGCGTCGCTCGCGCGCATCAACCAGGGCCGCCAGCTGGGCCGGAACTTCTTCGAAGACGT
>JANODF010000725.1:0-7456 GCA_031412555.1 Archangium sp. | reverse complement strand
GGTGGTGGGCGAGACGACCGTGCCCTTGCGAATGAGGATGTTGTCCTGTGTGCCGAGGGCCACGCCGCACACCGCCCAGGCCGCCGCCGGAGCAGGCATGCCCACCACGCCGATCTGATCGATGACCGTGGTGCCCTGCGAGAGGGTCACCGCGTCGTTGCCGTTGAAGTTGATCACCGCGTGTTTGATGTCGCAGTAGTTGTTGAACGAAGCGGCGATCGAGGTCTGGCAGACCACCAGGGTCTCCCCGTCGTTGAGCAGGCCGGTCATGGCCAGCGTGGCGGTGGGGGTGGTGGTGCCGTTGGCGTAGTTCTTCAGCGAGTAACCCGAGAGGTCGATGGGCGCCCCGGTGCCGTTGAAGACCTCCACGTACTTGTTGTTGGAGTTGCCTTCGCCGTACTCGGAGATGAGCAGGTTGGTGGCCGCCAGCTGCGTGCGCACCGAGACCTGCGCGACGAGCGAGACCGCGTTGAGGGTCGCCGTCAGGGTGCCTGCGCCCATGGCCGCTGCGTCGAGCGTGACGTTGAAGGTCGCCGTGGTGGCGTCTTCGGCGATGGTGACGGTGATCGGCGCGACGCCCAGGGTGTTGGGCACCAGCGACAGGGTCACCGTGGTGCCGCCAGTCGAGGCCGGCAGGTCGAGGCCGACGGTGAAGGCCTGCGTGCCGCTGCGGGGAATCGAGACCGTCAGCGGGGTCAACGATACCAGCGTGGGCACGTCGTTGGGGCCCAGCACCCGCACCTGAGCGGTGCGCGTATCGGCGCCCATGGTGGCGGTGATGGTCACCGTGCCGCCATCGGTGGAGTTCACCCCGAATAACGGCACTTCGGCGAAGAGCCCGCCGTCGGGCACGATGATGAGGCCGCCGTCACCGACCACCACTTCAGGACCCGAGGAGGTGATGGTGACCGCCGTGTCGCCGAAGGCGCCGTTCGACAACCGGGCCAGCAGCGGGGCAGGCAACGTGGTGCCCGCGTCTTCACGCAGGTAGACCAGCGCGGGGTTCAGGGCCACCAACGAAGGCGGGCCCGAGACCACGTCGGTCAGCGAACGAGGCTCGAGCTTCGAGTTGCCGTTGCGGAAGTCGAGCACGCCGGTGAGCGAGAGATAGGTCTGGTTCACGGTGGGGAACGGCGAGACCAGGAAGAGGTAGTCGTTCACGCGCATCGAGCCGTTGACCACGAACTCGTTGGTGGGCGCCACTTCGGCCTGGCCCACGGGGGGCGCGATGTCGGTGACCGTCACGTTGTCGACCCGAATGAGCACCGCTTCGAGCGCCACAGCGCGGCCGCCATCGGTGGCCACGTCGGCGGGGTTCACCGTCAACGGCGCGGGCAGCGGGTTCGCGACAGAGGCGATGGTGACGCCGCCGTCGAGCGCGCTGAGCGAGCCGGTGAGCTGAATCTGGCCGAAGTAGTTGGTGGGCGTACCAGAGGGGATGTTGATGCGATCACCCACGGTGAGGCCAGAGCCCGGCTGGTAGGCGAACAGGCCGGAATAGTCGCCGCCGTCGTAGCCGACGTCGCTGGGCGCCACCTGGAGGAAGTAGCCGGTCGAACCGACCGCGGTGACCAGCGCGTTGTTGAGAGAGACGGCCGTGCCGGTGGGCGACTGGCCCAGCTTGATGGCGTAGATGGTCGACGGGCAGGCCGCGTTGCCGGCATTCGGGAACGTGGGGCACGCGTCGCAGACGTCGCCCTTCTGGTCCATGTCGCCGTCGGCCTGATTGGTGTTCGGCGCGTTGGGGCAGTTGTCGGTCGCGTTGGCCACCATGTCGCCGTCACGATCGTTGGGGTCGAACACGGTGCAGGTGGTGGTGTTCGCGTTGAGCGGGCAGACGTCGCACACGTCACCCTGGCCATCGAAGTCGGCGTCGGCCTGAATCATCGCGTCCATCGGGCGCACCGGGTTGAACACCGCCGGGCAGTTGTCGGTGGCGTCGGCGATGCCGTCCTTGTCCATGTCGGGGCTGGCCACCGTGTAGACGGTCGAGCCGAGCTTGCTGTTGGAGCCGCGCGGGCCGGTCGCCGAACGCTCCGGCACGCAGGTGGGCTCGTTCGTCGGCGCCACACCACAATAGAAGAGCGGGTAGGTCGCGGTGTTCGCCATCTGCAGCAGCGAGTAGGTGTTGGCCGCGTTGCCGCTGGGCAGCGCAGGGAACTCGGCGCGAATGCAGGCCGACTTCATGGTGCCGCACACGTCGAACGAGTCGCACATGCTGGTGGGGTCGAAGGCGCTGACGACCGAACGGTCGCCGTACAGCACCTTGCCGCCACGAATGGTGACCACCACGTCTTGCGGCTCGGCGTCGATGACCGAGCGGTAGAACGAGCCCGCCTTGCGCTTGTAGATCGCCAGGTCGCCGAGCTTGCCGACGGCGATGCGGCCGATGGTGGCCGCCGTCGCGGTGGCCTCGGCGCCGTTGGCCGTGACGGTGCGCCAGAGGGCCTCGTCGGTCATCGTGTTGTTGAAGTAGTTGCGGTTGAGCCCATCAGCGCACTGCAGCTCGCGCAGCAGGTTCATCGAGCCCGAGATGGTCCAGTCGGTGCCGAGCGCGATGTTCACGCCCAGCCGCTGGTAGAGCGGAATGGCCGCGGTGTCGCCGTAGAGCGAGACGTTCGAGCGGGGCGACCAGACCAGCGAGGTGCCGCTCTGCGCCACGAGCGCGATGTCACGGGCGGTCAAGCCGATGCCGTGCACCAACGCGGTGCGGCTGGTGAGGATGTTGGGGGTATTCTGGGTGAGGCAGGCGAACTCGTTGTGCGCGCTGGGCTCGATGCCTTCCGACACGTGCGGCAGGTACGCCGAGGTCGAGGGCAACGTGGTGGGCACCGCGGGGTAACCGCAACCCGAGGTCAGCTCGGTGCCGCTGGTGTCCTTCAAGGGGAACGTGTCTGACGAGACGCCCGAGGCGCCGGAGATCATGCCCAGCTGGCCCGCGGCGTTCGCGTCGAGGTTGCGCAGCATGCCGGGGTTGCCGGTGCTGCTGTAGGTGGCGCCCACGATGGTGGTGGTGCCCGACATCACCTGGCGAAGCTCAGCCCAGCGGATCTGCGTGGCGACGTTGCTGCTGCCCGACGCGATGCGGGTGTGGCCGCCGTTGCCGGTGCGCCAGTCGTGACGGTGCTCGTACCGCTCCGCGGTGCGCATCTGGGGGCTGGCCTGGAAGCTGATGTGATCGTGCGCGTTGATCAGGCCCGGCGAGACGATCGCCTGCGGGCAGAGCAACTGGGTGGCCGAAGCCGCGCCCGTCGCGGTGGTGCAATCGCAGGCCGCGCAGGTGATGGCGCCGCTGGAGTCGATCATCACCTGGCCGCCGACGTAGGTCACGCCGTCGGTGAGGATGACGCCGGTGATCAACCGGCCGGTGTCGCCCGTGGTGACCGAGCAGGTCTGGCCGATCAACGGCACGCGCTGGTTGATGCCCAGGCAGCCCTTGACGGTGGCGGTGTCGGTGAACGACATGCAGTCGGCCTCGCAGCCGTCGCCGCCGACCAGGTTGCCGTCGTCGCAGCTCTCGGTGCCTTCACGTTTGCCGTTGCCGCAGCGGGGCGTGAGCGTGCAGTCGCTCTCGCAGCCGTCGGCCGGCGTCATGTTCATGTCGTCGCACTCTTCGGTGCCTTCGGGCACGCCGTTGCCGCACATCTGCACCACCATGCCGCCGCCGCCCGCGCCGCCGCCGACTTCGCCGCCGCCCGTGCCGCCGCCCACTTCGCCGCCGCCTCCGCCGGTCACGCCGCCGCCCGTACCGCCGCCGCTCACGCCGCCGCCGGTGCCGCCGCCCGTGGTGCCGCCACCGCCGCCCATCGAGCCGCCGCCGGTGCCCGTCTCGTTCAGACAGTCAGCCTCGCAGCCGTCACCCGGGTTCGTATTGCCGTCGTCGCAGGCCTCACCGGTCTCGACGATCGCGTTGCCACACACCGCGCGAGGATTGGGACATGCCGTGAACGCCGCGCAACACGCGACGCCGAGGAAGAGAACACGCAGCTGATTGGTCATTGAAGGCTGTTTCCAGGTCGAACGAGGCCGGCCGAACGAGGCCCTTCTACCGGGATCCCGGACAAAAAAACACGAGCGAAGCCGGCCGGGAGGAAGAAGAAAGGTCGGCTCGGCCGATCTTCAGCCCAAGCTCACGGGTCAAGCGCCAAGCGCATGCGGTAGTACGAGTAACCAGCATCTTCGCACTGGGCGATACCGACAACCTGGTTGGAGTCGTTGATGTCGTTCGCCGTCAGGACAAGACAATCGATGCCGGCGTCCTGAACGAGGTCATCGAGAATGATCGAGTGCCCCCGGGCCCACGCGAAGCCCCAGCCCAGCGTGCGGGTCGGGAAGTTTCTTTCTTCAGTCCTTCCAACGGCCACGCCGAGGTTGTTGACACCCAGCACTTCCGACGAATCACCCTTCGTCAGCGGCACTTCATGGTATTCGTTACCCCAAAAGAGTGCTGCCCTTCGCCCGCCGACGAAGCGCTGGCCTGCGATGAGGTTTGATTCATTGATGTCTTTGCCCCAGCAACTCGACGCCCCATAGTTGTTAATCTGAGTCTTGCCTTCTTTCCAGACCATCAGTTTCAATTGTTGTGCGTCTTGGCCGACACCGACCCCCTTTTCCGTAAGAGCTTCGATCGCCCCCAACGACCTTGGCGTTGACCAGAGACCGCCATCCGGGCCGAGCACCTCTCTCTCTCCGTTCAAATCTCCCCAGTGCTCCAGGGAGACCCAGCCGGACGTCGTGGCATCGAGCACACGTCGGTAGCGAAGCTTCGACACCACTCCACCGTCGAGTTGTCGGCGGTACACGTGCCAGTCCTTGTCGTTTGTATTTTCTGACTTGTGCCAATAGGTATCATCACCCATCAAAACATGAGTAATGGCCTGCGGTGTGAGCCTTTGCTTGGAACCCGAAGCGAAGACGACCGCATCGTCAGGTCGAAAACCGTCCAGGCCGCCATCCACGTCACAACCAATGAGTGCAGTCCCGCGGCCGTTGATTTGAGGGTCGAGTCTGCCGTGTGAGCCATCCCGGCACAGCTCCTCAAAAGAGATCATCCTCCACGTGACGGGCCCACCATCTGCCCAAAACGGTGGAGGGGCAATGTCGAGAATGTGAAGAGCATCATCGCCCGCGTCTTGGCCAGAATCCGCGGCGCCCGCATCATTCATCGACGCGTCTACGGCTGCATCACCGGGCTGAGGGGGTTGCATACATGCACACGAACTCGTGAGCATGAGCAGGCCCAATCCAAATCTCGTCACGGCTCGAACCAGCTGACGGAACTCTGAAGTGCCGAATCACCCTGAACGAAGAAGCCCTTGTACGCCCCTGAGAGCTCGAGGCCGAAGACCGAGAACGTCGACGCGGAGAGCGGCGGCTGCCAGGTGCTTCGCGGGTACAGCGCGCGGTCCATGGAGACGATGGCTGGGACAGACGCGAAAAAGAGCCGGTCGTGCAACTGACCGGCTAGCATCACGGTTCGATTTGAATCGTTGAACGACAACTCAGACGCAAAGAAGCCTTCACCGAGGCGACGTGCGTCGGCGTGAGCCTGGTTTGCACGAGCGATATACGTACCGCCGCCGAGCAAGCACGTCCCGTTGACCAGCTCGGTGCCTGAGAGGGTGTACACGACACTGAATCCAAGCCCATTGTCGTCGGGAACGACCCCCACACCCTGCGCGCCGTAGCCGATGCCCACGCCCGATACCCCGCAGTCCATTGGGGGTGTCAAGGTGTGCTGCGCGACGATGGCGGGCTCCTCGGTGACGGAGATCGTGGGGTCCGGCAGGAAGGTGACTCGGTAGACGACGATTGACACCTGATTGGACCCACCGTGGTGCTGTGTGGTGACGGCGTACGCGACGCACTCGGCAAAGCTCGCGGGCCCGGTGTTTCCACATCTGATGGCCACATCGTCGATGTGAATCGAGCGGCCCGCGCTCGGCACCAACTCGCGGCGAGTCGGAGTGAGAGGCGAGCCATTGTTGTCCCTGTTCAGAAGAAGCAGCGTGGCGAGTTGCGGTTCGAATGTGCCGCCGCGTTGCCTCATGGCACCGACCACTGCCCCATAGGCCGGAAGGACGTCAGCAGACGTATAAGTCCTGGCATGAAGCGGCGCGTCCTCCGGTTCGACGGAGTAGAACCGTTCCTCTCCTTGTGCAGAGTAGAGCCCGAGGTACGCGGTCCCAGTGCCGTGGCAGCCGACCAACAACTCAGCATCGGAGTTGGGCATGAAGCCGTAGTCAAAGCCCGCGAGCGCGAGGCACTTCTCATCCTCTGTCCGCATCGCGGTGAAGGTGCCGGAGGGCGAAGGAAAGCCATTGGGTCCCAACGTGAGTCGGCCCAACGAGTTCCCGGAGGCCCCATTTCTGCCTCTCCAAAGGCCGCCGATACCATCAGCAAGGAGTCTGTCTCCCCACACACCCGCGTACGCCGGAGCAATGCCCTGTACGGGACTCTTCTCGAGGGGGCGACCTCGCATGACTGGCAGTACGTCGGCCCCGCGTGACACTCCTTGCGTCGCGAGCAGTCGAGCCTGCTCGCGGGCCACCGAGATACTCTGCGGAGGCGGCCATGAAGCCGTCGTGGTGGCCACGCCGTGGAAGACGACTCCAGCCACCAACGGCGCTGACATGGAAGTGCCTGCGAAGTCGTCCCTGGTGTCGCTGTCCGAACTGTCAGTCGGGGCGAGGACCTGAAAGCCCGGGGCGTAGGCTTCGACTTCTGGGCCGAAATTACTGCCCTCGCCGGGAATGAACAGCGAGACCCAGCGCGCATCGTTTTGGTCCGTGGCCCCGATGGTGAGAACATCGGGGATGTTCGCAGGGGGGTAGCTCACCGCTTGGGTCTCGTTTCCAGCAGCCGCCACCACGACTCGACCGGTGTTCAGCAGTTGCTGAACCTGCATTTCGATGAAGCCGGACAAGGTGCTTCCACCCAGGCTCATGTTGATGACATCGCCGGGGACGGACTCCATCTGAACGATTGCCAGCGCGTTCGCGACGTGGCTCGCGTTGCCAACGTCGCAACCGGTGGTTCCGTCCGCACCAACGCCTCGGCCGAGCGCCTTGACCGAGTATGCGGCGAGTGGAGCATCTTGTGCCGTGGAGTAGCTGCCTACGAAGACGCCCGCGCTGGCCGTGCCGTGCTCGGAGTCAGATTCGCCAGGTTGGCAGACCGAAAGCAGAGGGTTTGGGTCAATGGGCTGCAGCCCCACCGTGGCGAAAGCTTGGTGCGATGTTCTGGCGAGGTTGTCGATCACGAACAGGAGGGGCGCGCAGTAGAGGTTGGTTCATACTCTGGGTACCGCAGCCGATTGTCGGCTGGCACCACAGCTCGCTCGCGCTCCTGATCGATTCGGTCCTGAGCCCAGGCGCTTCCGGTGGCGTTGCGAATGCCCATTCCCTTGAAGAAAGGCTGGTTCTCGACGAAACGCAGTCGGCTGTCCTGAGACAGC
>JANODF010000724.1:0-5185 GCA_031412555.1 Archangium sp. | reverse complement strand
GCACCTTCGAGCACGAAGATGAACGGGTTCTTCGCAGCGATGGTCGCAGGCAGATCGCCGATGGCCAGGGTGATCACGATCAACATCGCGTAACCCGCGATCGCGCTGGCGATGATCGCCATCAAGATGCCCTTCGGCGCGTTGCGGGCGGCGTCCTTCGTCTCCTCCGATGCGTGGGCCGAAGCGTCGTAGCCGGTGAAGGTCCACGCGGCTTGCAGCAGACCGGCGAGAAACCCCGGCAGCACCGCGTCTTTGAGAGGCGGAGCGTCTTGCAACAGAAACGAGATCGGCTGCTTCTTCGCGAAGAGCAGCACGGCGCCCACCAACACGATGACTCCGGCCACGTGGTACCAGGCCGAGACGGTGTTGAGCGCCGCCACCACCTTCACGCCGACGTGATTGAGCACCGCGTGACTGGTGAGCAACGCCGCGTAGAGCAGCAACACCGAAGCGCGAGAACCATCGAGCCCCAGCAGCGGCGCGAGGAACTCCGCGAGCCCGAAGTCGATCGCCGCGGTGATGGCGAACTGGCCCAGCACGTTGAGCCACGCGGTGGCCCAGCCCGCGCCGGCTCCTCCGAGGATCGAGCTCCAGTGGTACAGCGCGCCCGCGGTGGGGAAGGCCGAAGCGAGTTCACCCAGCGAGAGCCCGATGGCCACGGTGAAGACCGCCACCAGCGGCCAGCCCAGCAACATCACGCGCGGCCCGCCCGCGGTGAGCCCCGCTCCATAGAGCGTCACCGCCCCCGTGAGGATGGAGATGATGGAGAAGCTGAGCGCGAAGTTCTGAAACGCGCCCATGTCGCGCAAGAGCTCCTGTTTGTAGCCGAGCGCCTCGAGCTCGCTCTTCGGCTCAGAGTCCATCGGCCACTCGCCAGAGGTACCAGCTGGCCACGCTCCGATACGGCTTCCACACGTCGCCCAGCGGCAGGAGCACCTTCGGGGTGATCGGCGCGTCGAGCTTGCGCAGCAGGGTGAAGCCCTTGCGCACCCCGAAGTCGTCGACCGGAAACACGTCGAGCCGGCCCATGCGGAACATCAACATCATCTCGACCGTCCAACGGCCGATGCCGCGCACCTGGCTCACCCGCTCGACGATCTCGTCGTCTGACATCTGGTTGAGCTCGTCCACCGCCGGCACGGTGCCATCGAGACACTTCGCCGCGAGGTCCTTGATCGCCAGCGCCTTGGCCATCGACAGCCCACACTTGCGCATCGAGTCGATGCGGGCGCGGTGCACCGTCTTCAGATCGGCTTGCTGGCCATCACCGAAACGCGCGTTCACCCGCCCCAGAATGGTCTCTGCCGCTTTGCCGTGGAGCTGCTGATGGCAGATCGACCTGACCAGCGCGTGGAAGGGATCGAAGTCTTCCGACACCTCCAATTGGGCAGGTCCCACCCGGGCGATGATGCCCGCCAACCCCTCGTCGTTCGCGGCGAGGAACTTCTCGGCTTTGCGCAAGCGGCGCGTGAAAGCAGTCACCCGTGCACTGTACCGGTGGGGCCGGAAACCAGCCCGAACTTGATGCGCCGCGCGGCCGCCGACGGGGGTATGCTCCGGGCCGCCCATGACACCGGTCGTCCCCCGTATCCCCGGCCGAATTCTCGTCATCGACGACGATCGTTCCGCCCGGCTCCTGCTGGAACGCGTGCTCGTGCGCGCAGGTCACCAAGTCACCCTGGTCGACAACGCCGAACAGGGGCTCCAGGCCATCACGAAGGGGGGCTTCGACCTTCTGATCACCGACAAGAACCTGCCGGGCACCGATGGCCTCGAGGTGCTGCGTCAGGCGCGCGAGAAGCAGCCCACCATGCAGGCGATCATGGTGACCGGCTTCCCCACGCACGAGACCCAGACCCACGCGCGCGAGCTGGGCGTGTTCGGCTACGTGACCAAACCCTTCGGCGTGCACGACATCCTCGACATCTGCGACGCCGCCATTCGCGCCGGCGCTGGGACCGCTCCGTGAAGACCCGCATCGTCGTCATCGACGACGAGGCCGAAGTCTGCGCGTTGATCGGCAAGGTGTTGACCCGCGCCGGTCACGACGTGTTGGTGGCCCACACCGGTGAAGCAGGGCTCAAGCTGCTCGAAGCGAACGAGACGCACTGCCTGGTGGTCGACAAGCTGCTGCCCCAGATGGGAGGCCTCGAAGTGGTGGCGGCCGTGCGCAGGCGGTGGCCTTCGATCGCCATCGTGCTGGTCACCGCGCACCCCGAGCCCTTCAACCTCGACGCCGAGCGGCCCGAGGTGGTGCTGGCCAAACCCTTCAAGAATCTGGCAGCGGTGGAGGATGCGGTGCGTGAAGCCCTCGACGCCCACACCAACGCGAAGAGCCCGCTGACCAACCTCAAGGAGCGCGTCGCGGCCGTGGTGGCCGAGATGACGCCTGGCCGCCGCAAACGTGAATGACGACCCAAACGTTCGGTGAACGAGATCTGTGGCTGGCGGGCGCGTCTGCGCTGGTCGCCGCCGCCTCGCTCTCGCTGGCGTTGGGCTCGGGTCAACTGAACCGGGAAGACTCCTCCACCCCGACGGTCGCCGCGGTGAAGCAGTCGAGCGGTGAGGTGAAGCTGCGCCTGGCCTTCACGCTCGGCTGGCAGGGCGCGCATCGTGGAGCCGAGGTGCATGACGGTGATGCGCTCTTCGTTCCTCCGGGCGCTGAAGCCACTTTGACCTTCGTCGATGGCACCGAGCTCTCGCTCGACGAACGTTCGCTGGTGGTGATCGAACGGCCGCGCGCGGGCGTACGCAGCGTGACGCTTCGCCAGGGCTCGGTGTCGGGGCGCGCGGGCAGCGAAGGCCTCACCCTGCAGACCTCGGCGGGTGAAGCGCGGCTCGAGGCGCAGACCGAAGCGCGGGTGGAGCTCACCGGTGAACAACTCGAGGTCTCGGTGAAGAAGGGCACGGCGAAGGTGAAGGGCAGCACCGGTGGCCAGAAGACGATCGAGTCGGGTCAGCGGGTGGCCGCGGCGAAGGCGGGCACCACCGACCTCGCGCCCTTCGCGGTGCAGTTGCGCGCCCCCGAGGCCCAGGCGCGGTTGCCGTTTCGAGGCGATCCTTCCCCCGTGACGTTGACCTGGTCGGGTGAAACACCCGAAGGCGCCCGCGTGCAGATCGCGCGCGACCGGCTCTACGCGTTCGTCGACACGGAGCTCACCGCGAAAGGTGGCAGCCTCACCCTCAAGGAGCCTTCGAAGGGCGTCACCTGGTGGCGCCTCGTCGACGCCGAAGGTCACCCCATCTCCGAGGCGCGCCGTTTCACCTGCGTGGAAGACGTGGCCCCGGTCGCGATGTACCCGCGCAGTGGTGAGGTGTTGCTCGCGCCCAATGGCACCGCGGTCGCGTTCGCGTGGGCGCCGCTGCCGGGCATCAGCCGCTACCGCCTGGAGATTTCGCCCAGCCAGGGTTTCGAGCCGGTCACCGTCTCCGAGGTCGCCAACGGCGCTACCGCGCGCATTGCGCTCTCGCTCAACGAGTCGATGTGGTTCTGGCGGGTGCGGGTGGATGACGAGTCGGGCCTGGGCGCGCCTTCGGAGCCGATGCGCTTTCGCGTCATCCACAAAGGCATCCCGGAAGCGCCGGAGTTGTTCAACCCGGAGATCGAGGTCACGCCCTGAAGCGGGGAGCGTTGGGCCTCATGCTGCTGCTCCTCTCGCCGGCCGTGAGCCAGGCGCAGAACGCGCGCATCGTGTTGCGGTGGAAAGACGTGCCCGGTGCGTCTGCCTACGAGCTGCAGATCGCCAAGGATCCCGCCTTCGTGGAGATCGTGCTGCAGACCCGCACCACCAGCGCCGGCTACCGCTGGGAGCAGCTGCCCACCACCACGCACTGGTGGCGCGTGCGCAGCTTCGACACCGAGAGCCGCGCCAGTGAATGGAGCCCGCCACGCACCATCGCCGTCGACTCCGCGGTGCCCAGCCAGCTCAAGCCACCCGATGGGCAAAGCCTCTCGTGCGGCGCGACCGTCAACCTCGAGCTCGACACGTCGGCGTTGATCAAGGAGTACCTGGTCGAGCTGTCCAGCAGCTCAGAGTTCGCCAGCTTCCGCACGTTGCGCTCGCCCACACCTTCGTTCGAGGTGCCGGGGCTCTCCGCGGGTACGTGGTGGTGGCGCGCGCGCGCGGTCGACCTGAAGGGGCGCACCAGTGGCGCGGGGCCGGTGCGCAGCTTCGCCATTCGGGTGAGCCCGCCGAAGTTGAAGCAGGTCAACGACGTGCCGTTGGGCACCGCGCAGGTGCAGCTGAGCTGGGCGGAAGCGGCGTGCGCCAAGAGCTACCTGGTCGAGGCCACGCAAGACGGGCGCGACAAGGTCACCATTCCCGCGCCGGGGCAGACGCTGGCGTTCAAGGCCGGGGTGGCGGGCGAGTATCGCTGGCGGGTGGCGAGCGTGGACGAACGGGGTGCACCCGGTGAGTTCAGCGCGGAGAGCGTGTTCAAGGTGAAGCTGCCCGCGCCGACGGGGCGCACCGAAAACGTCGGCCCGCGCACGGAGCTGTCGTGGAGCGCCGTGGTGGCGGCCACCGGTTACAAGGTCGAGCTGTTCCGCACGGGGGCCAAAGGCAACGAGGCCGCCGGTGGAGCGACCGTCACCGGCACGTCGTGGCGTACGCCCGAATTGCCGCCCGGTCAGTACCTCTGGCGGGTCACCACCAAAGACGCGCTGGGCCACACTTCCGCGCCTTCGGAGCTCCGCACCTTCGTGCGCGCCGCGGGCACCCCGCTGGCCACAGTGACCTGGGTGTCTCCTTCGGCTGACGTGGTGGTCGCTCCAGGCACCGAAGTCGACCTGAGCTGGTCCGAGGTGAACCAGCGGAAGGACTTCGAGGTGCAAGTCGACGGGGTCAGCCGCCGGGTGAGCACACCTTCTTTCCGCACGGCCGCTTTGAATGAAGGCACGCACGAAGTTCGGGTGCGCGCGGTGGGTGAGAACTTCCGCATGTCGCCCTGGTCGGAGCCGCTCGAGCTGTTTGCCGGCGTGCCCACGGTGACGCGCGCTGAAGTGGCGGTGGTCGGCGAGCTGCTGCAGGTGCGGCTGTTCGACGTGCGCGGCCGCGCGGTGCTGGGTGCGGCGCCGAAGCTCGCGGTGCGTGACGGCGCGGTGGGGCCTTCCGAGTTCAAAGACGACAGCTGGCAAGCGCAGTGGACGCCGCCTGCTTCCGGCAACGACGTCCTGACGGTGGAG
>JANODF010000723.1:0-2866 GCA_031412555.1 Archangium sp. | reverse complement strand
CATCGGGCTCATCGAAGCGTCAGGTGTGGAGAAGCGGTCGCTGGTCGGTTGAGTTGAACAGTTGATCCCCTCTCCCTTCGGGAGAGGGTCAGGGTGAGGGCCCCACTTCTCAAGGCGCCCCACCGGGAGCGGGCGCGGCCTGCTGAGAAGCAAGCCGCCGCCCGACCGGGTCGAGCCCGTGCCCAAACGGAAGCTGCGGCAACGCGACCGGCAACTTCCCCGGAGTGCCCTTTTCCCCAACGATGGCCGCCACCGCCGCCTCGGTGGCCGCCTCGCGGTACGAGTACGTGAGCAACACCACCTTCGACGCATGCACCTGCGCCGCCAGATACGGCGCACCCAGCACCACGGTGATCACCGGCCGGCCCGACAACGCCGCATTGGTGACCAGCTCGAGCTGCCGTGAGTTGGTCACGCTGACCACCACGACCTCTGCCCCCTCGGCCAACGCACGCGTCTGCAGCTTCAGATCATCCCGAGCGCGCGTGGCGGGAATGGCGGGCACCAGCAGCGACGTCATCTGGGGAAACCGCCGGCCCATCGCGCTGATGAAGCTCGCTTCGGTCGAGATCACCGCCACCCGCTTCGAGGTCTCCACGGGAAACAGGCCCGCCTTGTTGCGAAGCAGCGTCACCCCGGCACTCGCAATGCGCCCGGCCAGCTCGCGCTTTTCACCCAACGAAGCGAGGCGGGTCTCCAGCGGAGGCAACGTCTCGAACAGACCCCGGCTCACCTTCGCGTGCAGAATGCGCCGCACCGCCTCATCGAGCCGCGCCGGGCTGATCTCGCCTGAACGGGCCGCCTCCAGCAGGGCGAGCCAGACCTCTTCCTTCTTCTCCAGCCGCCAGGGGATGAGCACCATGTCGGCGCCCGCGCTGACCGCCAACACCGCGGCCCGGCCCACGCCGTAGCGGCGATCGATGGCGTCCATCTCCAGCTCGTCGGTGATCACCAGCCCCTTGAAGTGCAGCTCATCACGCAGCACACCGCCCAGAACGCGGGGTGAGAGGGTGGCGGGCAGCTCGTCACCGGTGAGCGCCGGGGTGGCAATGTGCGCGGTCATCAAGCCATCGAGCCCCGCCTCCATGGCAGCCTCGAAGGGCCGCAGCTGCTGCCGCACCTGAAGGAGCGGCGCGCGAACGATCGGCAACGACTTGTGCGAATCCGCGTCGACCGCGCCGTGACCGGGAAAGTGTTTGGCCACCGTCACGATGTGCGCGTGTTGCTGGCCTTCGACGAAACGGGCGCCCAGCTCGGAGACCAGGGCCACGTCGTCTCCGAACGCGCGAATGCCGATGACCGGGTTGAGGGGGTTGCTGTTCACGTCGAGCACCGGCGCCAGGTTCATGTTGAAGCCGAGGCGGTGCAGGTCTTCGCCCTGAGCCAGACCGGCCTGGTACGCGAGCTCGGGTTGCCGAGCGGCACCCAGCACCATGTTGCCGGGCAGCACCAGGTTGCCGTCGGAGAGGCGCACCACGTTGCCGCCCTCTTGATCGACCGCGATGAAGGGGGGCACGGAGTCGCTCATCAGCGCCCTGACCTCGTCATTGAGCCGCCCAATCTGCGCCGCCGAGGCGATGTTCCGCCCGAAGACGCACACGCCGCCCACCCGGTAGCCCCGCAGCAGCTGGGTGATGGCCGGGTCGACCTCTTTGCCCGCAAAGCCCACCATCATCAGCTGGCCGACCTTGTCCTCCAGGGTCATGCGCGAGAGCAGCACCTCGACCTGAGGGGGCTGGGGCGATTCTGCCGAGGGAAGCGCCGGGGAAACGGGGGCCAGCGCCCTCAGCTGCAGAGGGGCCGCGGGTGGGGGCAACGGGGCGCGAACACACGCCGCCAGCACCATCATCAAAGTTGGAAAGACCACCCTCCCAGTCACGGCGCGCAGGCTACACCCGAAAAGCGTCGTGGGCCCTCTCGTCGTACCTTGCGCCACCTGGAGCGCTCGGGTATCTGCGCCGCCGATGCGCATCACCGAGTTTCTCAAGCTCGAGGCGGTCGTCTCGCACCTGGCGGCGCGGACGAAGGCCGATGTGCTCAGCGAACTGGCTGCCTCGGTTTCCAAGGTCACCCCCTCCGTTCCCCTCGCCCGCATTCACGAGGTGCTGAGCGAACGCGAGAAGATCGGCTCCACCGGCATGGAAAAGGGCGTCGCCATTCCCCACGGGCGGCTGGCGGAGCTCGCCGGGCTGGTGGCCTGCTTCGGGGTCTCCAAGCAAGGCGTCGACTTCGAAGCCCGCGACGGCCGCCCCTCCCACTTCTTCTTCGCCCTGGTGGCCCCGGAGAACTCGGCCGGCGTGCACCTCAAGGCGCTGAGCAAGGTGAGCCGGCTGTTCCGCAGCGATGCCTTGCGTGAGGCGATCCTCGCGGCGAACTCGCCTGCCGAAATCTACGCGCTCATCGCACAAGAAGACGCGAAGGCCTGACCTCACCTAGGCTGCGCATTCTTCATGGAAGTCGTCCTCCGTCCCATCAACGACCACTTCCTCCAGGAGGTCGTCTTCCCCGCTTTCGAGCTGGGGGTCATCGACTCCGGCCCGGCGATTGAGCACCTGCTCAAGCACCTCAACGACGAGTCGACCCGCGTCTTGCTCGAGCTGGTGCTCGACAACACCGCCGGCGAGAGCTTCTTCAGCCTGACCGACGAGCGCTGGAGCCAGGCGCTCTACCGGTTGTTGTTCCACGAGTGGTTCCGCGACTCGGAAGGCTGGGCGGTGACCCAGCAGTACCTCGGCTACGCCGGCCCCTGGGAAGAGACCTTTCACTTAGGCCTCATGCTGGAAGACCCTGACTACCCGTACGCCGACGAGCACCGGGCCGATCTCTACCGGCGCGCCTTCTGGGGTCAGCCCAAGAAGCACTTCGG
>JANODF010000722.1:0-7456 GCA_031412555.1 Archangium sp. | reverse complement strand
GGGGCGAGGGGATCTCACTCACGACGCTGAGAGCTGCTGCGTACGACGCGCGACGAACTCGACGAGGGTGCGCACGCCGTAACCGGTAGCGCCCTTGTTGTAGTACCCGCGCTCCTTGGGGCTCTGCGAAGGGCCCGCGATGTCCAGGTGGAGCCACGGCGTCTCGCCGACGAACTCCTTCAAGAACAACGACGCGCTGATCGCACCACCCGCGCGGTCGCCGGCGTTCTTCATGTCGGCCACTTCGCTCTTGAGCACGTCACGCTGGTACTCGGTGATCGGCAACCGCCAGAGATCCTCACCCGCGACGCGCGCCGATTCAGACACGTCGTAGAAGAGCTGGTCGTCGCCGCCGAACGCGCCGGCGATGTAGTTGCCCAGCGCGATGATGCAGGCGCCGGTGAGCGTCGCGAGATCGATGATCACCGCGGGCTTGAGCTCGTTGGCGTACGCGAGGATGTCGCCCAGCACCAGGCGGCCTTCCGCGTCGGTGTTGGTGATCTCCACCGTCTTGCCCAGGCGCGAGACCAGCACGTCGCCCAGCCGGTACGCGTTGTGCGACGGCATGTTCTCGCAGGCGCCGAAGAACGCGTGCACGGGGAAGGGCGGCTGCATGCGCGCGATCACCTTCATCGCCCCGAGTACGGCGGCAGAGCCGGCCATGTCGGTCTTCATGTCGAGCATGCCGTCAGACGGCTTGAGCGACAGACCACCGGAGTCGAAAGTGATCGCCTTGCCCACGAAGCACACCGACTGGCGCTTGGCCGCTTCGGTGTCGCGGGGGATCCACGAGAGCTGCACCAGCCGCGGCTCTTCGATGCTGCCCCGGGCCACGCCCAGGAACATGCCCATCTTGAGCTCTTCGATCTTCTTGCGGTCACCGATCGCGATGTTGAGGCCGACTTCTTTGGCCATCTTCTTCGCTTCGTCGGCGAGGATCGTGGGGGTCATCGTGCCCGCGGGCTCGTTGACCAGATCACGCGCCCAGTTGGTGGCCTGCGCGATCAGCTTCGCGTGGGCGATCAGCGCGTCGTGTGCCTTCTCCTTCTTCACGCCGTCGGGGAAGAACAGCGCGACCTTCTCGATCTTCGGCGCGTTCTTCTCATCCTTGTTCTGGGTCTTCCAACGGTCGTACTTGTAGACGCCCAGCTCGAACCCTTCGACCACGGCCTTCACGGCCTGCTCGAACTCGCGCACCACGGGCAGTTGCACACCGACCGTCTTCGCCTTCAACCGCGTCGCCGTCTTCGCCGCGCGGCCGCACGCCAGGCGCAGCAATTCAGCAGTGAACTTCGCGCGCGCGCCCAGGCCCACCAGGATCACCCGCGTCGCCGGCGCCTTGCCCTGCGTGAGGAAAACGAAGGTCTGCTCCGCCTTGCCCTTGAAGCCTTCCGCGGTCGCGGTCTTGAAGAGCAGGCCCTTGGTGCGCTTGTCGAGACCCTGCAACGCCTTGGGCGGGTTCTTCTTTTCGGTCAGATCAGTGTCGAAGACGGGAAAGACGAGGACGTCCGCCTTGGCCTTGGAGGCGTCAGCGGCAACGAACGAAAAATTCATGGGGTACGACTCCTTCGGGGGGCAAAAGCGCTGCGAACTGTAGCCAAGCGCCTATCAAGGGCCACAGGAAAGGACACCCCCAAGCCGCGCCAGAGGTATGGTGCGCGCCGCCTGCTGCTTCCCCCATGTCCGCACTCCTGACGCACCTCACCGCGGTCGAACGTCTCGCCGCTCATGTCAACGCGCTCCCTTCGGAGTTCGCCCGGGCCCTGGGGGAAGACCTCGAGTACGCCCGTTTCGGCGCGGCCTTGCCCGAACTGCCCCGCTTCGGTGGGTTGATTCAGGGCGTCGACACCTGGCTGGCGAGAGGTCACCGGCCCCATTTCACCGAGCTGATGGCCGCCCGCTCGCCCGTGCACTTCGGGCTCAAGGCTGCCGAGCTGGTCTCCAACGGAGCGTTGATCGGGGTCGACGCCGGGCTCGCCTGGCTGGCGGGCTACTTCACCCAGCTGTGCGTCTCCCGTTCGCTCGAGCCGGTGATCCAGCGGCTGCTCACCACCCAGCGCCAGCAGGGCGAACCCGAAGCCACCGCCCGCGCGCGCATCGAGTGGACGCAGTCTCTCTTCTTCATGCAGGACCTCCACGGCAGCTCGTTGGTGGGCACGCCCGCCGTTCGCGCGAAGCTGCAGATCCGCAAGGCGAGCAGCGTGAAGGGCATCGGCCGCGGCTTCTACGAGCTCATCCGGGTGGCTTCGCTCGATGCGTTCGGCCAGGCGCCTTCGAAGACCGAGGTCGATGGGTGGGTGCGGGGGCTGTACATGTTCTCCCTCGCGCTCGGTTCTCCCCTGGGCCGGCTGCGCGCGTTGCCCACCGGGCACCTCTCGACCCGCGAGCTGTACCGCGGTGACGGCTTCGACGTGTTCGCCACCGTCGACGTGGGTCTCGAGCGCGCCCGTGAGCTGCTCACGGTGCTGGGCGGCATGATTCGCCGCAACAGCTGGACGGCCCGATCCCGCGGGCGTTTCCTCGAGCTGTGCCCCGAAGGTGCGCCTTCGCAGGTGGTGATGACCCGGCTGCTTCAGGGGCCCGATACTCCGATCGCCAGCGCGCCCTGAATTACGGCTGATCTGTAGTTGAGAATTACAGGTTGAGCCGCTGACGAGAGTCACCTCGTGGCCGATACCTCGAGGTGCTCCCTCGGCTCCTGTTGCTGACCTGCCTCGCTTCTTGTGCTGGCTCGATGCCTGACGGCAGTGACGAGGAGTTCGAACAGGAGCCTGTCTCCGACGAGTACTCCACCCTCGAGCAGGGGCTGGTCAGCTGCGACTACCGGCCGAACACCGGCTACCGCTCGGGCACCCCCTTCGCGTTGACCCTGGTGACGGCCGACGGTCAGCCCATCGAGGTCAACACGGCCAACGCTTACGCGGTGATGCAGGCGGCTGCGGCCTCGCAAGGCGTGCACATTCGGGTCAACGATGGTTTCCGCAGCCCCGAGCAGCAGCAGTATTTCTACTCGTGCTACGTGAACTGCAACTGCAACAGCTGCAACCTCGCGGCGCGCCCCGGCTACAGCAATCACCAGAGCGGCACCGCGCTCGATCTGAACACCAGCGTCACCGCCGTCTACAACTGGCTCTCAGCCCACGGCGCGGCGTACGGCTTTCATCGCACCGTGCCCAGCGAGCGGTGGCACTGGGAGTACATGGGCGGCGGGCCCGGTGGTGGGCCGTGCGTGCAGTCGTGTGATCGCGCGAGTGGGCCGTTCGCGTTCAGCTGCGATGGGCCGCAGGCGAACATGACCTGCGTCAACGTGAACGAGCCGTCCGACCCCCACACGTGGAACGACAACTTCTTCTGCAGCGCGCGCGATCTCGGGCTGCGCTGGTCGTCCAACGGAGATCTTCCGGGCATGGACTGCACGCCGGTCACCGAAGCCGCCGAGTTGTACTCCTCGGCCTGGAGCGACAACCGGCTGTGTGCGCCCCCGCAGAGCCCGTGGTCCTTCGACTACTCGAGTGCGGGCCCCATCGCGGGCAAGAGCTGCGTGCACTGGAACGAGCAGACCGATCCCCACTCCTGGGGCGACAACTACGTGTGCAGCACCGCGGTGTACGAGTTCTCGGCGGGTGGCTTCACCTTCACTCAGAACGGGCCGCGTGCAGGCAAGACCTGCGTGAACGTGAACGAGCCGAGTGATCCCGATACCTGGTCTGACAACTATTTCTGCAGCGCGACCGATCTGGGCATGCAGTGGTCGTACGCCGGCCCCATCGCGGGCATGGATTGCACCAACGTCGCCGAGAGCGCCGAGTCACAAGCGGCGGCGTGGGCTGACAACTTTCTGTGTCTGCCGGCGGGCCAGCCCTGGCGCTTCACCTGGAGCTCCGCGGGGCCGCTCGCCGGGAAGGCCTGCGTGCGCTGGTTCGAGCACTCCGACACCAGCGCGACGTGGATGGACAACTGGTTGTGCGTCGAAGAGCGCACCGTGGGTACGCCCGTCGCGCCGGCACCGGCACCCGATCCACGGCCCGCTCCGATCGAAGAGCCTGCGACTGAAACGCCCCCGCAGCTCGTCACGCCTGAAGAGCCGCCCGTCGCGATGCACCTGCAGTCGGTGGGCTGCTCAGTCGGGTCAGCACAGCTCGCGATGTTCGCCGCGGTGGCGTGGCTGCTGCATCGCCGACGCACGAGCAAGTGAGGGTGCTGCGCCAGAATCAGGTCAGCCGTTTGCGCCAGGAGCTGCGACGCCGGCTGGGCTCGCCGCGCCCCTCGCTTGCCCGCAAGGCCAGGGAGGCGCGGGTGCGCACGAGGTGGTTGAGCAGTGCAATGTCGTCGTTGACGAACCGAGAGCCCAGCAGAGGGAGGCGATCCTCTGCCTCGGGAAGCCAGGTGATGTTCATCCGCGGCGCTTGCGAAGGCGTTCCTGCGCCGCTCGGGTCACGGCGGACGAACCGCGGCGACGCGACGTGTCGCTCGTGGCGAGTCGGCGGAGGATCTCAGCGTCATCGGCGTTTTCGAACGGCTTGGGCGCTCCTGCCTCGAGACTTTGAATCAAAGCAGCGATCAGCCGACCCCGTTCGCGGGCGTTCAATGAGAGCGCGGCATCCAGAATTTCCGTCGTCGACATAGGAGAAATCTAGAACTGGCGAGCGAAACTATCTACCCACGTCAGGGCAGGCAGGCTCACGGAGCAGGGCGGGTGAGCGCCAACTCACCTTGCCGGCTGTAGTCGATGGCCTCCGCTAGAATGCGCGCCGCCTCTTGCGGAGCGTGGAAGCCCATCGAGTTCTCGGCGTTCACGAAGTCCAAGCGGAACTGCGCCTGCCGCTGCAGCTCAAGCACGGGGGCGAGTTTCTCTTCGGTGGCGCCGTTCTTCTTCGCGGTCTCCACGGCCTTGATCAGCTGCACCAGCGCGTCTTCGGCGCGGCCCATCAAGACGTGCGTACGGTCCTGAATGATCGCCACCCGGCCGAGCAGCTCTGCCTCGGGAAACCGATGGCAGGTCTGGCACGATCGCGTGACGTCGAGCAGCGGGCTGCGCACGTGGTGTGAGCTGACCTTCATCGCGCCTTCGCGCACGTACGGCATGTGGCAATCGGAGCACGACACGCCCGAACGCGCGTGAATGCCCTGGCTCCACATCTCGAACTCGGGGTGCTGGGCCTTGAGCACCTCCGCCCCCGTCTTCTCGTGTTTCCAATCGTAGAAACGATGCCCATCGGCGAACTTCGTCTCGTTCCAGGTGGCTTCGATCTGCTCCACCTTGAGGCCGCGCGACCACGGGTAGGTCAGCGTCATCTTCGGCCCGCAGTAGTACTCGACGTGACACTGCCCGCAGACCATCGAGCGCAACTCCTGGCGTGAAGCGTCGGTGTTGGGCTCGTAGTCACGCTTGCGATCACCCTTGCGCCACCGCTCGATGGAAGGCAGGTGCGGCGTGGGCTCTTCACTGCGCGCGAGCGCCGCGATGCCCACCAGGAAGCCCGGCTTGGTGACCCGCAGCCCCATGCCTTGGGGATCGTGACAGTCGATGCAGGCGACGGGGTGCTCCACCAGCTTGGTCGCCTCGTCGTAAGACAGCTTGCCCACCGCTTCGAAGCCCTTCATCAACTGCTCGCGGCCCGCGGCGCTCTGCACCGGGTCGTCCATGGTGCCCGTCGCGCCCTGCTTCAAGCCGGCCTGCCGATACGGAACCGTGGTGGAGGCGTGGCAGTGCAGGCACGCGCCGGGCTGCGGCCGCTCGGTGACCCGCTTGGTGGCCCGTTGATCCTCCAGCATGTACGCGTGGCCTTGCCGCTGGTTGAAGTCGATGGCGAAGGCGTAGCCCGCGAAGATCTCCACCAGGCGCGGGTCGTCTTCGAGGCGGCTGATCGGCATCGCTTCACTGCCGGCGCCTCCGAAGCGGGTCGAATAGCGATCGGCCGTGCGCAGGTAGCTGTCGTACTGCCGGGGGAAGTTCTTCCCCCACTCGGCAGGGTTCACGGTCGCCTCCGTGAGCGCGACCACGTTGAAGTTCGAGGTCTTCGCTTCTTCCTGGCGCTCGGAGACATTGGCCGCGAGCGCCAGCACCAGCGCAGTGGCCACGGCGGCGAGCACGGCGACGAGGACGAATCGGGAAAGCTGCGACATGGGGATGCTCCGGAAGATC
Source organism: Archangium sp. (assembly GCA_031412555.1). Taxonomy (GTDB): domain Bacteria; phylum Myxococcota; class Myxococcia; order Myxococcales; family Myxococcaceae; genus Archangium_A. The sequence goes on along the minus strand of JANODF010000722.1, from coordinate 1,311 downwards.
AGCGAGTCGGGCCGTGCCCCACGGAGGCGTGACACCGCACGCACCCGTAGAGGTCAGCCTTCAAGGTGGGATCGGTGGGCACGCCCAGGGTGCCGTGTTCGATGATCGCGCCCACCAGCGGCTGATGGCAGCGAAGGCAGTTCGCCTCGAGCACCTTTGCGTTGCTGGGCTTGATGCGGATGGGCTCTGGAAAATCTTGCAGCGTGAAGGCCTTCGAGTGGTTCCACCCGTTGAGCGCCTTCACGTACAGCTTGGGGATCACGCCACTGTGCGGCAGGTGGCAGTCGTTGCACACCGCGACCGCGTGGTGCGAGCCATGCCGCCAGCCGTCGTACTGCTCGCGCATGATGTGACAGCCGACGCACACTTCGGGATCGTTCGAGAGGTACGAAGTGCCCTTGGCCGCGACGAAGGTATAGCCGCCCGATCCCACCAGCGTTCCCACCAGCACACTCGCCGCCAGCGCCCCCCAGCCGGTGGCGTTCATGGAAGGCTGATGTCGCTCACGACGTCGGTCATCTGCGTGTTCACGGTTGCATGGGGCATGCCCGCTGCGAACGGATTGACGGCCCAGGTCAGCGCGTCGGTGATGGGGTTCGCGCCGTTGGCATTGGTGAAGAGACGCAGATTGACGGTGCTGTTCCCGCGGAAGGCGGCGCCCGAGTAGCTCGCGCGCGAGGTCATGGTGGTGGTGTCCTGCATGAAGATCACCGGCATCAGCACCGCCTGAATGCCCTGCGCGATGGACGCCGTCTTGGCCGCCATGATCCCGAAGCCGAGGCCGCCCGTCGGAGCCGACATCGATCCGAGCACGATGTCGCCCGAGATGGTCACCGGGCCGAAGGCGAAGTCAGCCACGGTCTCCTGGTCGGCGACGATGGTCACGGCTTGCAGCGGGTTGGCCAAAAGATTGAGCGCGATGCCGCCGTTGCCGAAGCCGAACAGCGAAGGCACCGGGTTCACGCGGCCGGGCATCAGGTCGGTGATCACGGACGGGTACTCGGTCTCGTTGGGCGTGGTGATGATCTGGTAGCCGTTCTGCAACTGCTGCAGCAGCGCCGCGGGGTCGGCACCGCCGGTCAACGCTCCGGGGTCGAGCAACGAGATCTGCAGGTTCTGCAGCGCCGGAGGCCGGGGCAGGGTGATCGTTCCCCGCAGCGTGCCCAGGCCTGAGCCCGACGCGCCCAGGTAGATGCGCACGTTCTCAGGGCCCGCCTTGAAAGGATCTTCCAGGTCGAGCGCGATGGTGGTGGTCGCCGATTGAAAATCGAGGAACGGAATCAGCGCACCGTCATCGTTGCGATCCGAGAT
>JANODF010000721.1:0-1544 GCA_031412555.1 Archangium sp. | reverse complement strand
AGCGGCTGGCCATCGTGGTGGGCAACAACGCGGGCACCGGCGAGATGCCCCCGCTGCGTTACGCCGAGAGCGACGCGGGCAAGATGGCGCGCGTGATGGTCGAGCTGGGTGACGTCTCGGCCGAAGACGTGATGCTCCTGCAGGGCCGCGGCGTCGACGAGGTCGAGCGGGCCATCACCGAGGCGCGCGACCGGGTGGCCTTCTTCAAGAAGTCACCCGACGTGCGCACGGTGGTCTTCTTCTATTTCTCCGGGCACTCCGACGGCGAGTCGATCGAGCTGGGCCGGGAGAAGCTGGCCTACGCGCGCTTGAAGGCGCTGCTCACGGGCACCGGCGGTGACGTGCGCCTGGTGGTGGTCGACGCCTGCCGCAGCGGCGCGGGCCTGCGGGAAAAAGGCGGCAAGCCGGCCGACAGCTTCACCATTCGTCTGGCCGACACGCTGCAGACCACGGGCGAGGCCTTCATCACCTCGAGCGCGGCCGACGAAGCGTCGCTGGAGTCGAGTGAAGTGATGGGCAGCTACTTCACCCACAACCTCATCTCCGGCATGCGCGGCGCGGCCGATGCGTCGGGCGACAAGCTGGTGACCCTCGCCGAGGCGTACAAGTACGCGTACGACCGCACGGTGGTCTCGACCGCGATGTTGCCGGTCGGCGCGCAGCACCCCAACTACGACTTCAAGCTCTCGGGCCAGGGTGAGTTGGTGCTCGCGACGCTCCTGAAACCTTCCTCCGTGCTGGTGTTGCCTGAGGCCGATCGCAGCCTGGTGATCGACCTCGCGCGCGATCAGGTGATCGTCGAAGTGGTGGGCGGCGCCCGCGAGGTCGCGTTGTCAGCGGGCCACTACGGCCTGCGCATGTTCAAGGGCGGCCAGGGGTACGGCGGCCGCGTCACGCTCACCGACGGCATGCGCCACGTGGTGCAGATGAGCGCGATGACTCCGATTCACTCGTCGGTGGTGGTCGCTGCCAAGGGTGGCCCGTTGGTGATGCAGCGCATGGATTCACCCCGTTCGCGCGCGGAAGCCGGCGTGGGCGTGAGCGTGGGCGGCACCGGGCGCATTCTCGCTCCGCAGGGCACGGCGCAGGGGCCCAAGTGGCAGCTGCGCGCCGACGTCGAGCCGCTCACCACCACCTTCGCGTCGTTCAGCGGGGGCAGGTTCTCAGGCACGCTGCACCTGCTGGCGCTCGGTGAGATGAGCTTCGATTCGAATCCCCCCGGGGGTGGTGAAGCGGCCAACGAAGCGGGCGCTCAGCTGCGGGTGGGCTACCGGCTCGCGGTCGATCTCTGGCGGGTGCAACTGGGCCTGGGCGTCGAGCTCGGCCCCGGCGTGCTCGCGCAGCTCTACGAGGCCCGCCAGATGACCGTGGTGTTCGCGTTCGCACCGCGCATGACGCTCAAGGTGCGCATCGAGCCGTCGGTCGCGTTGATCGCCAGCGCCGACTTCAGCTTCACCGGGCTCAACTACGGCGCGACGGCGTCGGACTCCGGGTTCAACTGGTTCGTCTTCCCCTCGTTGTCGGCGGGGTTGATGGTCTTCTTC
>JANODF010000720.1:0-3893 GCA_031412555.1 Archangium sp. | reverse complement strand
GAGGTCGCCCCTCGCCACGGCGGTGGTCACCTCGGCGATGTTGCGCACCTGGCCGGTGAGGTTCGAAGCCATGGAGTTCACCGAGTCGGTGAGGTCCTTCCACGTACCGGCCACGCCGCCCACCTGCGCCTGCCCGCCGAGTTTTCCTTCGGTGCCCACTTCGCGCGCGACACGCGTCACTTCGGAGGAGAAGCCGTTGAGCTGATCGACCATCGTGTTGATGGTCTCTTTGAGCTCGAGGATCTCGCCCTTCACGTCGACGGTGATCTTCCGGCTCAAGTCGCCACGCGCGACGGCCGTGGTGACGGTGGCGATGTTGCGCACCTGCGCGGTGAGGTTCGTGGCCATCGCGTTGACGGAGTCGGTGAGGTCCTTCCAGGTGCCGGCGACTCCGGGCACCACCGCTTGACCGCCGAGGCGGCCGTCGGTGCCGACTTCGCGGGCGACGCGCGTCACTTCAGAGGCGAACGAACGCAGCTGATCGACCATCGTGTTGATGGCCTCCTTCAACTGCAGAATTTCGCCGCGCACGTCGACGGTGATCTTCTTGGACAAGTCGCCGTTGGCCACGGCGATGGTCACGTCGGCGATGTTGCGCACCTGCGCGGTGAGGTTGCCGGCCATCTGGTTGACCGACTCGGTGAGGTCCTTCCACACGCCTGACACGCCCTTCACCTTGGCCTGGCCGCCGAGCTTTCCTTCGGTGCCGACTTCGCGGGCGACGCGCGTCACTTCAGAGGTGAAGACCGAGAGCTGCTCGATCATCGTGTTCACCAACTTCGCCGAGCGGAGGAACTCGCCCTTGAGCGCGCGGCCGTCGACCTCGAGATCCATCGACTGGCCGAGGTCGCCCTTCGCCACGGCGCCGATGGTTCGCGCGACTTCGGTGGTGGGGCGCACGAGGTCGTCGAGCAGGGTGTTGAGTGACTCGACCTTCACCGACCAACTCCCGCGCGCTCCGGGCAACGACATGCGCTGGGTGAGCCGGCCGTCTTTACCGACCGACACGCTCAGGCGCGCGACCTCTTCCGAGATGTGCTGCTCCTGGGTGATGGCCTGGTTGAAGGTCTCCGCGATGCGGCCTTCGAGCCCGCCCCAGTTCGTGGGCAGGCGCACGGTGAAGTCGCCATCGCGGAAGGCGGTGAGGGCCTGCAACAGGGCCCATTGCCGCGCTTCATCACCACCCGCCAACTGAAGCTTGGTCGGTTTGCCGGTTTTGGCTCGAGCTGAGGAAGTTGCGGACTTGCCGCGAACGCGGGGGGTCGTCGACTGACTCATGGCCCCACGGTCTAACCGAACAGACGCACAAAGATGACGCCCGGTAGTGGAGTACCGTTCGAGCACCGCATGTGTCTCCGCTCGCTGATTACCGGAACGTTACTGATTGTACTCACTGGCTGTCCCACCGAGGGAGGCCCTTGCAAATCGCCGACGGATTGCGCCAAGGGCCGCACCTGCTGCGAGGGGAAGTGTCTCGACACCGAGAACGACCGGAACAACTGCGGCGCCTGCGGGGCGGTCTGTGAATTCGCCAACGTGGTGCCCTCCTGCAAGGTCGGCCGGTGCCAGTTTCAGTGCCAGGCGGGCTTCGGTAACTGCAACGACGTGAGGGAAGACGGGTGCGAGCTGCGCACCATCGACTCGCCCGAGAACTGCGGGGTGTGTGGCCGCGTGTGTACGTCGATCAACGCCACGTCGAGCTGCGCGCAGTCGTTGTGCGGGCTGGGCGCCTGCAGCACGGGCTTTGCGGATTGTGATCAGGAGCCCACCAACGGCTGCGAGGTCGACACGCGCATCGAGGTGGCGCACTGCAACGGCTGCAATCAACGCTGCTCGCTGCCCAACGCGAGCTCGCGCTGTGAAGCGAGCACCTGCGAGGTCAGCGGGTGTGACGCGGGTTTTGGCAACTGCGACCTGCTCTCACCCAATGGGTGTGAGGCGCCGCTGGGCAATGACGCGCTCAACTGCGGGCGATGCGGGCTGGTGTGTGGGCCGCAGCAGATCTGCGCCGACTTTCGCTGCCGGGCCACGGAGCTGATCATCTTCGGCGGTGCACTCAGCTTCAGCATGGGCAACACCACCAACGACGTCTTCAAGTTCGATCTGATCAGCAACACCTTCACGCAGCTCAACCCGGCCACGCCCAACGGTCCGATTCCGGGGCGAGCGGGTCATGTGGCCACCTTCGATCTGCCGCGCAACCGGATGCTGGTCTGGGGTGGGGTGGATGGTGCTGGCACGCTGGTGCCGACCGATGTCTGGGCGCTCGACTTCACCGTGGTGCCGCCGGCGTGGCGCAAGGTGGTGACCACCGGCACGCCGCCTTCTGAACGGTTCGGCGCGGCGGCTGCGCTCGATGGGGTGAATTCGAAGTGGTACGTGTTCGGCGGTAGCACCGAGCTGGGCACCGGTCTCTCGGAGCTGCTCACCTTCGATCTCGCCACCAACAGCTGGTCGCAAGTGCATGGCCGCAACGCGACGGGCGCACCGGGAGATCGCATCAACGCGATGGCGGCGTTCGATCCGGTAGCGAAGGAGTTCGTGGTGTTCAGCGGCAACAACTCCGCGAGCATGGACATCAGGGAGCTGTGGCGCTTCGACGTGACGACGCGCCTGTGGAAGACGCCGCCGATCGCCACCGGGCCGATCGCGAGAGTGAAGGGCGCGCTCTACGATGGCTCGCCGGTTCATCTCTTCAGCGGAATTTCTGGCCTGCTGAGCTCGCCCGCATCGATGCTGGAAGACTTCTGGGCGCTCGACGTGCGAGCCACCACGCCGTGGACGTTGCAGACGGCGTTCGGTCCGACGGGCCGGCTCTCCGCGGCCTCAGCTGCACGTGACGGAAAGCTCTACCTCTTCGGAGGCGGTGCCACGGGCGGTACGGGTCAAACCGAGTTCACCGATCTCTGGGTCGCTGATCCGGTGGCCCAAACCTGGACCCGTCTCAACGAAGGCCTGCTCACCCCGCCCACAGGCAAGCTGCAAGCAACGATGGTCGGCCGCTAACAAGATCCCCTCTCCCCGCCGGGGAGAGGGTCAGGGTGAGGGGCCACTGGAGTCATCAACCCAATGAACGCCGCACAACAGACCCTGACTGAACACCAGCGCCAGGTCGCCTCGTCGGTCCTCGACCACGAATCCACCAAGCGAAACCACGTGGTGATCTCCCTCTCCGGAGCGCACGCCTACGGTTTCCCGTCTCCGGACTCCGACCTCGATCTCAAGTGCGTGCACCTCGCGCCGACCTCCACGCTCCTGGGCTTCCCGCGTGTGGCCGCCCCGGCCGAGCGCCTCGAAGTCATCGACGGAGTCGAGATCGACTACTCCAGCAACGAGCTCGGCGGAGTGCTGCTCGGAATCCTCAAAGGCAACGGCAACTACCTCGAGCGATTCCTCTCGGGCTTCGCGATGTCGACGGGCCCGGGCTTCGACACGCTGGTGCCGATCATTCGCCGTTCCCTCTCGAGCCGGGTCGCGCGTCACTACGCCGGCTTCGGAACGCAGCAGCGAGAAGAGTGGAAGAAGGGCGGCATGCGCAGCGCGAAGAAGCTGCTCTACGTGTTGCGAACGACGCTGACGGGAACGCACCTGCTGCTGACCGGAGAGATGGTGACCGACGTCACCACGCTGCTGACCCGCTACGGCCTCGACGACGCGATGGAGTTGGTGGAGCAGAAGCGTCGAGGTGAAAAGGCTGATCTGCCGGAAGCGCTCAGCCTCAAGTGGGCATCGCGGGTCGAAGGTCTCTTCGCGGGGCTCACCGCAGCAGAGGCAAACACCGTGCTCCCGCCCGAGCCGCAGAACGAAGCGGAACTCGAGAACGCGCTGGTCTCACTGCGTCGTTAACCTCTCCCGGCGCCAGCGGGGAGAGGTCGGCCAGCGGCCGGGTGAGG
>JANODF010000719.1:0-9661 GCA_031412555.1 Archangium sp. | reverse complement strand
GCAGACACCACGGCGAGCACGGCGATGAACCAGCGCATGTTGAATCCCCCGGCGGCTTGTTAACCGGTGCGGGCGCCTTTTGCTGCGTTTCGCGCTCTAAGATCATGAACTGATTGATGAAATTCGATGTCGCGAAAGGTCCGTACGGCTGTCGCGCGCGGCCGGAGGGCACCTCCGAGAACTGTCGCAGGAGCCCACGAGAACATGATCAACGACAGCGCGCCCACCCCCCGCTTCACCACCCAGCCCCGCCCGTTCAAGGCCTTCCGCGTGAACGAGGTCGAGCGCATCGAAGAGTCCGGTGAAGCGGCGGTGCGTGGTCAGGTCGGCGGGAAGGACGTCGAGCTGCGTTTCATGGAGACCTCCGGCGAGTTCCGGGTGGTCACCCACGAAGGTGATGAAGCCGAGCTGAGCCGCTCCGATCTGCGCGACATCGGCCCTGCGCTCGCCCGCTTCCAGCAGAACGTGCCGTGGGTCGACTCGATCACCGGCCACGTGCTCAAGGCCGTCAACGACGCGATCTTCCCCACCACGCTGGCTGACTTCGCCCCGCGTTCGGTGAGCGATCTCGGCGCCGTGGTGCTGCTGGCCGGCCGCACGCCCCGCGAAGACATCGACGTGATGCTCGACGCCAGGTCGGGCGAGCTGACGGTGCTGGTGAGCAACGAAGGCCGCAAGGCCGCCCGCCGCCCGCTCACCACCCAGGAGGCGTGGGACCTCTGCGTCGCCCTGCGCACCCGCATCGAAGGCAAACGCGTCACCTCGTCGAGCTCGCTGATCGCCCTGGTCGTCGAGGCGGCCCGCCGTCAGGCGCACCACTGATTTCGCTCCCCAAACCTGCTACTGAGAACGCTCATGCCCGCTCCCCTCGGCCGCAATACCGGACCTGTCGCCACGACCCCCACCAGCACCACGCCGCCGACGCCTCCCGCGCCGCAGCCTGATGCCGCCAACCCAGCGTGGACGCCTGGTACACGCCCGGGTGCACGCCCTGCGGGCCCGTCGATGCTCAACCCCCGTTTTGCAGGCGACGCTCAGCTCGGCGCCGTGCTCGCGGGTGGCACGTTGACTTCCGGCGCCAAGGGCGAAGGCGTCAAGAAGCTCCAGCAGGCGATGACCGACATGGGCTTCGCGTTGCCCAACGCGGCTGATGGTTCTTTCGGCCCGATGTCGGCCAAGGCCGTGAAGAACTTCCAGGTCAACGCCTCGAAGATGTTCCCCGACGTGAAGCCCAGCGGCATCGTCGACGCGGCCACGTTGCGGGCGCTCGATCAGCTCGCTTCGGCGGCCGGTCAGCAGGGCCAGTCGAAGAACGTGCCGGTGCCCTTCTTCGAAGGCAAGCCGGTGCGCGTGGTGGTGCTCAAAGATGAACACCGCACCTTTCTCTTCGACAAGCAGGGCAAGCTCGAGAAGATCCTCATGAACGCGGTGGGCGCGAAGGCGACCTCCACGGACGAGGGCTTCAAGAAGGTCACCACCAAGCTCGGCGAGGCGGAGTCACTCGCGCTCGGTCAGCGGCTCTGGGGTGGCCCGGTGTTCGGTCCGCGGCTGCTCGATCTGTCCTGGTCTGATGGAAGCCGCTCGGGTGAAGAACTCCACGGCACCTCGAACAACAAGCAGCTCGGTGAAGACGTCAGCCACGGCTGCGTGCGGCACTCGAACGAAGACATCCTCGAGCTCTACGACGCGCTCAAGGTCGGCGACCACGTGGCGATCGTCTCGGGCCTCAAAGACGCGCGGCTGCGCCACTGACTCTCATGGAGGTCCCCGAGATCCTCGCTCCGGCAGGTGATGACGACAGCCTCGCGGCAGCGCTCGCCGCCGGTGCCGACGCCGTCTACTTCGGTCTCGATGGGGGCATGAACGCCCGCGCGCGCGCGACCAACTTCTCGGTCGAACGGTTGCCTTCGCTGGTCGATGGCATTCACCGGGCGGGTGCGCGGGCGTACGTGACGTTGAACACGTTGGTGTTCGAGCACGAGCTGTCGTTCGCAGAGTTGGTGCTGCGCGCGTGTGCGGCCGCCGGCGTCGACGCGATCATCGTGCAGGATCCCGCGGTGGCGTTGTTGGCGCGCGCCGTCGCTCCGACGCTCGAGGTGCATGCCTCGACGCAGATGACGATCTCCAGCCCGGAAGGTGCGGCGTTCGCGCAGCAGCTCGGCGCCACGCGTGTGGTGGTGCCGCGTGAGCTGTCGGTCGATGAGATCCGCACCTTCGCGCGCGGCACGTCGCTGCAGCTCGAGGTCTTCATTCACGGCGCCTTGTGCATGTCGTGGAGCGGCCAGTGCCTCACCTCGGAAGCCTGGGGCGGTCGCTCGGCCAATCGCGGGCAATGCGCGCAGTCGTGCCGGTTGCCGTATCAGTTGGTGGTCGACGGCGAAGTGCGTGACCTGGGTGACGTGGCGTACCTGCTCAGCCCGATGGATCTCGCCGGTGCGCGCGCGGTCTCGGAGCTCTCGGACATCGGCGTGGCGAGCTTGAAGATCGAAGGCCGGCTCAAGGGCCCGGCCTACGTGCTCTCGGCGGTCGAAGGCTACAAACGCTGGCGTGACGCGATCGCGGAGCAGCGCGACAAGTCACCCGAGGCGCAGCAGCAGCTTCAGCGTGATCTGGGCCGCATGGCCGTGTCGTATTCGCGCGGGTTCTCCGATGGGTTTCTCGGCGGCTCGGATCACCAGAGCATGGTCGAAGGCCGCTTCCCCAAGAACCGCGGCGCGCTGCTCGGTGAAGTGGTCGAGCTCAAGCCCGGTGCCGTGCGCATTCGCCGCGCGAAACGTGAAGCGACGGGTGGGGTGGCGATCGGGAAGTTGGGCCAGCCGCTCGGAGCCACCAAGGTGTCGCTGCCGGTGATCGGTGGCGCGAACCCGGCTGACAATCGAGGTGTTCCGCTCGAGCTGCCGGATCCGATTCCGGGCTGCGGTGTGGGCTTCGATACGGGCCATCCGCAAGACGAAGAACCAGGTGGTCCGCTCTTCGGCGTGGAGGCTGCGCCTGGTGGATGGTGGCTGCGGTTCGGCCGGCCGGGTCCGGATCTGTCGAAGGTGCGCGCGGGCGACAAGGTGTGGCTCTCGAGTGATCCCCGGCTGACCGCCGACGCGAACGCGGCCGTCGATGAAGGCATGCGCGGCGCGCTGGGGAACATCCCGGTGAAGCTCGTGGTGTCGGGTGCGCTCGGTGAGCCGCTCACGGCCGTCGCCACCGCGCTGGGCAACGTGGGGAAGGGCGTCTCGGTCACCGGCCGCAGCGAGGCCGTGTTGAGCGCGGCATCGAACGTGAGCCTGGGCGTCGAGCTGCTCTCGGAGAAGCTGGGCAGCTTCGGTGGCACACCTTTCCGTCTGGCTGAGGTGCAGCTCGATGGGCTCGGCGCCGGGCTGTATCTGCCGCCTTCCGCGCTCAAGGCCCTGCGGCGTTCGTTGGTCGCTGAGCTCGAGCCCAAAGTGCTCGCAGGTCTTCGTCATGAGATCTCGCCGGTGCCCGTCGCGGCGCAGTTGGCTGCTCAAGCGGCCACCTTGCCTGCACGTCGGCCGTGGGTCGCGCCTTCCGGGCCGCGCTTGATTCCGTTGGTGCGTACGGCTCCGCAGTTGGAGGCGGTGATCGCAGCGGGTCTTCCTGAGGTCGAGCTCGATTGGATGGAGCTGGTCGGCCTCGAGAAAGCCGTCGTTCGGGCGCGTGAAGCGGGGCTGCACGTGGTGATTGCGACGACGCGGGTGCAGAAGCCGGGTGAAGACGGCATCGATCGACGCATCGAGAAGCTCGCTCCGGATGCGGTGCTGGTGCGGCATTGGGGCGGGCTCGTTCACTTCTCGCGCTCGACGGTCGCCGGGCCGGTGGTACACGGTGACTTTTCGCTCAACGTGACCAACTCGGTCACCGCGCGGCACCTGCTCGCGATGGGCTGCGACACGCTCACCGCGGCCCACGATCTCGATGAGACGCAGCTGCACGCGATGCTCGGCTCCCTGCCTGCCGAACGCATCACCGTCGCGGTGCATCACCACATCGCCACCTTCCACACCGAACACTGCGTCTACGCGCACACCATCTCGCAGGGGCGCGACTTCAGGACCTGTGGCCGGCCTTGCGAGAAGCAGAAGATCGCCCTGCAAGACAGGGAAGGGCGTCAGCACCCCGTGGTGGTCGACATCGGGTGCCGGAACACGGTGTTCAATGCGCAGGCGCAGAGTGCGGGTAAGGCCGTGCCGCGCTTGATCAAGGCGGGCGTCAAACGTTTCCGGGTCGAGTTCGTCTGGGAGGATCAGGCGACGTGCAGCTCGGTGCTCGCGGCCTGGCAAGACGTGCTCGCCGGGAAGTGTTCGCCCTCAGAGCTGCAGCAACGCCTCGAGGTGCATGAGCAGTTCGGCGTCACCGCGGGCACCATGAGGACGTTGTCTCCGTGAAGCTGGAGGAGATGCGCGCTCAGCTGGATGCGCTCGATGCAGAGTTGATCGAGTTGCTCGCCCGGCGCGCTTCTGTCGTCGAAGAGATCTGGGCGTGGAAGCAGCAGAACCAGGTGGCCCGCATCGATCCGGCTCGTGAGCTCGAGTTGCGTTCCCGGTTGTTGGCTCAGGCTGAGTCGCTCGGGCTTTCGACGGAGGCCATCTCGGCGATCCTGGATCGGATCATCGGCGTCCCTCTTCGTTAGGCCCTCACCCTGACCCTCTCCCAGAGGGAGAGGGGACCTTGGGAACTGGTTGGGGGGCTCGGTGTCCGAGCCGCATGACCAACTTCTTCGATGAGGGCGGCTGGACGATGTTTCCCACCCTGTTGTTCGGGGGGCTCACCGTACTCGCCTCCCTGGTTCTGGCGTGGCGGCCGGAGCGCCGCTTCATTCCCTTGTTCCTTTCCCTCAGCGCGCTGACCCTCATGACCGGCTTTCTCGGCACCATGTGGGGCGTCACGGGTCTGGTGAAGGCCTGGGCGAACGCCGACATCGCCGACGTTCAGATGATCATGACCGCGTGCGCCACCCAGGCGCTCAACAGCCTGCTGCTCGCGTCCGTGCTGGTGGTGATCGCCGTTCTCGGCGCGACTTCCGGTGCGCTGCGCGTCGCCGTCGCCCGGGCTTGAAGCACAAGAAAACGCCGTGACCCTTGCCGGCGTCACGGCGTTTCACTTCTTCAGGCGGTCAGTCCGCTTTCAGTAAATGCCCTTCATGCTGGGGTTCGCCAGCCCGTAGTCACGCATCGCCTGGCGCATGAAGAACGGCAGCTCGGTGTACTTCTGCAGCAGCAAGCACGCCCGGTTCGACGTGCAGGTGCACTGGGTGCTGTCGGTGGCATCACAGCCCGGCCGGCCCGAGACCACGCCGCCCTGCGCGTTGACCGAGTCGATGGTCGGGTCGAACTTCACCACGGCCTTGCCAGCCACGATGCGCGGGGTGGTCCAGTCGGGCACGGTGTCGCCGTCGAGATCGGGGCCCGGGTCGGTCACGTACGCCGCCGAGACCAGCTCGTTCGCGTACTGGAGCATGCGCGCTGACACGCCGCGCTGCACCACCTTGCCGAACATCGTCTCTTTGCCGAACGTCTTGGCGATGTACACCTTGCCCTCGGGCAGGTGCAGCTCGATGCGGTTCGTGAATTTCGGATCCGAGTCGGCGCCCAGCTCCCAGATGTTCATCTGATCGAGCCAGCCCTGCTGCGCGTTCTCAGGCAGGTACATCAGGGTCATCGCGATCAGGAACTTCTGCTGCTCCCAACCGATCTGCGGGTCGATCACGATGCTGTTGGCCGGCGTGACGCCGCACTCCAGCGAGCTGGCCGACTGGAAGCAGATCTCCGGGGTGGGCTTCCACCACGAGATGTAGCCGATGCCCGCGGCGGGGAAGCCGCCTTCGACGGTGGGAACGCCGTTCTGAGCGGCCAGGCGGCTGCCCTTCATCGCGTCGTCACCCGTCAGGTTGTTGCCCAACCAGCGGCGGTAGCCTTCGGGGAACAGGTCGGCCATCGAGACCGCGCGGTACCGGCCATCGAGGAAGTCACGGCGGCTGTCCGAGATGAAGTTGTCGACCGACTCCGTCATCAACATCGGGGCCCACGCCTTGTCGTAGTAGCTGCCCACGTTGATGGTGAACTCGCTGTCGTATTCGCCGTTGGTCTCCGACAGCGCGTTCTCCATCGGGCGGCCGCCGAAGGTCACGTTGCCGAAGTAACCGGTGGCGCCGTTGGGGATGGTGACGACGGTGTTGCCGGGGTCGGCCACGGTGTCGAGCGTCGAGCGCAGAATGCCGCCCTCGAGGCTGTGCGGGCCCGACTGCGGGCGCGCCATCTGCCGGGCGAAGTGATCGAAGCCCAGACCCGAGGCCACCAGGTTCTCGCTGAAGAGCAGCGTGCCCAGGTACGGCCAGAGGGTGTCGTAGTCGTAGCCAACCTCGACCGCGAAATCCTTGTAGATGTTCGCGATGAGGCCCATGCCCTTGGCCGCGTCACGCAGCTTCTCGTTGTAGCGCGAGAGGGTGCGGCCCGAGGCCGTGCGCACCGAGAACGTCTGCCGGTTGCGGCGGTAGTTGTCGAAGATGTGGTTGACCTCCTGCTGGCTGATCAAGAAGTCGAACAGCTCGTACGGGTCGGCCCCGTTGTCGTGGCGGTAGACCGAGAGGTTGCCCAGGTCGGCCCACCGATCGGTGGCGAAGCCGTAGGGGAAACGCACGCGGCTGAACGGGTCGATCACCTTGGTCGAGCGCACGTTGGCGGCTTCGCTGGGGCGCGCGGCCCGCAGCAGCGACCAGTTGATGTAGTCGACCGGAATCTGGCGGCACTTCTGGTACGCGCCGTTGACCTGAACGATCAAGCCGTCGACGGTGGGGTTCCAGGTGCCCATCGACTCTTCGTGCCAGGTCGCGGGGCGGTACTTGGCCGGGTCGACCGCCACGCAGTCGCGGATCATGCCGTAGTTCGACTGCAGCCCCGTGTAGTGAATGGGGTCGGTGCCACCGGCGCCGTCACCCACGTCGAAGCTGATGCCGAGAATGCCGCCGAAGTTGTCGATCTTGCCGAGCGCACCGCGCGCCTTGTCAGAACCGGCACGCATCTGCGGGTCGTCGATCACCGCGGCCACGTCGCCGTAGAACATGCGGGTGGCGGCGAAGTCGTAGGCGCCCAGGCCCAGGAAGTCCTGCGTCGCTTCACCGGCGTAGTCCATGGTGGACGACTGCATGAACATGCTCAGCAGGTTCGCCCGCTCGTTCGCGTTGATCGCGTCGAGGGAGCGGGGCCCCAGGCAGCTGCCCGTGGGATCCACCGCCGTGCAGGGCGTGTTGTTGGTGCCGTTGTCGGTGCGCAGCTGCCAGTACTGCGGGCGGAAGTTCCACGCGTCGGACGAGCTGACGAAGTTGTGGCGCAACGCGATGGAGTGACCGATCTCGTGCGTCAGCACCGCGTAGTGCGCGCGCTGGGCCACGTAGCGGCGGGCGCGTTCGGCGTGCGCGGCCTGGTCGGCCTTCGAGGCGGCGGGGTTGAACGGGCCGAACTTCGCCTCGAGCACGTTGGCGAGATCGGCGATGCCCAGGGGGGCGGGCGATTCGTGCATGATGCACGCGCCGCGTTCAGCCAGCGCCAGCTCACGCGCCTGGTTCAGCTCGCGCGCGATGGCCGGGTTGGCGCCGCGCAGCGGAGAGGCGAAGGCCAGCATGCTGCTGGTGTCGAACCTCGAGGCGTTGCCCGCCAGCTGCTGCATGGTGCGCGTGGTGAGCGCTGCTTCAGTGGGGGTGTCGAGGGCGTGCTTGCGGCGGGCGTCGTAGATCGCCCGGGTGGTGCTGCCCTGCTTCGCGTCGAAGCGCACGTCGCTCAGCTCGGCGCGCATGGCCTTGGCCTTCTTGAAGGCCGTGCTGCCCTTGATCTGCTCGAGCTTGGCGTCGAGGTTGACCATGTCGGCGCCCAGCGATGCTGCCAGCTGGCGCTTCTGCTCATCGGGGCCCAGGTGGGCGAGCGAGCCGCCGGTGCTGGCCGCTTCGGCCGCGCTGGCCCAGTCGCGCACGTAGGTGCCTTCGGTGACGTCGGCGGTGGTCAGCTCGCCCTTGATGTAGCGGGCCGTGTCGACCACGCCCTGGCTCCACAGGTCGGTGACGTGCGACCAGACGTTGATGCTGGCCGAGACCTTCTCACCGGTGAGGGGGTCGCACGCGTCGACCATGATGCCCCAGGGCGACGGCGTCTGCGGCGTCACGATGGTGTTGATCGCGTGGTAGCGCAGGTCGCCCTTGCGCACGTTGAGGGCCTTGCGGCACTCGGCGAGCACTTCGTCGTTGCCCTCGAGGCGCGCGGAGAAACAGAGCGCCGAGGTGAGGGTGGCCGGCAGGCGGGGTGAGCCGCAGGCCGCGGGGTCGTTCGCTTCGACGGGGCTGTGGCAGAGCACGGCGGCCTCTTGCATCTTGGCCAGCGCGATCACGCCCGGGGTCATGTTGCGCTCGGCGCCGAGGGTGTCGGCCAACGCTTCGCAGTCGACGGCCGAGACGTAGAGGCCGGCGCGGCAGTCATCGACTTCTTTGGCGAGCCAGATGGCGTCCTGGTTGTCGTCTTGCTGGCCGAAGTACATGGGCGAGGCGTCGTTGCAGCCGCTGCCCTTGGTGCGCACGCACTCGGTGTAGCGGGCCGCCTGGATCGAGCTGCGCAGCGCCACGTCCCACTCGTGGGTCGCTTCGCGGCTGGAGTCGAAGAAGTCGGGGTTGCTGCCTTCGGTGTAGTACCAGACCACCGGCTTCACCACGCGGTCGCGGAAGGGCAGGGTGCACTTCTGGCTGAAGGTGTCGCAGCGCGAGCCGCCGCCCACCGCTTCGCACTCGTCTTCGGTGCCGTTGTCGTTCACGTCGCGGTGCGCGTCGGCGCCCACCGGGGTGGTGCCGGTGGTGAAGCAGGTGACGGCGCCGGTCTTCGCTGCGGGGTCGGTGTAGAAGTGGCTGCGGTCCCACAGGTTGTAGCGGTTGATGAAGCGGTGCCACTGCGTGTCGGTCATGCCGTACTCACGCGCGTAGCCCTTGCGATCGGTGGTGAACGCGCCGAACGCCTGGAACCGGTACCCATCCCAGTCGGCCGGCTCGTAGTCGTTGTCAGGCACCTTGCGGAACGAGTTGCGAATGGTCAGCTCGACGGGCGAACACTGCGTGGTGGGCGCGCCGCCGCCGCCGATGTCGGCGTCGAGGAAGCAGGCCGGGAAGGTGAAGCCCCACTGCTCGATGGTCACCATCTCGGGCACGGCGAAGGCCTTGTTGGTGATGTCGAGGTAGCCGCTGGCCGCGTCGATGTGCGGCGCGTCTTCGTCGGCCGGGTCGGTCACGTCGTAGGCCAGGGGCGTGTAGTGCACGCCGCCGTAGACGCCCATCTGCGAGAGGGTGTCGAACTCGTAGTTGTCGGTCGACTCGTTGCGCGACCAGTTGACGCGCATGAACTGGCGCTCGAACCAGGGGCGGTCCTGGGTATTCTCTTCGATGACGTTGAGCTGCTCGCCGGTCTGCGGGTTGTACTGGCGGCGAATGTCGAAGTGGCTGGTGATCGGGTACGAGGCGACCACGATGCCGTCGTTGGTGGCGTTGCCCACGCCTTTGCCGTCGGTGTCCTTCACGCGCTCGTAGGCGAGGCGGGCGATCAGGCGGCCTTCGGTGACCTGCCACTTCACCCGCGTCAGCGGCTGGGCGTAGGTGCTGGTGAAGAGGCCGTCTTGGCCGGCG
>JANODF010000718.1:0-2805 GCA_031412555.1 Archangium sp. | reverse complement strand
TCGTCGGCTGGTTCCTCCTTCGCGCGGCGCGTAACGTGAGCGCACGCGAGGTGAAGGACATGGGCCAGGCGCTCAAGGTGATCGGCACCCAGTGGCACGGGGACCTGCTGCTGGGCCTGGTCGCCGCGGGCACCGTGGCCTCCGGGTTGATGACGTTCATCGAAGCGCGCTACCGGCGCATCGTTCGCTGAAGTGCTCTGCCGAACGTCACATTGACCGGCGCTGCCGTGCTACGCGCGGGCATGGTTTTCCGGCCCGCGTGTCTCGTGGTGTTCGCCCTCGCCAGTTGCCGGTCACCACCGCCCGAAGCAGCGCGGGTCGCCACGCGCGCTGTCGACGCGGGTCAGCCGATGGTGATGGCGCCGCCCGTGCTCGATGGCGAAAGACTGGGCTTTCCCGGAACCAGCATGGCGGTGCTCTTTTCGTTGTTCGCGGCGGAGTACGAGCTCGACGCGATCGAGCTGCCGAAAGGCTCGACGATCGAAGCAGGGGGCAAGACCGTCAGCATCAACGGAACCGAAAAGAATCTGGTGCGCCTTCTGATTCCGCTCGACCTTGCGCCACTGGCAACGAAGCCGATCGCAGTGATCGAAGGTGGTGAAGACGAGAAGTGGGGTCCCGACATCGCCGTGACCATCACCATACCGGGCCGCGAGGTGGTGTCCCTGGTCACGCCACGACACGAACTCTCGACGTGGTTCTCGGTGAGCTTCATGGTCGACGACTCGACGGGGCTTCGATTCGGGGCCAGTGACACGGCCCCTCACGCGGCGGGCCGTCGAACGGTGGTCTACCCCGCAGGCGCCACGAAGTACTTCGGGCCCGGAAAGCAGCTCAGGGACATCGACTGGGTCGTGATTCAAGACACGCTCGCTGAGCCCGAAGACCCCGTGTCGTGCACGTACGCGGGGTTCAACGGAGCCCGCTTCCAGGTGCTGCTCGAACGAGAGGTCAAGGCGCTGTCGATCTTCGATCGTCGCACTGGGAAGAGGCTCTCGGGCAAGCGCTTCGTCAGCCCAGCGGACTGCGCGGAGACCGCCACTGGTAAGAAGCACGGCAGCGGCTACGTCGAGGCGAACAGCACCGGCTCGCAGCACACCTCGGTCGACGAAGCAGTCATCACCGCATGGATCGCGGCTCAGCGACTCAAGTAGTCCGCTTCACTTTTCGATCAACGTCTTGATCACCGGCACCTTCGTCGACGGAGCCGCGCGCACCAGCTGTTGATGCACCAGCTGCGACGACAGAATGCCCACCAGCGCCATGTTGTCGGCGTTGGAGAACTGGCCGTCGTTCCGCACCAGGCACTTGTTCCACAAGGCGCCCACCGCCCGCGGGTCGAACAGCCCTGAAGCCTTCAGCGCCGGCTCACTCATCAGCTCATCGACCCAGCCGGGGCGATCGGCGCCGATGAACGAGAGCGCATCGGGCGCGCGGTATGGCTGCTTGGCCCGCGAAAGAATCGCAGGCGTGACCAGGTCTTTCGAGACGCGCTTGAGCACGTGCTTCTCGTCGAGCACCTTGAGCTTGAACGACGCCGGCAACGAGTTGGCCAGCGCGATGACGTTGCGATCGAGGAAAGGAAAGCGGCCTTCCACGCTGTTGCCCATCAGCATCCGGTCGCCCTGGCTCGACATCAGGTAACCCGAGAGCAGCGTGCGCACCTCGAGGTACTGATCCTGCGCGAGGTAAGTCCACCGGGGGAACTCGGCCGGCAGGTTCGAGAGCAGCCGACCGATCGAGTCGTGCCCCTGGAGCGCGTCTTTGAGGGCGGGGCTGAAGAGACGCTTGAGGGCCGAAGCGCCGCTCCAGCGAGGCTCGTGGCCGAAGCCCGGGTTGCGCGCGTTCTCGAGGCCACGCCCGAAGAACTGCCGCGTCATCGCCTGCTGTGAGACGGGAGACCGCAGCAGCCAGGGGTAGAGCCGCTCGAGCAACCGCGGTCGCCACGACGACTTCGGGTTGGTGGCCCAGAAGCGCCGCACCTTCGCTTCGCGGAACGAGTCGTAGCCGGCGAACATCTCGTCGGCCCCTTCGCCGGTCAGCACCACCTTGATGCCGCTGTCGCGCACCAGCTTCGAGAGCAGAAACAGCGGCGCCGGCGCGGTGCGCAGAATCGGACGCTCGGTGAAGCGCACCACGGAAGGAAAGACGTCGGCGATCTGCTTGCGGCTGACCAGCACTTCCGAGTGCTCGGTGCCGAGCCGCTCGACCATCGCCCGCTGATACGGCGTCTCGTCGTATTCGGCGTCGGCGAAACGCAGCGAGAAGGTGCGAAAACCAGACGGTTTGGCCCGCTGAGCGAGCGCCGCCACCACCGAGCTGTCGAGCCCGCCCGACAGATAGCTGCCCACCGGCACGTCAGCCCGCACCATGCGAAGCCGGGTGGCTTCTTCGAGCGCGAACGAGAGCGCCTCGGTGGCGTCTTGCAACGAGCCCTGAAAACGATGGGTCGCGCCTTCGGGGTAGATGGGTTTCCAATACGCGACGTCGTGCACGAAGGCGCCGCGCCGCCAGACCCGGGCGTGACCCGGCTCGAGCTCGGTGATGCCCTTGAAGACCGTCTGCGGCGGCACCACCGTCCAGAAGGTGAAGGTCTCGTCGAGACCGATGGGGTCGAGCTCGCGGGGAAAAGACGGTGCGCCCGCGAAGAGCGCCTTCACCTCGCTGGCGAAGAGCAGCTGACCTCCGTGCTCTGCGTAATACAGCGAGGTGAAGGCGCTCTTCGCGGGCGCACCGTCTTTTCCCCGCGAGCTCGACCCCATCGGTCTCGACGAGACCTTCACCTTCTGGACGGTGGTGCCGCCG